>DASZKN010000121.1:0-15450 GCA_035552855.1 Trebonia sp. | reverse complement strand
GAGGTTATTGTGTAGCCACGCCCGATCGCCTAATTTCGGGCTGGTCAGGGGTCGCGGTCCAGGCAGGTAGCCACAATCGCGGCCTCCCGTGGGGGAACGCAGGAGTGAATATGAACAAGCGTGATCTGATCGACGCGCTCTCGGGTCGCCTGGGGGACAAGAAGTCCGCGACCGAGGCGCTGAACGCAGTCCTGGAGACCATTCAGTCGGCTGTGGCGGACGGCGACAAGGTTGCCATCACCGGCTTCGGCGTCTTCGAGAAGAGCGAGCGGCCGGCGCGCACAGCGCGTAACCCCGCCACGGGCGCCCCGATCGAAGTCGCCGCGTCCTCTGTGCCGAAGTTCCGCGCGGGCGCGGACTTCAAGGCCCTCGTCAATGGCGACTCCGGGGACAAGGCCCCGGCCAAGCCCGCCGCCAAGGGCGGCAGGAAGAAGTAACTAAGCCGCGCAATCGACAGGCGGCGGGGCGGGGCCTTGGGCTTCGTCACCGCCGCCCGCGCTGCTCCGGGGCACGCAGGTGTAAACGCGGGCCGGCGGGCTTGCGGAGCGCCGTGGTGATGATCCGGTCGATCAGCGCGGGCAGCGGCAGCCCGGTAGCCTGCCACATCCGCGGGAAGCCCGACGCCGGCGTCATGCCCGGCATCGTGTTGATCTCGTTGATCAGGATCTGCCCGGAAGGCGGGTAGAAGAAGTCGACCCGGGCCAGCCCTTCGCACCCGATCGCGTCGAACGCCGCGCAGGCAAGCTGCCTGATCCGCTCGGCATCCGCGGGCGGGATCGGCGCCGGGATCTCCATCCCGGTCTCCGCGCCGAGGTACTTGGCCTCGAAGTCGTACCATGTGGAGTGCGGGTCCACGACCACCTGGCCGGGCAGGCTCGCCTCGGGCGCCCCGCCGCCGGTGCCCTCGAGCACCGCGCACTCGATCTCGGGCCCGGCGACCAGCGCCTCGACTAGCACCTTGCGGTCGTGCTGGCGGGCGTTCTCGATCGCGGCCTCGATGTCCTCCGGGCCGTCCGCCCGCGACGTGCCGATGCTGGAGCCCCCGCGGGCCGGCTTGACGAACACGGGCCAGCCAAGGCCGGCGACCTCGTCGAGCACCTTCGCGCGCTCGGCGTCTCCGCCGGTCCAGTCCCGGTCCCTGACCACGACGTACGGGCCGACCGGCAAGCCGCGCGCGGCGAACAGCAGCTTCATGTACTCCTTGTCCATGCCGGCCGCGCTGGCCAGCACGCCCGCTCCCGCGTACCTGATGCCGGTCATCTCGAGCAGGCCCTGCAGCGTGCCGTCCTCGCCGTACATGCCGTGCAGCAACGGCAGCACGATGTCCACTTCGCCAAGGTCGGGAGGCAACGACGCCGGGCCGGTGATCGTCAGCGCGGCGCCGCCCGGCTCGGTGCGCGGGGCCACGGACACGCCGGGTTCCGCGATGGCCTCCACCGAGGGCACCGCACCGGAGGTCAGCGTGAGGCGGGCGGGGTCGCCCGACGTCAGCACCCAGCGTCCGTCGCGTGCGATGCCGATCGGGACCACGTCGTAGCGATCGGTGTCGATCGCGCCGAACACGAGCCCGGCGCTCGCGCACGACACGGGGTGCTCGCTGCTGCGGCCGCCGAAAACGACAGCGACCCTGATCTTGCGCTCACTCACGCGACTGCCTCCCTTGCTTTAGCCCCCCGATGGTAGTGGCTGAGCGCCGCGAACGGCTCGCCACGCCCTTATCCGCCGAGTGACTGGAGTGCCGCATACGCGTCCGACACCAGGTCTTCCGCGTCTTCAAGGCCGATGGAAAACCGCACCGCGCCCGCGTCGATGCCCGCCGCGGCGAGCGCCCGGTCATCAAGCTGGCGGTGCGTGGTCGACGCCACGTGCGACACCTTGGTGTGCGTGCCGCCCAGCGACGCCGCCACCGACGCGAGGCGCAGCTTGTCCGCGAACGCCTGTCCCGCTTCCCGGCCGCCGAACGGCGTGACGGTCACGATCGCGCCGAACCGCACGCCCTCGGGGCCCGCGTCGAACATCCGCCGTGCCTGCTCATGGCTGCGGTGCGCGGGCAGCCCGGGGTAGTCGACGTAGGCGACGGCGGGATGGCGGGCCAGCGTGGCGGCGAACACGGAGGCGGTCGCGCACTGACGGCGGACCCGGACCGGCAGCGTCTCAAGGCCGCGGCGCAGCAGGTAGGCGTCGTCGGGGGACAGCGAACCGCCGGTGTCCACCCGTGTCGCGCGGATCTGGCTGATCAGCTCGATCTCACCGGTGACGACCCCGCCGGTCACGTCCGAATGGCCGCCGATGTACTTGGTCGCGGAGTGCACGACGAGATCGGCGCCGTGCTCGAGCGGGCGGCAGATTACGGGCGGCGCGAGCGTGGAGTCGACGACGAGCAGCGCGCCGCCCGCGCGGGCGATCTCGGCGAGCTGGGGCAGCGGCGCCACGGTGGTCGTCGGGTTGGCGATCGTCTCCGCGTAGACGATCCTGGTGGCCGGCCGCATCGCCGCGCGCACGGCGTCCAGGTCGGTGATGTCCACGAAGTCCGTCTCCACGCCGAAGCGCGTGAGCACGTTGCGCAGCAGGCTGTAGGTGCCCCCGTACAGGGCGGAGGACGCGATGACGTGCGCGCCCGCTCTGAGATAAGTCCAGAACACCCCGCTGATCGCGGCCATCCCGGACGCGAATGCCTGCGCGGCCGGCCAGCGGGACAGGTTGGCGCCTTCCAGCGCGGCGATCGACCGGGCGAACGCGTCCACGGTGGGATTGTCGATCCGGCTGTAGCTGTAGCCGGGCACCTGATCGCCCAGTACCGCCGCGTACTCTTCCGAGCTGCCGAACGTGAACGTCGCCGTCCGGTAGATCGGCGGCGTGATCGGCCGCTGCCCGGCATCGGGCGGCGGCGGCAAGTGCACGGCCCTGGTGTTCTCGCCGAGCTGCCTGCGGGCTATTTCCACGGATACGGCTCCATGAGGCGATCGGGCGGCGGATCAGGCACCATACCATTCCGGCTTGGCTGACCGGGACGCTAGCACAGCGGCGGCATCCCCGACGGGCAAGTCGCCGGCGATCACCGCGGCGACCACCTGTGTTATCGGCATCTCTACCCCGTGTTTGCGGGCGAGCTCGAGCACCGGCGCGTAGGACGTCACGCCCTCGGCGGTCTGGTTCGTGGCCGCCGCGGCCTGCTCGGATGTCATGCCGAGCCCGAGGTTCTGCCCGAAGGTCCGGTTCCGCGACAGCGGCGAACTGCAGGTCGCGACCAGGTCGCCCATGCCCGCCAGCCCCGCGAACGTCCGCGGGTCGGCCCCCATCACCTCGCCGAGCCGCGCCATCTCCGCGAGCCCCCGGGTGATCAGGGTCGCCTTCGTATTGTCGCCGAGCCCGAGGGCGACGGCGATGCCGACCGCGAGCGCGATGATGTTCTTCACCGCGCCGCCCAGCTCGCAGCCGATGACGTCGGTGTTCCAGTACGGCCGGAAGTACGGGGTATGGCAGGCGCTCTGCAGCAACCGGGCGCTGGCTTCGTCCGCGCAGGCCACGACCGACGCCGCGACCTGACGGCCGGCGATCTCGCGGGCGAGGTTCGGGCCGGAGACGACGGCCACACGGGAGGCGGGGACGCCCAGCGCCTCTTGGATGACCTCGCTCATCCGCTTGCAGGTATCGAGCTCGATGCCCTTCATCAGGCTGACGAGGAGCGCGCCGGGCGGGATAAGCGGCCCCCAGCTGGCCAGGCAGGTACGCAGCGTCTGCGCCGGGACCGCGAACACCACGAGGTCGGCGTCCGCCAGCGCGGCCCTGGGGTCGGTGACCGCGGTCAGCGCCGGGTTGAGCCTGACGCCCGGCAGGTAGCGCGGGTTCTCGTGCGCGGAGCGCACCGCCGCCGCGGTGTCCGTGTCCCGTGCCAGCAGCACGGTCTGCGTCCCGGCGTCGCTCAGCACCTGTGCGAACGTGGTGCCCCAGGAGCCAGCGCCGAGGACCGCCGCCTTCATGAGGCGGAGGTCTCCGTACCTAGCGGGTCAGCCTGGATCGCTTGGGATGGCGGGTTCTTGGGGTCGAAGGGGACGGCGGGCGGCGTCTCCTGCCGCAGCTCCGCGACCAGCCTGGTGATGTCGGCCATGATCGCCGTGGTGGCGGCGCGCAGGGCCCTGGCCGACGTGTGCTGGCCGGCCCACTGCGACAGGTCGACCGGCGGGCCGGCTACGGTACGCACGGTCTTGCGGGGGAAGAGCTTCGCCTTCTTGCTGCCGTACGGGAGGATGTCATAGGTACCCCAGTGCGCGACGGGGATGACCGGCGCGCCGGTGGCCAGGGCGAGCCGGGCGGCGCCGGTCTTGGCGACCATCGGCCACAGCCCCGGGTCGCGGGTCGCGGTCGCTTCCGGGTAGATCACCACGGCCGCGCCCTCCGCGAGCCGTTGCTCGGCCTCCTTCAGCACGAGCGCGGCGTCGGCCCGGCCGCGGTGCACCGGGAGCTGGCCCGCCTTGAGCAGGAACGGGCCGATGCCCTTGACCTTGAACGCGGAATCCTTGATCAGGAACGTCGGGTAGCGGCCCGAAGCCTGCAGGAACAGGGCGTCGGTGCCCCAGTCGACGTAGGACATGTGGTTGGGGGCGATGATGATCCCGCCCTTGCGGGGAATGTTCTCCCGGCCTTGCCACTTGTTCCTGATCAGCGTTTGCAACAGCGGGCGCAGCACGATGACCGAGATAAGTCGCCACGTGGGCGAATAGGACCTGCTCATCGGGGAGACCTTTCCGTGTACGCGTATCGCACGTCGCGCTCCATAATCTGCCGGCGGATACCTGCATGACCGAGTCTGCCCTGTTCGCCTGGACAGTGGTGATGCCAGTCAAGGTACTAGCCCAGGCCAAGTCGCGGCTCGCCCTGCTGGCCGGGCCGCGGCGTCCGTCGCTCGCGCTTGCCTTCGCGTCAGATACGGTATCCGCCGTGCTTTCGTGCCCTGACGTCGCGCGCCTCCTCGTCGTGACGTCGGACACGGTGGCGGAGCGGCGGCTCTCGGCGCTGGGCGCGGTCGTCGTGCCGGATTCGCCGGGTGCGGGGCTCAACGAGGCGCTGTCATATGGTGCGCTCGTGGCTTCCCGGCGCTGGCCAGGGGCGGGAATCGCCGCGCTGACCGCCGACCTGCCCGCGCTGCGGCCCGCCGAGCTGAGCCGGGCGCTGCGCGCGGCCGGCACGGCGGCCGCCGCCGGGAACGCCGCGTCGTTCGTGCCGGACGCGGCGGGCGTGGGCACGACGATGTACGCGGTGGCGCCCTGGGGCACGTTCTGTCCCCAGTACGGCGGGCCGTCCAGGAAACGGCACGCGATCACGGGCGCTCTCGAGCTTTCGCTCGACGGCATCGCCGGACTGCGACGCGACGTGGACACGCCGGAAGACCTGCGGGCGGCGCTCGCGCTCGGCACCGGCTTCCGCACGACGGCCCTCGCCGGCGAACTGCCCGACGGCAACATCGCCGGGGGCTGAGGTCCGCGGCCAGTCAGGCTGGGCTGCCAGTCAGGCCAGTTCTCTTAAAATATGCACGACCGGGCAGGTCAGCGTCCGGGTGATGCCCTCGACCGACTGGATATGCGCGGCCACCAGCTTGCCGAGCTCATCCACGTTCTCCGCCTGGGCGCGGACGATAACGTCATAAGGCCCGGTGACATCCTCCGCCTGCGTGACCCCGGAGATCTGCGCGATCTTCCCGGCCACGTCGGCGGCTTTGCCGACCTCGGTCTGGACGAGGATGTATGCCTGCACCATGGCGTCCTCCTGGGGGCAGAGTAGGGCAACTGCCCGTGATGTGCCACGGTACCTTAGAGGTCCAGACCTATAGCGCTCCGGCCTGGATGTTTCGAAGTGCGTCGAGTTGGGGGCAAGTGGGGGGAGACGGGGATCGCTGAGACAGTCGGCTCGGTCGGCGAATTCGGGCTTATCCGGGCGCTGGCGGCACGGATGCCGGCCGGGCCCCGCGCCTCGGTCGGGATCGGTGACGACTCCGCGGTCGTGTCGGCGCCGTCGGGCAGCGTGGTCGCCGCGGTCGACCTCGTGCTCGAAGGGCGGCACTTCCGGCGCTCCTGGTCATCGGCGCGCGACGTCGGCGTGAAGGCCGCGGCGCGCAGCCTCGCCGACATCGCCGCGATGGGCGCGGTGCCGACCGCGCTGCTTGTCGCGGTCGCGCTGCCGGGGTCCCTGCCCGCGTCGTGGGCGCTTGATCTCGCGTCCGGCCTGGCCGCCGAGGCGGAGCGGGCCGGGGCGGGCGTGGTCGGCGGCGACACGGCGTCGGCGGATTCCGTGGTGGTGTCGGTCACGGCCCTCGGCGACCTCGACGGTCTTTCCCCGGTCCGGCGCGGCGGCGCCCGCCCGGGCGACATAGTGGCGGTGGCTGGTTCGCTGGGGCATTCAGCGGCCGGGCTGGCGCTCCTCACGGCCGGGGTAACGAGGCTGCGTGAACTGGTCGCCGCGCACCTGCGCCCCGCGCCGCCGTACCGGGCCGGGCCGGAGGCCGCCCGCACCGGCGCCACCGCGATGATCGACGTCAGCGACGGCCTTGTCGCTGACCTCGGTCACATTGCCGCCGCCAGCGGAGTCCGCATCGACATCGCCACGGCCGCGCTGGAGCCGCTCCTCGGGACGCCGCTGGCGGAGGCCGCGGAGGCCGCGGAGGGCGCAAGGACGGCGGAGGGCGCAAGGACGGCGGAGGCCGCGGCCGGCGGCCCGTCCGATCCGGGACGGTCGACCGTGCTCGACTGGGTGCTGACGGGTGGCGAGGATCACTCGCTCGCCGCTACGTTCCCGCCCTCGGCGGAGCTGCCGCCCGGCTGGCGGGTGATCGGCGCGGTCGGCCCCGCGACCGCCGGCAAGGCCGGTACGGCCCGCCAAGCCGACGGCGCGGTCACGGTCGACGGCCAGCCGTACACGGTCTCGGGGGGCTGGGAGCACTTCCGCTAACGGCGCGCCCAGGGCAGAAAAAACCCATGATCGCGGGTCGTTGAGGCGGCTATTGCCTAACCTACTGACCCACGATCATGGGAAAGGGTCGTGCTTCAGAGCGTGATCACGCGCGGCCGACGGCCGCGCGGACAACGCCGAAACGTCTTAGCGGCTGACCTTGCCAGCCTTGATGCAGGACGTGCACACATTGAGCCGCTTCGGCGTACCGGACATGACCGCCCGGACGGTCTGGATGTTCGGATTCCAGCGGCGGCGGGTGCGGCGGTGCGAGTGCGAGACGTTGTTGCCGAAGCCCGGCCCCTTGCCGCATACGTCGCAGACGGAAGCCACGGTTTGCTCCATTGGTCGGGTTGATAGAGTCGGTCAGCGCCACGCCGCAGGCGATAACGCCAGGCGGAAGATGGCAGCTTGGGAAGCATACCCGAAGCCGCTCCCGTTGTGCGAACCGTCGGTCCGGTGCCCGAATGTCACCGGTCGCTTCTATGCTGCGGAATGTGACCACGCTCAGCGATCCGCTCGTCGAAGTGCTTGGCATCAGGACGGGCAGCAAGCTCGCGGAGGTCTTCGGGCTGCACTCGGCCGGCGACCTGCTCAGGCATTATCCCCGCCGGTACCAGACCCGCGGGGAGCTGACCAGCCTGAGCTCACTGCGCGAGAACGACCACGTCACTGTGCTCGCGCGCGTCGAGCACGCCAGCCGGTACCCGTTGCACGCGCAGCGCTACCACCAGCGGAACAAGCAGCGTGACCGGCTCGAGGTCACCGTCACCGACGGGACAGCCAGGCTGTCCCTGATGTTCTTCGGCCGGGTCGGCCTGCACATGCGGCAGCTTCAGCCCGGGCTGCTCGGGCTGTTCGCCGGGACCGTCTCGAGCTTCCGCGGCCGGCGCCAGCTCGTGCACCCGGAGTACGAGCTGGTCCCGCGGACCGCGACCGAGCAGGGCGTGGCGGCCGAACTGGCGGCCGAGTACGCCACCGAGATCATCCCGATCTACCCGGCGAGCGCGAAGGTGAGCTCGTGGGTGATTTCCCGGGCGGCCGGCGTCGTGCTCGACACGCTGGCAGCCGGGGAGGACCCGCTGCCGGAGGAAATACGCGCGAAGTACGGCCTGTGGCCACTGGAGGTGGCCTTGCGCGCTATCCACCGGCCCGGCGACCGGGCCGACGTCGCGAAGGCGCGGCACCGGCTGCGCTGGGACGAGGCGTTCGTCATGCAGACAGCCCTCGCCCAGCGGCGAAAGGCGGCCGCGGCTATGCCCGCCGTGCCCCGCCCGTGGGTGCCGGACGGGACCGCGGCCGAGTTCGACGAGCGGCTGCCGTTCACGCTCACCGCGGGCCAGGAGCGGGTCGGGCAGACGATCGCCCACGACGTGTCGTGCGCGTACCCGATGAACCGGCTCCTGCAGGGCGAGGTCGGCTCCGGTAAGACGGTCGTCGCGGTGCGGGCCATGCTCCAGGTGGTGGACGCGGGCGGCCAGGCCGTGCTGCTGGCCCCCACCGAAGTGCTCGCGCAGCAGCACTACCGGTCCATCACCCAGTTGCTCGGACCGCTCGCGGCGGGCGGCCAGCTCGGCGCGGCCGAGCACGCCACCCGGGTGGCGCTGCTCACCGGCTCGACCGGGACCAGGGCGCGGCGCGTGGCGCTCACGGACGCCTTCACCGGTGACGCGGGCATCCTCATCGGCACGCACGCGCTGCTCGAAGACCGCGTCCAGTTCAACGACCTGGGCCTGGTCGTCATCGACGAACAGCACCGGTTCGGCGTCGAGCAGCGCGACGCGCTCCGCGAGAAGGCGGCGGGCGCGCGGCCGCATGTGCTTGTCATGACGGCGACGCCGATCCCGCGGACGGTGGCGATGACCGTGTTCGGCGACCTCGAGGTCTCGACGCTGGCCGAGATGCCGGCCGGGCGCTCGCCCATCGCCACCCACGTCGTGCCCGTCCTTGAACGGCCGAAGTACCTGGAACGCGCCTGGCAGCGGGTCCGCGAAGAGGTCGCCGCGGGCCGCCAGGCCTACGTCGTGTGCCCGCGCATCGGCGGTGACGCGCCAGACGACGACAACGGACAGCACGACAACGACAACGACGGCGCCGGCGACGCGAGTGAAGAGGAACGCCGCCCGCCGCTAGCGGTGCTCGACGTGGCCCCCGCGCTCACGGACGGCCCGCTCAGCGGCCTGCGGGTCGAGATCATGCACGGCCGGCTCCACCCGGACGAAAAGGACCGGGTGATGTCGGCGTTCAAGAACGGCGACATCGACGTGCTCGTCTCCACCACGGTCATCGAGGTCGGCGTCGACGTGCCGAACGCGACCGCGATGGTCATCATGGACGCCGACCGGTTCGGCGTCTCGCAGCTGCACCAGCTCCGCGGCCGGGTCGGCCGTGGCCAGCAGCCCGGAATCTGCCTCCTCGTCACCGAATCCGAGGCGGGCACGAAGGCGCGCGAGCGCCTGGACGCCGTCGCCGAGACGACCGACGGGTTCCGCCTGTCAAGGCTCGACCTGCTGCAGCGCAGGGAAGGTGACGTCCTCGGGGCCGCGCAGGCGGGCCGCACCAGCAGCCTCAAGCTGCTCCGGCTGCTGGCCGACGAAGAGCTGATCGCGTTCGCCAGGGAGGAAGCCACCGCCCTCGTCGACGAGGACCCGCACCTGGCCGGCCACCCAGCGCTCCAGCAAGCGATCGCCCTCCTGCTCGGCCCGGAGGGCGTCGAGTTCCTCGACAAGGCCTGACTGAAGACAACATGACACGCATCATCGCGGGGGCGGCCGGCGGTCGCCGCCTCACCGTTCCCGGCGGCACATCGACACGGCCGACGAGCGACCGGGCCAGGGAGGGCCTGTTCGGCACGCTGCTGTCGGAGCTCGGCACGCTGGCGGGCAAGCACGTGCTCGACCTGTATGCCGGGTCCGGCGCGGTCGGCCTCGAGGCGCTGTCCCGCGGCGCGGACAGCGTGCTGCTGGTGGAGTCAGACGCCAGGGCGGCGGCGGTGATCAAGGCCAACATAGCGACGGTCGGCCTGCCCGGCGCGCGGGTCGTGACCAGCAAGGCCGAGCGAGTGCTCGGCCGCCCTCCCGCCACGCAAGCCACGCCCGCCTACGACTTCGTGTTCGCCGACCCGCCGTACGCCGTGACCAGCGCCGAGATCACGAAGATGCTCGGTCTCCTGGGCAACGGCTGGCTGGCCGAGGACGCGCTGGTCGTGGTGGAGCGGGCGACCCGGTCCGGTGAGTTCGACTGGCCCCCCGGATACAAGCCGGGGAAGTCGCGCGGGTACGGTGAGGCGACGTTCTGGTACGGCTGGCACGGACGCGGTACGGTCGCCGGTGAACCCGAGGGCACGAAGGAGTGATACCGCTTGCGGCGAGTTGTCTGCCCTGGCTCGTTCGACCCTGTTACCAACGGCCACCTGGACATCGTCAGCCGGGCCTCGGGCCTCTATGACGAGGTGGTCGTGGCCGTTCTCATCAACATCACGAAGAAGAGCCTGTTCTCGGTCGACGAGCGCGTCGACATGCTGCGCGAAGTGACGAAGGACTACGGCAACGTCCGTGTCGAGCGATTCCACGGCCTGCTTGTCGACTTCTGCGCGGAGAACGGGATCACCGCGATCGTCAAGGGACTGCGGGCAGTCAGCGACTTCGAGTACGAGATGCAGATGGCGCAGATGAACTACCGCCTCGCGAAGATCGAGACGATGTTCATGACGACCAATCCGCTGTACTCGTTCCTGAGCTCCAGCCTGGTCAAGGAGATCGCCAGGTACGGCGGTGACGTGAGCGGCCTCGTCCCCGAGGCGGTCATCGGCCAGCTGCGCGCGCGTCTCACCGAGAGCTGACCCCGGCCGTGCACGACCCGCGCCAGCTCGCCGACCGGTGCCGGCCCGAGCCGGGCAGGCCGGACAGGCCTTCCCGAGTTGGGAATAATAAGCGCCGCCGGTAGGCTAATCCGTCGGTCCACCAATTGCCAACACACTAGACTGTGATGTCCAATAAAAACGGAAAGCCCGTCGCCCGCGGAGCCGACAGCGACTTCGTGTTCGACATGCGGTCACTCAGCCGGTCAGCTGGCTCGTACCGTGAAGAGACCCGCGCGGCCGTCGTGCCCGAGGATCTCGGATCGGGCCTTGTCACGGTGCCTGGCGGCGCCGAAGTAGCGCTCGAACTGCGGTTCGAAGCGGTCTCCGAGGGTGTGCTCGTCACCGGTTCGGCGGTCGCGCCAATCAAGGGCGAGTGCGCGCGGTGCCTGGATCCGCTGTCCTCGGCAATCGAGGTCGCCATCCAGGAGCTGTACCTTTACCTGCCGGATCCTGGTGAGGACGAGGACGACGGCGAGGAGCGCTTCCTCGACGGCGACCGTCTTGACCTGGAGCCAGCCTTCCGTGACGCGGTGGTGCTCGCGTTGCCGCTTTCTCCGCTGTGCCGGGAAGATTGTCCCGGTCTCTGTGCCGAATGCGGTGTCCGGCTTGCTGACGCGGGACCCGACCACGGGCACGGCGGGAACATCGACCCGCGGTGGAGCGCGCTCCGCCAGCTTGACGTTTCCGGCGGGGCCGAAGACCGTGTAGAAGATCGACAGGAGGGCTGAAGTGCCTGTTCCCACGCGGGATACGCGGGACACGCCGGGCAGCGACACGCGCTCCTGGCGCGCGCAGCGGGAGACGACCGCGCGCGTGCCGGTGTAAGGAGCGCTGGTGAGCGGACGACGTCACGACGGGGAATTCCCGGAGGCCCGAGACGCTTCTGAGCTGTCGAGCGTTCTCGGCGTGCCCATTACCGAGGAGACGCTGGAGCGTGCGCTCACCCACCGTTCGTACGCGTATGAGAACGGTGGCCTGCCGACCAACGAACGCCTTGAGTTCCTCGGTGACTCGGTGCTCGGCCTCGTCGTGACCGACACGCTGTTCAACGGGCATCCGACGCTGCCGGAAGGTCACCTGGCCAAGCTCCGCGCCGCGGTCGTCCAGATGGGCGCGCTCGCCGAGGTGGCCCGTCAGCTCAAGCTCGGTGCTTACGTCAAGCTGGGCCGCGGCGAAGAGGGCACGGGCGGCCGTGACAAGCCGTCCATCCTGGCCGACACGCTCGAGGCCGTGATCGGCGCGACCTACATCGACTGCGGTCTCGAGGAGGCGAGCGGCCTGGTGCACCGGCTCTTCGACCCGGTCATCGAGCGCTCGGCGCTGCTGGGCGCGGGCCTTGACTGGAAGACGTCGCTGCAGGAGCTCACCGCGGTCCGCGGCCTCGGCGTGCCCGTGTACCTGGTGGTGGACAGCGGGCCCGACCACCAGAAGGTTTTCCGCGCGGTGGTCGAGGTCGGTGGCCGGGCGCTCGGCGCGGGCGAGGGACGGTCTAAGAAGGCCGCCGAGCAGCTCGCCGCCGAGGCAGCGTGGCGGGCTATCACCGCGGAAACCCAAGCCGATAATCCTGAACGGTCCGCCCTGACTCCCGACGATCCGCCGACTCCGCCGCCGGGCACGGCCAGCGGCGGGGGAGACCCGGCCGCGAAGTAGCGGGCCGGGGAAAGCCGTGCCCGAACTGCCCGAGGTCGAGACCATTCGCGTAGGCCTGGAACGCTATGCCGCCGGCCGGACGGTGGCCACGGTCCAGGTGCTGCATCCGCGCGCGGTGCGTCGCGATCTCGCCGGTCCCGCCGGCTTGGAGGCCGCGCTTACAGGCCGCCCGTTCAAGTCGGCGCAGCGTCGCGGCAAGTACCTGTGGATCGTGCTTGACGACGAGGAGGCGCTGCTCGCCCACCTGGGCATGAGCGGTCAATTGCTCGTCGGCGATGGCGACCGGACGTTGTCGCCGCACGTCCGGGTCCGCTTCACCTTCACCGACGGCGGCCCTGACCTGCGGTTCACCGACCAGCGGACGTTCGGCCACCTGATGCTCACGGTGCTTGCCCAGGGGGGATCGATAGGGACGGGGCGGGCCGTGCCGGAGCCGATCGCGCACATCGCGCCCGACCCGCTCGAGGCGGCGTTCGACCCGGCGGTGTTCGCGGGGAGGCTGTCCCGCCGCCGCACCGGGATCAAGCGCGCGCTGCTCGACCAGTCCCTGATCAGCGGCATCGGCAACATCTACGCGGACGAGGCGCTGTGGCGGGCGCGGCTGCACTGGGCGCGTCCCACCGAGACGCTGAAGCGCGGGGAGATCTCCCGCCTGCTCACCGCCATCACCGAGGTGCTGACCGAGGCGCTCGTGGTCGGCGGGACGTCGTTCGACGCGCTGTATGTCAACGTCAACGGCGAAAGCGGCTACTTCGACCGGTCCCTGAACGCTTACGGCCGCGAAGAGGAACCGTGCGCGCGGTGCGGCACGCCGATCAGGCGGGACTCGTTCATGAACAGGTCGTCGTACAGTTGCCCGCACTGCCAGCCGGTACCTAGAAACCCCCACTGGTGACTCCAGCCTCGTAAGCTGTCGGCGCTTGCCTGTGCCGTACATGTCGAGTGCGCACTCCACCACACTCTTTCGGGGTCGGGTGCGCACCCGACCCGTTGATGGTCCCGGCGGGCGGAGCCTCGCGGCGCCCCCTACCAGAGGGTCCCCGACGTGTCATGACCCCAACATGTGGGGCTTCACGGCAAGAAGTTGCCGTCAAGGATTTGTTCAGCGCCGGTATCTTTGCTAAGATTAGCCGCATAACGGGTAACGGGGGCTCTCCCAACTTGACCACTAAAGCTATGGGTGAGATCCTGGTAGCCGTTGGTTGCACGCAAGAGCGTGCGAATTGTATGTGTGCCCACTCTGGTCACTCAGTGTGGAGGACCTTTTACCATGGCGAAGGCTCTATTTGGCCACGTCGGTGGTCCCGATCCCCGCATGGTCTCGGAAATGCGCCGTCTCCAGCAGCGTGTTCGTGACCTGGAAGCCGAGCTTGCCCGGCTCCAGGAGCAGAACGACGCGCTCGCCGCTGGCGGTAGTCACGAGGATGACATGCTGGTTCTGGACCGCGAGCCGGCGCTTGCCTGACCCTAACCAGGTTCAGGAGCGCTGCTCAGCCCGCTTAGGCGCGACACGGCACCAACCGCAGAAACGAACCAGGGACGCCCCGACCCGGCGTCCCTCTTCGTTTCCTTGTCTCATCGCTTCCCGGTCGCGGCTGACGCTCTTGTCGTCCTGTGGCAAGAAACACACTCTGTTAATGCGGTCAACCCGCCCATGTACGGCATTTGCCCCGGTGCCCCATGACGCGGTCGCTTGTGCTGGGTGAATTTCCGCCTAACACGCCCTAACGCGTCGTTTCGGGCCGTCGCCCTCGACTCGCGGTATGGTTCGGAAGGCAGTCGTCCCGAGCGGACAAACCGGGGGAGGTGCGGGCATATGTACCTTAAGACCCTCACTCTGCGCGGTTTTAAGTCGTTCGCATCGGCGACGGCGGTCCGCCTGGAGCCGGGCATCACTTGCGTCGTCGGCCCGAATGGTTCCGGCAAGTCCAACATCGTCGACGCCCTTTCCTGGGTGATGGGCGAGCAGGGCGCCAAGAGCCTGCGCGGCACCAAGATGGAAGACGTGGTCTTCGCGGGCACGTCGACCCGCGCGCCGCTCGGCCGGGCCGAGGTCACGCTCACGATCGACAACAGCGACGGCGCCCTGCCGATCGACTACGCCGAGGTGACGATCAGCAGGCTGATGTTCCGGTCGGGGCAAAGCGAGTACGCGATCAACGGCGACAGCTGCCGCCTGCTCGACGTCCAGGACCTGCTCAGTGACAGCGGCCTCGGCCGTGAGATGCACGTGATCGTCGGCCAGGGCCAGCTCGACCAGATCCTGCACGCGGGCCCGGAGGCGCGCCGTGCGCTCATCGAGGAGGCGGCGGGCGTCCTCAAGCACCGCAAGCGCAAGGAAAAGGCGCTGCGCAAGCTGGAGGCGATGCAGGCCAACCTCACCAGGCTGGTGGACCTCACCGCCGAGCTCAACCGGCGGCTCAAGCCACTGGGCCGTCAGGCGGAGGTTGCCCGTAAGGCCGCGGTCATCCAGGCGGACCTGCGGGACGCCCGGCTGCGACTGCTCGCCGACGACTACATAACGCTCCGCGACCGGCTTGATCGTGAGGAATCCGACGAGGCCGTCATCAGGGAGCGCCGCGCGAACCTCGAAGCGGATCTCGGTGCCGCCCGGCAGCAGGAGGCCGAGCTTGACCGGGTGGCCGCCGAGCAGTCGGCGGCCTTCGCCAAGGCGCAGCAGACCTGGTTCGAGCTGTCCTCGCTGACCGAGCGACTGCGGGCCGTGAGCGGCCTCGCGAACGAGCGCACCCGCCTGTTGTCGGCGGAGCAGGAGCCGGAACGTCCCGGCCGCGATCCCGACGAACTTGACCGGCAGGCGGCGGAACTGCGCGAAGAGGAAGCCGGCCTGTCCGAGCGGCTCGCCGCGGGCCGGGAGGTGCTGGCCGCGGCGGTCGCGCTGCGGACCGCCGCCGAGTCCGCGATGGCCGCGGCCGAGCGCAGGCTGGCCGACGAGGCACGCGCCGCCGCCGGCCGCGCCGAGCGCCTCGCCCGGCTGC
>DASZKN010000120.1:0-4288 GCA_035552855.1 Trebonia sp. | reverse complement strand
TTCAGGGCCACGTTGCCGGTGAACCCGTCGGTCACGATCACGTCGACGGCGCCGGCCATCAGGTCGCCGCCCTCGACGTTGCCGGCGAAGTCAAGCGGCAGGGCCCCGTGCTGCGGCTCGGCGGCGAGCAGTTCGTGGGCGCGGCGGGTAAGCATGTTGCCCTTGCCGGGCTCGGTGCCGATCGTGAGCAGCCCGACCTGGGGCTTTTCAATCTTGAGGGCGATCTGCGCGTAGGCGACGCCGAGCTGCCCGAACTGGACGAGCATCTCGGGCTTCGGGTCGGCGGTCGCGCCGGCGTCGATGAGCACGGTCGGGTTCGGGTGGGTGGGCAGCAGGACGGCGAGCCCGGGCCGGGGCACGCCGGGCAGCGAGAGCAGCCGGTGCCGGGCGGTGGCCACGATCGCGCCGGTGGAGCCCGCGGAAACCACCGCGCTCGCCTGCCCGCGCCTGACCAGCTGGCAGGCGACGGCGATGCTCGATCGCGGCCGTCGCAGGCCCGCGAGCGCCCCCTCCTCCATGCCCACGATGTCTTCGGCGGGGACGACCCGCAGTTCCGGTCCGGCCCCGAGCCTGGCGATGACCGGGCGGAGCCTGGCGGGGGCGCCGGCCAGCAAGGCAGTCACCCCGTGCTCGCGTTGCGCGGCGAGCGCGCCCGCCACGATCTCGTCCGGGGCGTAGTCCCCGCCCATCGCGTCGACCGCGATCACGGGCTCCGTCGGGGAGCGGAGGGCACGCGGGTCGCGCTGGTCTCCCGCGGCACGCGCATCGCTGTGGCCCGGCGGAACATGGCTCACGTCTACCCGGGCCTTCCCTGTTGCCTCGGGGCCCTCAACTGCGGCCACGCATGAACGGCTTGCGTTGCCATTATCCAAGATGCCCTGCGTAACCACATCCAAGTGGGCTAGCGGGAACCGGGTCGGGCTCTGAAACGTCTCTGTAACAGAAAGACACACGTTGAAACGCCCGCGATCCTAGTGTGACAGAAGGGAGATCGGGGGCGCTGGCGTAGAAGGAGCAGGGAGAACTGGCGAACTTTCCGCGGCCGGTACCGCTGGCTAAGCGGACGGAGGGAGAACACGGTTGTCTGACATCCAGCAGGTCGTGCCGGCACCGCGCCCAGTTCCGGGGAAGATCGGGCCCCCCGCAGGAGATAAATTCCGCGCCTTCGGCGCGCGGCACCTAGACGAGCTCACCCGGCGGGCGGGCCTGACGGAACAGGAGCGGCTCGCGGTCCGCGCGGTGGCGACGGTGCTGCCGTTCCGCGTGAACTCGTACGTGCTCGATGAGCTCATCGACTGGGAGGCGGCGCCGGATGACCCGATCTACCGTCTCGTCTTCCCGCAGCCCGACATGCTGCCCCCCGCGGACGTGGAGCAGATCGCGGACCTGCTGGAGCGGGGCGCCGCGCCGGCGGAGATCCAGGCGATCGCGCATGCGATCCGGATGCGGCTGAACCCGCATCCCGCTGGCCAGCTCGTGCTGAACGCGCCGAGCCTGGACGGGCGCCCGCTGCCGGGCTTGCAGCACAAGTACCCGGAAACCGTGCTGTTCTTCCCTAAGCAGGGCCAGACCTGCCACGCGTACTGCTCTTACTGCTTCCGGTGGGCTCAGTTCGTCGACGAGCCCGAGCTCAAGATGGCCACTGACCATGTCGACACGCTCGTGGCCTACCTGCACAACCACCCCGAGGTGACCAGCGTCCTGATCACCGGCGGCGATCCGATGATCATGAGCGCGGGGGTGCTGCGCCGCTACATCGAGCCGCTGCTCGACCCGTCCCTCGACCATGTGGAGTCGATCAGAATCGGGTCCAAGTCGCTGTCGTACTGGCCGCAGCGGTACGTCACTGACAACGACGCCGATGACACGATGCGCCTGTTCGAGGAAGTGTCCGCGGCGGGGCGCACGCTCGCCTTGATGGCGCATTACTCGCATCCGCGCGAGCTCGCGCCGGCCGTCGCGCAGACCGCCATCAGCCGCATCCGCGGCACCGGCGCGGTGATCCGCACACAGGCGCCGCTGATCAGGTCCGTCAACGACGACGCCGCCACCTGGCGGGAAATGTGGAAGGCGCAGGTCCGGCTGGGCCTGGTGCCCTACTACATGTTCGTCGAGCGCGATACCGGGCCGCAGGATTATTTCGCCGTGCCGCTGGCGCGGGCGCACGAGATCTTCCGTGACGCGTACGCGTCCGTGTCCGGGCTGGGCCGCTCGGTCCGCGGACCGTCCATGTCCGCCACGCCCGGCAAGGTCTGCGTGGACGGCGTCGCCGAGGTGGCGGGCGAGCAGGTGTTCGTGTTGCGGATGCTGCAGGCACGCGACCCCGGCCTGGTCGGCAGGCCGTTCTTCGCGCGCTACGACCCCAAGGCCACATGGCTAACCGACCTGACCCCGGCCTTCAGCGACCGGTTCCCGTGGGAGAGCGGCCCGGCCAGACTCGTCGCGTTAGCGCGTCGCCGGCGTCCCGCCTGGCCGCCTGGGTGGCCTCGCTAGCCGGGCGGCCACTATCCTGCGGCTCATGGAGCTGAACGGTATTTCCGCGATCGTCACTGGCGCGGCGAGCGGTCTGGGTGAGGCGACCGCCCGCGCGCTGGCGCAGGCAGGTGCCCATGTTGTCGTCGCCGACCTCAACGAGGACGCGGGCAAGGCGGTGGCCGCGTCCATCGGCGGCCAGTTCGCCCTGACCAACGTGACGGACCCGGATTCGGTGCAACAGGCGGTGGCCATGGCCGCGGCGTCGGGCAAGCCGCTGCGAGCCGGGGTCAGCTGCGCGGGGATCGGATGGGCGGAGCGGACGATCAACCGCGAAGGCGCGCCCCACGGCCTTGAGACCTGGCAGAAGGTCATCACGGTCAACCTGACCGGCACGTTCAACCTCATGCGGCTGGCGGCGGCGGAGATCGCGAAGACCCCGCCGGCCGACGAGGACAACCAGCGGGGCGTGATCATTAACACGTCGTCGGTCGCCGGCCTCGAGGGACAGACCGGGCAGCTCGCGTACTCGGCGAGCAAGGGCGGGATCATCGGCATGACGGTCCCGGCGGCGCGCGACCTGTCGGTGATCGGCGTGCGGGTCAACACGATCTGCCCCGGCGTCATTCACACGCCGATCTATAAGAGCATCGCGGGCACCGGCCGGGACGCGGACGAGTTCCTCGCCCGGCTGGCGGCGCCGGTGGTGTTCCCGAAACGGCTCGGCAGGCCGGACGAGTTCGGCCGCCTTGTCCGCTCGCTCATCGAGAACGACTATATGAACGCGGAGGTCGTCCGCTTCGACGGCGGCATCCGGTTCCAGCCGAAGTGACGTAGCGCGGGGTGCTATGACGGGGATAGCGGGAAGCCTCGCACTGGCAGCGGGGGCCCGGCCTGACTCCGAGTGGGCAGGCCGGGCCGCCTGGCGGCTGGCGCATCGCGGGCCGGACGACAACGGGGCCTTCTCTGACGGGCATATCGCGCTGGGCGCGCAGCGGCTGGCGGTCATCGACCTTTCCGGGCACGGCCACCAGCCGCTGCGCTCCGGCGATGGCCGCTTCTGGGTGGTCTACGACGGAGAGATCTACAACCACGCTGACCTGGCCGCCCAGCTGCGGGCGCGCGGCGTGGCCCTGCGCGGCGGCTCGGACGCCGAGGTGCTCCTCGAGATGTACGTCCTCGAGGGCAGGGACGTGCTGCGGCAATTGCGCGGGATGTACGCGTTCGCGATCTGGGACACGCGCGAGCGCGAGCTGTTCTGCGCGCGCGACCCGTTCGGCGTGAAGCCGTTCTACTACATGGTGGCTGACGGCGGGCGGCAACTGCGATTCGCCTCCGAACGCAAGGCCCTGGCTCCGCCCGGCGAGCTCACCGCGATCGATCCCGATTCACTCCGCCGGTATCTGTCCTTCCAGTACGTGCCCGCGCCCACGACGATGACGCCGCCGGTGCGGTCCCTGCCTCCCGGGCATTTCCTGGCCGCGCGTCCCGGCACGCCGATCGACGTCTTCCGCTACTGGCGGCCGATACTCCGTCCGGCCAGGTCACCGTCGGCGGAGACGCCGGAGCGGATCCTGGCCGCGCTGCGGGATTCGGTGACCGCGCATCTGCGCAGCGACGTTCCCCTCGGCGCCTTCCTGTCCGGCGGCGTGGACTCCGCGGCGATCTGCGCGCTCGCCGCCGAGACCCGCCCCGGGCTGCTCACGTTCACCGTCGGGTTCGATCGCCGGGGCTACAGCGAGATCGAGCAGGCACGCGAGACGGCCGAGGCGCTCGGCGTGAAGAACGTCTCGTACGTGATCACGGCGCAGGAGTT
>DASZKN010000119.1:0-2068 GCA_035552855.1 Trebonia sp. | reverse complement strand
TCCCGGCGTATGCCTCGTTCAGCGTGTCGATCGTCTTTTCGGTCCGCAGGCCGACGAGCAGCTGGGACCAGTCGCCGACGAACAGGTCGCTGCACGTGGTGCCGGTCCCGACCGTCAGGTTCGTGGGGATCTGGTTGGTGGAGTAGACCTCCAGCGGCCCGGTGCCGTACCGGGCGATCGAGGACAGCCGCGACGGCGGCTCGGCGAACGTGTTGATGGTGGTCGGCGCGGTGACGAGCTCCTTCTCCGACCTCGGCGCCATGATCGCGGCGGACAGGCCGTTCTCGTTGGCCTGGACGAGCCGGTAGGCGGGATTCACCAGGCCCATCCACGCGTTCGGGGTCAGCGACGTGAGGGTCGCGCCGTTGGTGCCCATCGAGGTCTGCGGCACCGCCCACGACGCGTCTTTCAGCCCGAACGGCTGGTTGTTGCTGTGCCCGGTCCCGTACAGCGCGGCCAGGTCGAGGCCGAGCGCGAACTCCAGCCCCATCTCCCGCTTGATCTCGTTGCCGAGCGTCGGGACGTCCTCCAGCAGCTCGCGGGACGCGACGACGACGCTCGCGAGGGTCTGGGTCGTGAACGTCAGCCGGGAGAACGTCGAGCCGGACGCGGCGATCGTGCTGCCCTCCGCGCGCCATGCCGGCTGAGGGTCGGCGGTCAGCTTGGCCACGTTCGTGACGTTGTGCGACAGCGGCACGATCGTCGCCCCGGCCTGCAGCACCCGCGCGGAGTTGCGGACGATGTCCACGACGTCGGAGTACAGATCCAGCGGGACCAGCGCGCCGCCCCCGGCGACGCTGCCCTCGGCGAGCGCCCGGCGCTCGTAGGCGGAGTTGTCGTCCCACTGGCCGGTGGCCATGCCCCGGAAGTACGCCCCGGCGCTGAACTCCCGCGCGGCGCCGCCGCCGCGGGCCATCCGCTCGTCGGCGATCCGCTGGGACAGGAACTCGCGCATGCCCTGCCCGCGCTGCAGCCGGTTCGCGGACCGGATCTCCAGGGCGTCCCCGGTGACGCCCCCGCCGATGGCCGCGCGGGACCGGCGGGCGCGTTCGTCCATCGCGGCCTGGTCGCCGAGCTCGCCGAGCCGCTCGTTCAGCTGGCGGATCTCGACCATGTTCGCGCCGTAGCGGACGTCTTCCTCACTCGTGGTGCCCCGGCGTGCCGCGTTCGCGGCCGACAGCAGCTCCCGGTTCGCGCCGATCAGCCTGTCGCGGCGTTCCTCGAGGTCGGCGGTCAGGGTGCTCATCGCTGTACGTCCTCGTGTTCGGTGGCGCATTCCGCGTCGCGGCCGGCCAGTCCCTCGTTCGCCAGTTCGGCCAGCGCCATCAAGGCGTCGTTGACGGTGGCGAATCTGCTGATGACCTTCACCGCCGCGGCGGCGTACTGGCCGTGGGTGATCTTCCCGGCCTGCCGCGCCCCGGCGAGCATGGCCAGGTCGACGGCGGCCTGGCGGGCGTCCGCGGGCGGCTCGGCCGGGGCCCGGGAGTTGCGCCGGAACCACCGCACGCGGCACGCCCCGGAGCAGAACCGGCCGTGGGCGCGCTTCGGCTCGAACCGGCCGCCGCACTCGTCGCATACATGCATGCCGCCGATGGTAACGGGTTTCCCCATCGATCGCATCTATGACAGCCCGGACAGGTCGTCCGGCGCGGTGAAGTCGGCCACCAGCTCGTCGAGGAACTCCAGCACGGTCAGCGGCTGGCCGGCCACGGTGGACGCCTGGCAGGCCAGCGTCGCGGCGCGCAGCGTGATCGCGGCCAGGGCGCCGGTCAGGTCGAGCGGCGGGGTCGCCTCGGCGCAGTCGGCGGCGACGGCGGCCAGGCCGTCCCCGGTGGCCGGGGTGCTGATGTGGCCCTCGGTGCGGGCGTGCAGGATGCGGGCGTACTCGATCGCGGCGAGCATGCCGCCGATGGCGTGGGCGTGGGCCTCATCAGGCGTGATCATGGTCGGTTCCTTCCGGTGGTGGGGTCTGGCGGTTGCGCTCGATCACGTGCTCGACGTGCTGCCAGGTCCCGCATTTGGCGATCTGCTGGCCGACCCGGATCGGGCCGCGGCAGACCGGGCACGT
>DASZKN010000118.1:0-8078 GCA_035552855.1 Trebonia sp. | reverse complement strand
CGACGCCGACCGGCGACGCGGAACTCAGCTTCACGTGAGCGGCGGGACCGGATCGGCGGTTAGCCGGGCATACATGTACATGTCTTTGCGCTCGCCGCCGACCTCTTGCCAGCTGCGCAGCAGTCCCTCTCGCCGGAATCCGGCTTTCTCGGCGGTCTTGACGGACGCCGCGTTCCACGGCTCGACATAAAGCTCCAGCCGCGGGATCGCAAGCTCATCGTGCGCCCACCCCGCAAGAGCCCGGACCGCGCGGGCGGCGGCCTGGCGGCCCCGGGCAGAACGGGCCACCCAGTAACCAACGGACGCGCGTCCGTCGCTGACGTTTCGCAGCCACAGCCCGATCTGGCCGACAGCGCGGTCGGTAGCGGCATCGGCGACCGCGAACGAGTAGCCGGTTCCTTGTTCCGCCCGCATCCACTGCCGCTCGATGAAACGGCGCCCCTCATCCTCGGTGAACGCCGCGGGAACCGTCGTGATCAGCGGGATCAAAGGATCACCGGACGCCTCGCGGACCACATCGATGTCGGCGAGCGTGAACGGGCGGAGCCGGAACGGGTCAGCCGCCCGCGTCGGCACGATCAGTGTCCCGGTCATGAGGGGCAGCATCGCACACCCGCGCGAGCGCGGGCGACCGAAATAACGCTGCGCATAACATGGCCCCCATGCCGTCCGACGATCTTGCCAAGCGCATCCGTGCCGCGTCCCGTTCCTGCTCCGCCGCTGTGTCCGGGCATGTCTTCCAAACGCCCGCCCAGGTCTTCGGAGACCTGGCACGGGCCTGCGCGGAGCTCGGCATCGAGGACTGGGACCTGTACGGCGAGCACGGACCGGTCGGGCGGCTCGAACAGGAGATCACCACGCTCTTCGACGTCCCCGCGGCGGCCTTCTTCCCCAGCGGCGTGATGGCGCAGCAGGCGGCCCTGCGGATCCATGCCGACCGCGCGGGCGTACGCCGGGTGGCGCTGCCGGACCTCAGCCACCTGCTGGTCCACGAAGAAGACGGGCCGCGCATCCTCCACGACCTAAAGATCTCCTTCCTTACCCGGGGCTTCGAGACACCGTCCGCCAAACATATCGAGGCGATCCCCGGCCGGCTGGCGGCTGTCCTCGTCGAGTTGCCGCTGCGCGACGCCGGCTGCCTGCTGCCCAGCTGGGATGACCTGGTCGCGCTGTCGGAGACGTGCCGCAACCGGGGAGCGGCGCTGCACTTCGACGGTGCCCGCATCTGGGAATCGCAGCCATGGTTCGACCGCCCGCTGCCGGAAATCGCGGCGCTGGCCGACTCGGTCTACGTCTCCTTCTACAAGGGACTCGGGGGACTCGCGGGCGCCGCACTGCTCGGCCCCGCGGACTTCGTGGCCGAGGCACGGCTGTGGCGCCGGCGCCTCGGCGGCACGATCTACCGGACGACGCCGGAAGCCGTCGCCGCGCTCGCGGGACTCCGTGACCGGTTGCCCGAGATTCCCGGCCTGGTGCGGTGGGCCCGCGCGTTCGCCGCTGAGCTGCCACCCTTCATCACCGCCCAGCCAGGCGTGCCGCACACCAACCAGTTCCTGCTCTACGCCGCCGGCGAAGCGCTCGCGGTCAACGAGCGGACGCTCGCCCTTGTCGAGGAACGGCAGACGGGATTGCCGGTCTGGCATCCGGCCCAGGAGCCGGGCAGGATCATGACCGAGGTCACGGCGACCGGCGCGGCACTCAAGCTTGATCCCGCCGGTGCGGCGGCACTCCTCGGCCGCGCCGTCGAAGGCGCCTGACAGCCGCCGCGGATGCCGCCGATCGCGCAGGTCGCGCCGATCGCGCAGGGCGCGCCCAGCGCCCAGCGGCTACGAAGAGGCGGCCGGAGCGGAGCCGAGCGCGGCGATGGCGTGCTCGGCCCAGCCGAGACTGGCCCGGTGCACCGCCAGGCCGTGCTCCAGCGCGAGCCGGGCATGAGAATGGCCGGGGTCGTCAGCCATGGCTTCCGAGTGTTTCGCCAGGCCGGCGGTGAACGCGGCGAGCGCGTCCCGGAGATCGCCGAGGAAGCCGAGCACCTCCGCGCGCGAGAACGCGTGCTCCATCAGCACAAAGCGCACGAGGTGGAGCCCAAGGTCACGCCCGGCCGTGGCCGGTTCCACGGGCGCCCTGAGCCAGGCCACGTGAGCTGCCTGGCCGGCTGGCGTCGGCCCGTACACGCGGCGACGCCGAGAAGAGCCTGCCTCGCGTCCTCCGTCTGAGGAGGCCGCCTGCACTAGCCCCTTGCATTCCAAGCGGCGCAACGCCGGATACAAGGCGCCAGAACTTGGCTGGTACACGCCCATCGGCGTGGTGGCGAACACCCGCTTCAGGTCATAGCCGGACGACGGCGACAGGCAGACCAAGCCGAGAAGCACGTGCTCGAAGGAGGTGAGCTGCTGACCGGACATGCCCAGTAACGTACCTTGCCGCGATAGGTCGAATCGCCCTATGCTGCTGGAAACAGGCCAGCGGCGAAAGGCACTTGCCGTGGACGCGAGCCGTCAGCTTCGGGCGATCGCCAAGATCGTGCTGCTCGACGTCGCGGCACCGCTGGCCGCCTACAGCGCGCTGCGCGCCGCGGGCCTCACGGCCGTGACGGCGCTGCTGCTCAGCGGCGTGTTCCCCGCCTGTGGCGTTGCCGCCGGCATCGGTAGGCACCGCCGCCTCGACGTAGTCGGCGGCGTGGTCCTCGCCGGGATAGTCTCCGGCGCGGTGCTCGGCCTGATCAGCCACAGCCCGCGCCCGGTGCTCGTCGAGGGATCCGTGCCGACCGGCGCGCACAAAAGGAAAAAGGGCTAACGGCTCGCGGGCCGCTCCAGGTACCGCTCGCCGGGCGGCGCGAAGCCGAACTGGCGGTACAGGCCGTGCGCGTCCGACGTGTGCAGGCTCCAGCGGAATCCGGCGCCGGGCCCGCGATCGACCATCGTCGCGACTAGTTCCTTCCCGAGCCCGCGGCCTCGTGCCGAAGACAGCACGTACACATCCGACAGATAGGCGTAGCTCACTCCGTCCGAGACCGCCCGCGCGAAGCCGACCATGCGCCCGGTCGCCGTTTCGTATACGCCGACAGTCCGCCACGAGCCCGCTAGTTGCGCCTCGAAGTCGCCGCGGGTGCGGGAGCGGCCCCAGTAAGCCTCGGTCGACAAGAATGCCCAGGCCGCGTCGCTGTCCACCCGGCTAGCGTCGTCGTCGAGTTCGTAGCCCTCGTGCTTGATGATCACGGGCGTACGCTACCCACGGCCCGTGAATCCCGCCAGCAGCGCGGTCAGCACCCGGGTCAGGTCCAGCGCGATCGCCTGAGCGTAGCAACCCCGGCCAGCCCGGAATGCCGGCCCGGAATGCCAGCCCGGGCCAGCGGCGTTCAAGACCCCCGTGAAGCACATTGGGTTTCTATCGTTCGGGCATTGGAGCGCCGCGCCCGGTTCCCAGGCGCGGACCGGGGCCGACTCGCTGCTCCAGTCGATCGAGCTGGCTGTCGCCGCCGAAGAACTCGGGGCCGACGGCGCCTACTTCCGCGTGCACCATTTCGCCCAGCAGCTCGGCTCGCCGTTCCCGCTGCTGGCGGCGGCCGGCGCACGGACCAGCCGGATCGAGCTCGGCACGGCCGTGATCGACATGCGCTATGAGAACCCCCTCTACATGGCCGAGGACGCCGGGGCGGCGGACCTCATCGCCGGCGGCCGGCTTCAGCTCGGTATCAGCCGCGGCTCACCCGAGCAGGTGATCGACGGCTGGCGCTACTTCGGTTACGTCCCGCCCGAGGGGCAGAGCGACGCCGACATGGCCCGCGAGCACGCCAACGTGTTCCTCGAGGTCATCCAGGGCAAGGGGTTCGCGCAGCCGAACCCGCGCCCGATGTTCCCCAACCCGCCCGGCCTCCTCCGCCTCGAGCCGTACTCGGAGGGGCTGCGGGACCGGATCTGGTGGGGCGCGGGCTCGCGGCGCACCGCCGTCTGGGCCGCCGAACAGGGCATGAACCTCCAGAGCTCCACCCTCATCGACAACGAGTCGAACAAGCCGTTCCATGCTCAGCAGGCCGAGCAGATCGCCGCGTACCGGGAGGCGTGGCAGCGGGCCGGTCACGGCCGGCCGCCGCGGGTGAGCGTCAGCCGCAGCATCTTCGCGCTGACCGACGACATGGACCGGATGTACTTCGGCGCGCGTAACCAGGACGAGGACCAGGTCGGGTACATCGACCAGAACACGCAGGCGATCTTCGGCCGGTCGTATGCCGCCGAACCGGACGTGCTGATCGCGCAGCTCAGGCAGGACACCGCCATCGCGGCGGCCGACACGCTGCTGCTGACCGTGCCCAGCCAGCTCGGCGTCGACTACAACGCCCACGTGATCGAGAACATCCTCAAGCACGTCGCGCCGGCGCTCGGCTGGCGATAGGCATCAGTCACAACCGATTTCCCTTAACGCGCCCTGGTGCCTCGTTGCGTCCTCGCTAGAGTATTCACGCGATGGATGACGATATTCAGGGCCTTTTCGCCCAGGCCGAATGCTCGGGCCAGATCTGCGTGCAGTCCATGGACGGCACCCGTGAGCTGGCCATCGACGCCGACAAGCCGGCAGTCCCCGCCTCCGTCTTCAAGGTGCTCGTCGCCTTGACGGCGGAGGCGGCGTTCGCGGCGGGGACGCTCGATCCCCGCGAGCGGATCACGTTGCCAGGCGGCAACCCGACGCCAGGCCCGGTCGGGTTCTCGCTGTACCGCGACGACGTCGAGGTATCCCTGCGGGACCTGGTCGTGCCGTTGCTAACGATCAGCGACAACGTCGCGACCGACGCGCTCCTGCGGCGCATCGGCATCGACGCGGTCAACGAGTACGGCCTGGCGCTCGACCTCGAGAACACGGTCATCGTCAGCGACCTGCGGGCGACGATCGATTCGATCGGCCAGGAGACGGGCTTCAGAAACTGGAACTCGATGTCGGCGTGGGTGGCGCAGACCGAGGACCAGGCCGCGGCCGACGAACTCGGCGACTGGATGTTCAGCGTCAGCGCCGTCGACCCGGCCCGGACGACCCGGACCACCGTGCGGGACATGGCAACCCTGCTCCGGCTGATCTGGACCGGCCAGGGCGCCCCGCCCGTCGCGTGCGCCCGCGTCCGCGAGCTGATGGCGCAGCAGGTGACGAAGCACCGGCTGACCGTCGCCTTTCCGCCGCCGGTGCGCGTCGCCGCGAAGAGCGGCAGCCTCGTCGGCGTCGTCCGCAACGAGGTCGGCGTCATCGAGTACCCCGACGGCGACAACTACGTGGCGGCCGTGTTCACCCAGGCCAACGCCGGGACGCACAACGACGGACTGGTCAACGCCGCCATCGGCCAGGCAGCCGCGGCGGCCGTGGCCCAGCTGCGCGCGATGACCTGAGCTAGTCCAGCTCTCGTCGCGTGCGGTCGGCCTTCGCGAGCTTGGGCCTCTTGGGCGGCCTGCGCTTGACCTCGACCCCGCCCATGAGCGACAGGCCGTTGATCGTGATCGTCGGCCCGCCGGGCGCGCCGCCGCCGCTCGCGCCGTGGTCGAACCCGCCCATGATGCCGATGCCGGTCACGTGCACGGTCGCGTCCTCCGGGACGGTGATCTCGAGGCCGCCCATGATCGTGATCGCGTGGATCGTCACGGACGTGTCCTCGAACCGGGCCCCGCGCATGTCGATCTCGCCCCCGCCCATGAGGGCGAAGGCGGTGAAGTCCCTGGGCACGACCCAGTCGCCCTTGCGCGAGAAGCCGCCCATGATCGCGACGGCCACGGTGGACCCCGGCTGGCCGCCGAACCGCCGCGGGTCGCCCGCGGGCTGCGGCACCGGGACGTGCGCGGCCCCGGAGTCCGGCAGGTCGTGCGTGATCGGCTCCAGCTCGGCATACGTCTTGGCCGCGTACACGGCGTCGAGCCGCTGGTCCAGTTCCTCGAGGGTCAGCCGGCCGTCCCCGGCGGCCGCCCGCAGGATCTCCGCCACTCGCTCGCGGTCGGCGTCTGAGGCACGCAGGTTCCCGCGCTCCGGGACTGCTGGGGAACTACTCATACGGAGAGCCTAGGAGAAGACGGGCAGCTGCGCATAGCTCAAAAACAGAAGGGGATCGGGGGGAGTCAGGAGGGCGCGTTCGGGATAAAAGGAGGCCGGGTGTCCAGCTGAGCCTGCGCGGCCGCGAGAACCCGCACCACCTCCCCTCCGAAGCTTGTGTCGCACGGATGCGCCCGCCCGGTGGCCGCCGCGACGGCTAGCTCCGCGACCGCGACGCGGAGCGCGTCCACGGCGTCGACCGGCGTGGCCGGCATGACCGAGCGCCCCGCCTCGCCCCAGACGAACAGGCTGCTGCCCGAGGCGGCGGCGGGCGCGCTCAGCGTCATCGTGGCCACGGAAGTCGCGCCGCCTTCGTGTGCGAGCACGAGGTGCGTGACGTCGCCGCCGCCGTTAACCGCCTCGACCGTGGTCACCGGGCCGAGGCAGGCCCACAGCATCGACACCACGTGCGGGCCGAGGTCCCAGAGGCCGCCCTTCTCCCGCCGCCACGGCGTGTTGAACGGGCTGTCGGGGAAGAGCGCCGAGCCGAGCCACACCGCCACGCCGCCCGCCCAGCCGCCGCCGGCCCAGCCGCCGCGCGCGTTCTCGTCGGCGAGCCAGGCGCGGATCTCGGTGTTGAAGCGGTGCGTGAAGAAGACGACGGACGCGACGCCCGCGGCGTCGACCGCCTTGACGAGTTCGTCGGCCTCGGCCGCGGACAGCGCGATTGGCTTTTCCAGCAGGAGATGCTTGCCTGCGGTGGCCGCGCGGATCGCGATGGGCGCCTGGACGTGCGGCGGCACGGCGAACGCCACCGCGTCGACGCTGGCGAGGAAGGCGTCGATGTCGTCGTAGGCGGTCGCGCCGTACCCGGCGGCCAGGGTGGCCGCCGCGACCGGGTCCCGTCCCCACACGGCGGCCAGCGTGTTGCCCTCGGTGCCCGCGATCGCGGGCGCGTGCGTGGTCTTGGCCCAGTGGCCGGTCCCGACGAGGCCGAACCGCATCAGTCTTCCGGAGTGTCGAGCGACACGATCGAACGCACCATGGCAGCGATGCTACGGCACACAGGAAGTAAGGTCTTATCCCGTGCGTGTCGTACTCGCTTCGCAGTCCCCCGCGCGGCTCGCCGTGCTGCGCGGGGCGGGACTTGAACCAGAGGTCATTGTCAGCGGCGTTGACGAGGATGCCTACTCGTCGACGACGACGGACGGGCTCGTCGGAACGCTCGCCGCCGCCAAGGCGGCGGCCGTGGCCGGCCGGGTAGCCGGCTCCGCGATCATCATCGGCTGCGATTCGATGCTGGATCTCGGCGGTCGCGCGTACGGGAAGCCGGCATCGCCGGATGAGGCGGCGCGACGCTGGCGGCAGATGTCGGGCAAGGCGGGCACGCTCTTCACCGGGCACTGCGTGATCGACGCCGGCTCCGGGCGGCGGGCGGCGGCCGTGGCGGCGACGACCGTGCGGTTCGGCTCCCCGACCGAGGACGAGATCGCGGCGTACGCGAACACGGGCGAGCCGCTCGGCATGGCCGGCGCGTTCACGATCGAGGGCCTCGGCGGCTGGTTCGTGGACTCGATCGAGGGCGACCACAACAACGTGATCGGGATCTCGCTGCCGCTGCTGCGGCGGCTGCTGCTGGACTTCGGCGTGACGATCCCGCATCTGTGGGCGGCGCGCCGGGATTAGTACAGCAGCTTGCCGTAGTTCTCCGCCGAGTAGTGCGCCTCAAGCTCCGCGAGGCTTTCGGCGGCGGGCTGCACCAGCTTGCACAGCGCCGCGATCGTCGGCAGCGCGTCCGGCTGCCAGGCGCCTGGCTGCCAGAGCCGGGACCGCATGAACGCCTTCGGGCAGTGCGAGAACACCTGGTCGATCTCGACGAGCAGCGCGAGCACCGGGCGCTGGCCCTTGACCGTGAGATCGTCGAAGAACGGCGCGTCGCGCAGCAGCCGGGCGCGGCCGTTGATCCGCAGCGTGTCGTCGCGCCCGGGAATCAGGGAGAGGATCCCGACGTGCGGGTTGGCCAGCACGTTCAAGTAGCCGTCGGCGCGCTTGTTGCCCGGGCGTTCGGCGACGAC
>DASZKN010000117.1:0-9175 GCA_035552855.1 Trebonia sp. | reverse complement strand
CACCTTCCTCACCAGCTCGCCCGAGTCGGTCGCCTTCGTCGAGGCGGGCGGCGCGGCGGCGCTGCCCGGCCCGGACGCGGCGCCGCGCACGCCCGTGCCGCGCTTCGGCACCCCGCGGCCTGGTTCGGTGCCCGCGGCGCTCAGCGCGGTGGAGGCCGCGCGCGCCCGCGGGCAACGCATCGTGGCCACGGGCGGCTGCTTCGACGTGCTGCACGTCGGCCATCTCGCCTGCCTCCGCTCGGCCCGCGCGCTCGGCGACTTCCTGGTCGTGTGCCTGAACTCGGACTCCTCGGTGCGCCGACTCAAGGGGCGCGGCCGACCGGTGAACAAGGTCACCGACCGCGCCGCGCTGCTCGCCGCCCTCGACTGCATCGACGCCGTCGCGATCTTCAACGAGGACCAGCGCAGCGCGCTGCTCGACCGGCTCAGGCCCGACCTGTGGGTCAAGGCAACTACTCGGGGCGGGAACTGCCGGAAGCCGCGCTGGTCGCCTCGTGGGGCGGACGGGTGGCGACGGTGCGCTACCTGAACGGGCATTCGAGCACGAAGACGCTGAACGCCCTGGAGTCCGTCCGGCGCTCCGACGCGGTAGTGCCGACCCGATGAACCGCGGGCGCCCACGGCGCATCCTGGCGTTGCGTGCGCTGGGTCTCGGCGACTTCCTTACCGGCATTCCCGCGCTGCGCGCCCTGGCCGCCGCTACCCGGACCACGAACTGGCGCTAGCCGCTCCCGGCGTACTGGCACCGCTCGTCGCCCGCAGCGGCACTGCCGACCGGCTCATCGACGTCGGCGAGCTCGAGCCGGTGCCGTGGACCGGACCGCCGTCCGAAATCGCGGTGGACCTGCACGGCCGCGGCGCGGCCAGCCACCAACTGCTGAGCGCGCTGCACCCGGCGCGGCTGATCGCCTTCGCCGACCCGGCCAGCGGCTATCCGCGCGGGCCGCGATGGCGCGCCGCGGAACACGAGGTCCGGCGCTGGTGCCGCCTCCTGCGAGAGGAGGGAATCCCGGCGGACGCGAACGACCTCGATCTTCTTCCGCGGCGTGAGTCCGCGCCGACGGAGCGTCGAAACGGCCCCGGCCCCGTCCTGATTCATCCGGGCGCCGCCGCGCCGGGCCGGCGGTGGGGGGCAGACGGCTTCGCGCAGGTAGCCGCCGCGCTCGCCGCGGACGGGCACCGGGTGCTGATCACGACCGGCCCGGGCGAGGCCGGGCTCGGTGCCGACGTTGCGAAAGCCGCCGGTCTGCCCGACGCGTCCGTCGTCTCCGGCCTCGATCTCGCAGCGCTGGCGGCGCTGGTCGCCGGAGCGCGCTTGGCAGTGTGCGGAGACACCGGCCTGGCGCACCTCGCGACCGCGGTGCGCACGCCCTCCGTGGTGCTCTTCGGTCCAGTCCCGCCCGCCGAGTGGGGCCCGCCTCCGCGGCCTGAGCACGTCGCCCTCTGGCACGGCGAACCCGGTTATCGCGGCGATCCGCATGGGAGAGTGACTGATCCGGTGCTGCGCCTCATCACCAGCGGCGAGGTGATCGCCGCGGCGCGCGGCCTGCTCGGCGCGGCCCCGGCACCTGCCATGCACGCGGCCCCATCCCCGGCCGCGACAGCCGGCGGCGGCTCATCCGCCGCGCCTCCGAGCCGCGAGCGCCATGATCGTGAGCGCCGGGAGCGGCAGAGCCCTGAGTCGGCAGGAAGCCGCCGTCGGCGATGTAGAGCTTCGTCGCGGCGTGCCGCGACGGCAGCGCCCCGAGGACGACGTCGACGCGGAGCGAACGACCCTCGCAGAAGCGGCCTCCTGCTCTTCCCCTTCAGCACACTCCTCGGCGCTCGTCTACCTTTGCGTGAAAAACCCGCGGACAAAGGGCCGCGGCCCGCGGGAGATCGAGCCGGAGCAAGCCGACTGGCGCCACCCGACCACGGAGGTCGGACGGCGCCAGTCGTGTCGTGCGCGTGGCGCCGGATCAGCCGACGGCCTTTTCGAGTTCGGCCTTGTTCATCTTCGACCGGCCTTTCACCCCGCGGCGCTTCGCCTCCGCGTACAGCTGGTCGCGGGTCGGGCCGCCGGAGCCGCGGTGCGAGCGCTGGCCGCCCCGCCGGCTCGAGGACATGTCGCGGACCGATTCCCTACTCGCCGTCCTGGCCTCGCCGCTGCGCGCCCGCTCCTTGTTGACGGTGCGCGCGGCGATCTCCTTCGCGCGGCGCGGACTCGTGCCACGCGACCGCTGGCTCTCTTCGATGTGTTCGTACTGCCGCTCGCGCTTGGAACTCGAACCCCTGGGCATTTCGGTGATCCTCCTTCGGATTCTTCCCCCGTCTTCATCGTGGATCGCTGTGGCGGGTGCCCGCGACAGCTCGTATCAAACGGGTGACTCGTGTCAAACCGGTCGCGGGCGGGGCGAGACCGGCGGACGGTTTACCCGGGCGGCGCAGGGGTTACGCGCAATTGATCTCTGCTCGCACGGACGACGAGAGCGGTGAGAGCCATGGACGAGATCCCCACGGGACGCAGCGGCGACGAGCCGAGGCACGCACGCAGCCCGCTGAGGTTGCGTCTGGGGCTGGCCGGCTTCGGGCTGGCCTGCGCCGTAGCCGGCATCGTGATCTTCGCAGTACTCGGCGTGCCGCCCATGGTGGGCGTGTTCGCGGCGCTCGTTGTGGTCGCGCTCGTGGACGGCGCGGTGGTGATGCGGCACATCCGCGCCGGTGGGCGGTACCAGCCGGGGCCGGAGGTGCCGCCGTACCGGCCCCCGCACGCACCGCCGCACTCGTAGATGCGGGCTGGGTGGCGGCGTCGTCCCCTCGGCCAGCACGAGGGCGCATCTGGGACGGCGGCCGCCGATCCACCTGTTTACCGCCGCAGATCACGGCAATCCGACGTCGCGGGTCGGTAGTCCGGCCGACCCGCGACCAGCCGGAGGAGGCGCCGTGAACGGACGGGCACTCATCGCCAAGCCAGCGGGAATGGCGGCTGGCGCCGTGGGCGGGGCGGCCTTCCGGTCGCTCTGGCGCCGCATCGACCGCGGACGCGAGGCCCCCGAGGCCGACGACGCGGGCCGCTCATGGCGCGCCGTGCTGCTCGCCGCAGCCCTGCAGGGCGCGGTTCTCGCGGTCATCCACGCGGTCGTGGCCCGGATCGCCGCGCGGCGCGTGCACTCGGCCCCGTCGGCCGCCAACGGGGCGGAAAGCACGTGAGGATCAAGTGCTGGTGTCCGTCGCCTGGGCGGCGGCGGGCCTGTTTCTCTCGCTGATCCCCTCGTTCGTCACCGAGACACTCGGCGGCGGCGTGGCGTTGGCCGGCGCCTTCGCGGCGTTGATGCTCGGCTGCGCGATGACCGTGCAGATCACCTGTTACCGGCTGAAGTCGCTGCGCGCCCAAACGCTCGGGGTGCTCGTGATGATCCCGGCGCTCGCGGCGCTACTCGTCGCCGACCGGACGCGGACGCTCGGCTGGCTGATCGCCGGGACCGTGTCGGCGGGTGTGGGGATGGGACTGGCGTTCATGGGGTCGCTCGGCGACGTCCACGAGTCGGCGCCCGACGACCGCAGAGGCGATGTGGTGGCCAGCTACTACGTGGTGACCTACTCGCCACCGCGCTGCCCGCGGTCGGCGTCGGCGCTTTGACGGTCGCCACCGACCCCTCGACCGCCTTCCAGGCATTCGCCTACGCGGTGCTCGCGTTGTGTGTGGTCGGCCTCGTCGTAGAGACGCGCGCACCGGCAGTATCCGGGTGATTTTCGGCCAGGCGCGCATTTTTCGCACACTGCTGGGCACGAATCCGCGACGCGTGCACTCATCCTCAACTGCACTCTCAAGCCCTCACTTGAGCCCTCGAACACCGAAGCCCTCGCCGACGTCGTAGGCGAGGAGCTGACGCGTCGTGGTGCGGACGTGGAGCGGATCCGGGTCGTCGACATCGACATCAAGCCCGGCGTCAGCACGGATCAGGGCGAGGGGGATCAATGGTCGGACGTCCACGACAAGGTTCTCGCGGCCGAGATCCTGATCATCGCGACGCCGACCTGGGTCGGCCCCCCCCTCGCTCGCACAGCGCGTCCTCGAACGGATGGATGCGATGATCTCGGAGACCGACGACCGCGGCCGCCCGGTCGCATACGACCGCGTCGCCGGTGTCGTGGTGACCGGGAACGAGGACGGCGCCACCACGTCATCAGCGAGATCAGCGGCGGGCTGGGCGCTATCGGCTACACCATCCCCCCACAAGTCTGGACTTACTGGTATCTCGGCCCCGGGCCCGGGCCCGACTACCTGGACGAGCAGCGCGGACACGACTGGCCGCACAGCACGGGACGCGCGATGGCCGCCAACCTCCACCACGCCGCCACCGCCCTCGCGCGGCATCCGTACGACGCGCCGCCGCGGTAGCAGCGCCGGAGGTCCGGCGCTGCTACCGCGGCGGCGCCGTGGCGGACCGCCTGGGGACCTACCGCTTTCCGCGTTCTCAGGCTTCTTCGCCGGTGGACAGCCGCGCTGACTCGCGGCGTTCCGCCTTGCCTTCGCGGTCCGCCTCGGCGCGCCTTTCGGCCCCCGTCTCTTCGAAAGCCCCGGTGTCCTCCCCCGCCACGCGGCCCACATACTGCCCCGATGGAGTAGTTCCGGTGGTCGAGCCGTGATCCGGCCGGCCGGAATCCTCGACTCCACCGTCCTCGCGTGACCAGGCCACCGCGGTGTCCAGTGGCACGTCGTCCTCCGGCCTATGTCTGCGTCGGAAAATTCTCACCGCGCTCACTCCTTCCAGCGGTCTCCGTTTCCCCGCATCGCCCGGGACAAACGCCGTGCTCCGCGGGTAGAGCCGACTTGGCACCCGGTAACCGGGCGTACGTTCCCACGGAGCGCCGCCGACCCCGCACGGATCGGTACGAGGCAGGAGCGGCGAGCACTGTGAGCGATCGCGAAGGTCGCTGATCAGTTCCCGCCGGAACGAGCCGACTCTGGTGCGCCTCGGCGGCCGGCACCGCCATCGCTCGCCGCGGCTTCGCCGTTCCGGCCAGGATACGGCTCGGAATAGGCGGCCCCTTCGTTGATCAGGGCGAGCAGACCGGCGATCTCGTGGTCGGCCTCGGCCACGTGCCGGAACCGGGTGCCGACGGTGACCAGGTAGCGGTTGCGGCGGCCTTCGCGGGTGTGCGTGAGATATCCGCCTGTCTCCAGGTCCGCGACGATGGCCTGTGCGGTCCGCTCGGTGATCCCGCACGCGGCCGCGACATCGCGCAGCCGAATGCCTGGGTCGCGCGCGATCATGATCAGGATGCGCGCGTGGTTGGTCAGGAATGTCCACGAGGGACCCGGTTCGGAGCTGCCCATGTCTCTATTTTGCGCTTACGTCTCGCGAAATTCAACACATGCAAGTTGTCTCGCGTAAGGCTTGACGTACGTGGAAGCCGGGCAGAGCATGAGTCTTGGGAGAGGTCGACTCATGCAGCGCGGCGCTGAAAAGCGGCACCTCCGCGGAGTCAGAGGAACCATCATGACCCTCGAGAACGAGTCCAACGTGGGCACCGCGCTGGTTACGCCTGCGTCGGGTACCGAGCGCAAGTTGAGCACAGTCGCCGGCATCCGCATCATCACGGACGGGCCAGGCCCGGTCAGCGCCGTCGTGACCGGCGAACTGGACCTGGCCTGCGTCCGCGCGCTGACCAACGCGCTGTGTGAAGCCGTCGACGCCCATCCCGCAGGAGTTTGTGTGGACTTGACCAACGTGGACTTTTGCGGCTGCTGCGCGGTGCGCTCCTTACTCACCGCGCGAACGTTCGCCGTCGACCTGGGCCGGGAGTTCGCCATCGGCTCGCAGAGCCAAACGGTGGCGCGGGTCCTGGAGCTGACTAATGCCCGTTCGCTGCTGACCGCGCAGCAGTGAGGCGGAGGCAAACAGCGGAAGCGAGGCGCCAGCGACAGCTGTCGCCGCTTAGTTCGTTCACTTGCCGGACGTACCGGCCAGTGTCACCTTCGCCAGTGCGTTCGCGCGATGACCGGCTCGTCCACCTCGAGTATCCTGGGCTCCACGGGTTTCCGGCGAGATGCGCGTGGCGCCATGGCGCCGCGCCACAGGATCGCTGCGACGGCGTGGCGTCGCCACGACCGCCGGTACGCGTTCGCCGAACGGTTCGTGCGCACGCTCAGGGCCGAGTGCACAGAGCGAGCAGTCGCCGACGGGTTGCGTAATACGGTCTGTTCGATGACGCGCCTTCGGGTGGTTGTCGACAGGTGCGTGACCGGCGCCCAGCGCGGCCGTTAGCCAGTGCGTCGAGGCGAGTAAAGCAGCGGCGCCGCGAATGGACGGGCCGGTGCGCATCGAGTCCGTCGCGCGGATGGGCATGGCCGAGGTGGAGGCATGCCTGCGCGACGACCTCAACCCGCAGATGCCGGTCGGGGTGCTGCACGTGGCGCTCGAGCGACTATGGCACCTACAGGCCAAGGAGCGCTGAGCCGAAGACCGCGGGGAGGTGCCGCAGAGCGCCAGGCGGCGAGGTGATTGCGGCCGAGGACGGCGCGGACGACTGCCACCCGCAGCATGTCCCGGCATGGCCGGATGCGTCCTTTGTCGGATGCGCATACGGCGGCGGTTTCAGGGCACCGCGAAGGGATGTTCGATGACGAGCCGTATCTGCGGCGTGCAATCGAGCTCGCCCGCGCCGTTGTGCCCGGCAGCGGCGACCTGCCGTTCGGCGCCGTGGTCAGTCTGGACGGCGAACTGCTCGGCGAGTCAGGCAACCATGTCGGGACGCTCACCGATCCGAGCGCGCACGCCGAGATCCTGGCGCTGCGGGCGGCCGCGCGAGTGCTCGGGCGGTCTACGCTCTCCGGCGCCGTGCTCTACAGCAGCGGCGAACCCTGCCCGATGTGCCTCGCGGCTTGTTACTGGGCGCGGATCGAGCGCGTGGTGCACGCGGCCGACCTCGTGGACGCGGCCGAGTATGGGTTCGAAGACGAGGCGTTCTACCGGCAGCTCGGACTGCCCAAGCGGGACAGGTCTCTGCGCGTCGAGGACGCGGGCCGCCCCTGGCATTCCGAGGCGGTCGCGGCGTTCGCGTTCTGGTGCCGCGCCGTACGCTGAGCTCAGCGCAGCACCAGCTCACGGTGTCGGCGGAAGTGCGAGAGCTCGGAGACCGGCAGGATCGGCGCGTCCTCGGCCGCCGGACCGAGCGACAGGATCTGGCTGCGGTGGCAGGCGACGGCCTCCTGCTTGCGCACCCACGCCACGCGGGCAGTTCGAGCCGCATGGCGCGATCCCACGGCACACGGTCGCCCGCGGGGGCAGCCCGGTGCCACATCCAGACCGGAGACTGCCAGAGCGTCGTATCCTCTCCGGCGCAGGCCTCGGATAGGAGCAGGGCAGGCCGAATTCCCCGACCTGGGCCCAGCCCTCGCCGGTCGTGGGCGACACCGTCAGCTAGCGCCGACACCATCCGACCGCACCGCGCTTCGGGCGATCTGATCGACCACCGCGTCGCAGAACACCGCCATGTCCGCCGGCCCGCGGCCGGTCACCAGCACGTTCGGTCCGTTGCGGCAGACCACGACCGGGCAGTCGTGCCAGGTTCCGCCCGCCGCCCTGATCTCCTCGGCCAGGCCGGGCCACGACGTGAGCATCCGCTCGTCCACCAGGCCGGCCCGGACCAGCAGGCCCGGGGCGCGGCCTAGCGCGGCGATCGGCTTGCGGGCGAGGAAGAAGGCCGTGGCGAGGCGGACGGCTTCCGGCTCCCGGAAGAGCGGGTCCTGCGCGTCGTGGCTGCCGGTCAGGACCAGCGCGTCGTACTCGGCCGCGTCCAGCGAGCCCAGCTTCCGCACCAGCGGTGTCCTGCCGCCCAGGCCGAACCGCTCGTACACGCGCTCCTCGTCGGCCTCCGGGTGGACGACCACGGCCCGGCCTCCGGCCGCGACCATCGCCTCCCACAGGGGCTGCGGTTCGTCGCGCGCGCAGTCCTCGGCTCCGATCAAAAAGGCCGCCGACCGGTCGGCCAACGCTCTGGCATCCATCTCAGCCTCCTCACGGGTTCCACCGGCCGCGCTTCGCGGCGCGGCGGGCTCGGCGGGTGTGCGGGCGGACCGGACGCCCGGTGATCGTCGTCACCGAGACGGCGGATTCGGGGGTGTCCAGGGACCCGCCCTCGGCGGCGGCGCGCAGGGCCCGCTCGTAGACCGCTCGGTCGTGGGCCGCCGGGATACCCGTGTACTGCCAGGGCTCGGCGGGTTCGGGACCGTCCACCGGCACCTCGACGACTGTGGTGACCACGGGCACCACGGACGGATCCGGGGGCAGGTTGACCGGGCTTCCCGCCGCGTTGAGCACCGGGTCGCCCAGCGGCTCGACGACGGCCGCGACCTCGGCGGCCGTCGAGCTGAGCAGCGGGCTGTCCGCTATCAGGAATCTGACGAGCAGGTCGGCGAGCCCGCCGAGCAGCACGATGATCCCGGCCTGCTGCAGGTCGAGCCAACGAGGGCTGGCCTGCACCGCGAAGGCGAGCACGGCGCCGATCGCGACGGCGACCAGGGCCCCGACGAAGCTGGTACGACGCATCATCAACGTTTCCCTTCCAGATTGGACCGGTCGAAGGCCCCGCTCTCGACCGCGGTCGAGACGGCCGCCACGTGCGAGCCGAGGTGGCCGCCGATCAGCAGCACGACGCCGGCCGCCAGTTGCAGCCAGGCGCCGGCGCGCAGGTCGCCCACGGCCGTGTTGAAGTCGTGGCCGAACTCCCGGTACGCCTCGATCACGTACATGACGAACACGACTAGGGCCGCTGCACCGGCGAGGCGGCTGAGCCAGCCGGACCGATCGACCAGGGCGATCAGCGCCACCAGGCCAACCAGGACGCTGAGTCCGCCGACGGTGCGCGACGGCGCCCACTCCAGGAACGTGCCGACCACGACGAGGGCGACGCCCATGAGCGTGGCGAGCAAGCCGCCGAGCTGGCGGCCGGGGCCTCTGGTCTCCACTTCGGCTTCGTAGGCAGTGCGCGTCATGATCGCACCTTTCGGATCACTGTCGGATCAGTGCTCTTCACGGGACCGGGCGAACAGGTCGCGGGCCCAGTCGTAGAGTGCTGCGAACGGGCCGAGGACCGCCTGGCCGACCGGGGATCCGGTCAGCAGCGGGTGCGGATGGCTCGGCGCGAGCGCCATCGCGCGCATCATCCACCGCCCCATCTCCTCCTGCTC
>DASZKN010000116.1:0-14648 GCA_035552855.1 Trebonia sp. | reverse complement strand
GGCCAGGAACGGGACGGCGCGGCCCAGGCCGAACAGCACCCCGCCGAGCGCCGGGCCGACCAGCCCGGCGGCATAGGTACGGGCCTCGGTAGCGGCCCACGCCTCCTCAAGCTGCGCGTCCGGCACGATCCCCGGCAGCGCGGCGGCGGCCGCCGGGGCGAAGAGGGCACCGGCACCCCCGGCGAACACGCTTACCACCATGACGACCGGCCAGGACGCCAGGTGTGCCACGATCAGGACGGCGAGCACGGCCAGCAGCACGGCGCGCACGATATCGGTGAGAATCATCGTCAGCCGCCGGTCAAACCGGTCCGCTAGCGCCCCGGCGGGCAGCAGGAAGCAGATTCCAGTCAGGGCCCGCACCGTCCCGACCACTCCGGCGAGCACCGTCGAGTGGGTGAGGGCCAGGATCAGCAGCGGGACGGCAAGCCCGCTGATCTGCGAGCCGGTATCGGAAAGCAGCTGGCCGGTCCACAGCATCCGGAAGTCCGGGTTGCGCCGCAGTCCAACCGGCCGGGGAACGCAGGCGGCTGGCCCGACTGAGACTGACGGCATCAGGTACCTCCGGCTAACGTACGTTTTGAGTAAACCGTACATTATTTGATGAAGGTTTGAAACGTACGTAGCCTTTGGAACATGACCACCGAGATCCCCGTGACGCGGGCCAGGGACGAGCTGGCGGAACTGATCAACCGCGTCGCCTACGGCCACGAGCGGATCATCCTGACCAGGCACGCCAAGGCCGTTGCCTGTCTCGTGCCGCCAGCCGACCTGCAACGGCTGGAGTCAGAAGGCCAGGCGGCGATCAGGCTCACTTCGACCGGACAGCCACCCGAAATCAGTCAGCCGGCACCGCTGCGCATCGCGGCCCAGCACCAGCCACCCGGGCAGCCGCAAGCCTGACCGGCGGGACCACGCGCCACCGGCTATCAGAATCCGGCTATCAGAATCCCCGTGACAGCTAGTGGTGGTCGTGCCGGACGCGGCCGGCGGTGCGGGTCAGATGCTCGCGCATGATGCGGGCCGCGTCGTCGGCGTCCCGCTTGCGGACCGCCTCGATGAACTTCTCGTGCTCCTCGGTGCCCAGGCCGCCCATCTCGGGCGCTGCCTCCCTGGCTTCCTTCAGCGACATCAGGATCGGCCCGCGGAATGACTCCACCATCATCTCCAGGGCCGGGTTGTGCGTCGCCTGCGCGACCCGGGCGTGGAACTCCAGCGAGATGTCCATCGTGTAGTCGCCGTCACGCAGCGCCAGCTCGGACCGCTCGCAGATCTTCTCGAGCTCGGCGAGGTCGTCCTCGGTCGCGCGCTCGCAGACCAGCGGCACGATGCCGACCTCGAGGATCATCCGGACCTCGGTGACGTCGGCCGCGCTGATCACCGACAGCGTGAGCAGGTCAGCGAGTCCCTCGCCGACCCGGTTGCTCGACGGGACTGTGACGAACGCGCCGCCCCGCGCGCCGACCCGGATCTCGACCAGGCCGGCCGACTCCAGCATCCGCAGCGCCTCGCGCACCGTGACCCGGCTGACGCCGAAGCGCTCGCACAGGTCCCGTTCCGGCGGCAGCCGGTCGCCCGGCGTGAGCTGACCCTGTCGCATCAGCAGCCGGATCTGGTCCACAATGATCTCGGATATCCGGCCGACGCTGACCCGGCTGAAAAGTTCCGGCTCCGCAGGAGAGGACGTGCCTTCCCTGCCGGCGGGCGTAATGCCTTCCGACCTGGGCATCTGTTCCTCCTAGGGGACGTCGGGCTGCCTCAGGGCAATCAACTATACGGTAAGGCATTATGGTTAAGCCAAAGCCGTTAATCCCCGTGACGTAAGCGTTTCGTGTGCCGGGTACGCGTCCCCGGCGGCCATAATAAGCCCCGGCGACCGTAATAACCCGCGGCGACGCTGCAGCCCGGGACGACCGTGGTAAGCCGCCGCCGTGTCCGAAGCGAACCGCCCCGTGCGGCCCGGCGCGGCGCGAGCACGACATTCGGCGCGGCGCGAGCACGACATTCCGCGCGACTGTTGCCTCGCCGCCCCTCCGTCCTTCATAATGGTATGACCTTAGACCTATTCGGGAGGAGTCGGGTGTCGCACGCTGCTGACGTTGACGCGCTGATCGTCGGGGCGGGCCCTGCCGGTCTGTACGCCGCCTACTACGCGGGCTTCCGTGGCCAGTCCGTGGCGGTCATGGACTCGCTCCCGGAGATCGGGGGCCAGGTCTGCGCCATGTACCCGGAGAAACTGATCTACGACATCGCCGGCTTCCCGGCCGTGCGGGGCCGTGACCTGATCGCCGGGCTGGCCGAGCAGGCGGGCAAGTACGAGCCGCGCTACCTGCTGGGCCAAGAGGCCAGGACGCTCGCCTACGAAGACGGCCTGCCCGTCGTCACGACATCGGCCGGGCTGCGGGTCCGCGCCCGGTTCGTCGTGGTGACCGGGGGCATCGGCACCTTCACGCCGCGGCCGATGCCGGCGCTCGGCGCGTTCGAGAGCAGGGGCCTCGCTTACTTCGTGCCGCGGCCGGAGGAGTACCGGGACCGCGACGTGGTGATCGTCGGCGGCGGCGACAGCGCCTTCGACTGGGCGGTCACCCTGTCGCCGATCGCGCGGTCGGTGACGCTGGTGCACCGGCGCGACAAGTTCCGGGCCCACGAAGCGCTCGTCCAGCAGGTCACCGGCCTGGGCGTGCCGATGATCACGAACGCCGAACTGGTCGCGGCCGGCGGCGACGGCTGGATCGAGACGGTCGACGTGCAGCACAAGCGCACCAAGGAGACCATCCGCCTCAAGACGCAGGCGGTCGTCGCCGCCCTCGGCTTCACCGCCGACATCAGCGCGCTCGAGTCCTGGGAACTGAACGTCACGGAGCGGCGGCTCGTCGTGAACACGTCCATGGCGACGAACCTGGACCGCGTGTACGCCGCGGGTGACATCACCGAGTACCCCGGCAAGGTCCGGCTGATCGCGGTCGGCTTTGGCGAGGCCGCGACGGCGGTGAACAACGCGGTGGCGGCCCTGGATCCCGGGGAGCCGCTGTTCCCCGGCCACTCCAGTGACCTGACCGCAGCGGCCTGACCCGCAACGCAGCCTGAATCAGGAGCCAGCATTCATGCCCTACTTCATCGCCGCCCCGTGCATCGACGTCATGGACAAGTCGTGCATCGAGGAATGCCCGGTGGACTGCATCTACGAAGGCGACCGGAAGCTCTACATCAACCCCCGCGAGTGCATCGACTGCGGGGCCTGTGAGCCGGCCTGCCCGGAGAGCGCGATCTTCACGGACTTCAAGGCGCCGCCCGACATGGCGGAGTTCGTCGCGGACAACCAGCGTTTCTTCGCCGAGCCGCTGGACGGCCGCGACGCGCCGCTCGGCAGCCCGGGCGGCAGCGGGAAGGTCGGCCGCGCCGGCGCCGACACCGAACTCGTGCAGTCGTGGGACGCCGCCTAGCGCACGTCCGCCCCGGAGCTAGCCGGGGACACCAGACGGCGCCCGCGCGGGCGGCAAGAGAAGCCCCGCGCGGGCGGCCACCAGCCCGCCCCGGGCCGCCCCGGGCCGCCCCGGGCTCCCCGGAAATCCGCCGGAAAATCCGCCGGGAAACCCGCGGCAAAGCCAGCCGGCGGGGATCTCGACGCGGGCTGATGGTCAGAGGTATAACTGTTAGACCGATAACGGCGAAGGAGTCGTGATGGCGAAGAGCGGACGCGTGTTCCTCCGGGGAATGACCTCGGAAAGCTATGGCCTCAGGGAATTCCGGACGGCGCAGCTGGCGGCGCCCCGGGTACGGGATAACTCCGTGGTCACCGACGATGCGAAGGTGGGCCATTCCGGTGACTCTGACCAGTCCAAGACGTGGTGGCGGGTCGGCCCCGGTGACGACCCGTTCCTGACCCAGTCGCTTCAGGTGCACTTCGTGCAGCTGCCGCCGCACTCGTCCAACCACGGCCACGGCCACCAGAACGAGGCGGCGTTCTACATTCTCGAGGGCCGCGGCTACGAGATCCACGACGACCAGCGCTACGACTGGGCGAAGGACGATCTCGTGCTCGTGCACACCGACTCGGTCCACCGGCACTTCAACCCCTACGACGAGCAGGCGACCGCGCTCGTCATTAAGGCCAAGTGCGCCTGGATGTACCTCGGCCTGATCCAGCAGGGCCGCAGCGGCCCGGTCGAGGACGCCGGCAAGTACGGCGAGCGCGTCGAGTGGGGACAGATCTGGACGCCCGGCGTCGAGAAGCGCCGCAAGGTCGTCAAGCCGTCCGAGACCACGTGGGAGACCACCCCGCTGGGCAAGGTCCGCGTCCTCAGCTCCCCGGAGACGACCGACGTGCGCACGTTCAGCACCGACGTCTTCGAGCTTGAGGTCCCGGCCGGCAGCCGGTCCGGCAAGCGGTGGCACATGGCCGACGAGATCCTGTACGTCCTCGACGGCGGAGGCTACAGCCTGCACTGGGAAGTCGCCGCCGAGATCGGCGAGAAGTACTACGCCCGGATCGCCAGCGAGCCGACCAGGCACGAGATCAAGAAGGGCGACACGCTCTACGTGCCGCAGAACACCGTCGCGCAGCACTTCAGCGCCGACGGCCAGCCGCTGCGCCTGCTGTCGGGCCAGAACCGGCTGTTCAAGCAGCTTGGCTACGACCGGGTCGCGTACCTTGAGAACGCCCCCGAGTACGGCTCGGCGACCGCATGACGGCGCAGGGCGCCGAAGCGGCGGCCATGTGGCTGGACACGGACTTCGCCAAGGACTGGGCGACCACCGACTCCTTCCGTGACCTGCTCGACTTCCCGCGGCGGATGGCCGCCGCCGTCGTCGCGGGCGACAACCCGGACGTCGCGACGATCATCGACGTCGGCGCCGGCCCCGGCGCCGTGCTCGAGGTCTTCCTCAGGCAGCTCCCGCGCGCCCGGGGCATCTGGACCGACGCGTCGCGCGCGATGCTGGACCTGGCGCACGAGAAGCTCGCCCCGTTCGGCGACCGGGTCGAGTACCGCATCGTAGACATGACCGACCTGGACGGCGCCGGCCTGCCCGACGGCGCGGACGTCATCACCACGTCCCGCGCCGCCCACCACCTGGACAAAGACGGGCTTGTCAGCTTCTACGGGCAGGCCGCCCGCAAGCTCAGGCCGGGCGGCTGGCTGATCAACCTCGACCACATCGGGCCGGCCAGCCAGGCGGGCCCGCCCGCCGCCGCCGGGTTCGACGACGTGTGGGACAAGCGGCTGCGGGCAGCGCGCAAGCAGTTCGGCGTCACGCCGGACGGTCCCAAGCACCACCACAACTACCCGCTGACGAGCGTCGCAGATCACCTGGACGCCTACGCGGCGGCGGGCGTCAGCGACGTCGAAGTGGTCTGGCGGGCCTTCTACACCTGCCTGTTCATGGGCCGCACCCCGTCATGACCGCAGAAGAGACAGGACAGCAACCGCGATGCTGAAACAGGAAATCAACGATCTGCTCACCCAGACCGGACCTGGGACGCCGATGGGCGAGATGTTCCGGCAGTACTGGCTCCCCGCCATGCTGGCCGAGGAGCTTCCCGAGAACGACTGCCCGCCGGTCCGCGTGAAGCTGCTGTCGGAGCGGCTGATCGCGTTCCGCGACAGCGAGGGCCGGTACGGCCTGATGGACGAGTTCTGCGCGCACCGCGGCGTCTCGCTGTGGTTCGGCCGGAACGAGGAGGGCGGTCTCCGCTGCTCCTATCATGGCTGGAAGTACGACGTCACCGGCCAGGCCATCGAGATCCCGTCCGAGCCGGACGAGCGGCACAGCGCGCTGTGCGCGAAGATCAAGCTCAAGAGCTACCCGATGGTCAAGATCGGCGGCGTGCTCTGGGCGTACCTGGGCGACCAGGCGAAGACACCTGACCTGCCCCAGTGGGAGTTCGCCCGCGTGCCGGCGGAGCAGAGCTTCACGTCCAAGCGCTGGCAGGAGTGCAACTGGCTGCAGGCGCTCGAGGGCGGCATCGACTCCAGTCACGTCTCCTGGCTGCACAGCGACGGCCTCAAGAGCGACCCGCTGTTCAAGGGGGCCCAGGGCAACAAGTACAACCTCGCCGACCGCAAGCCGTTCTTCGAGGTCGTGGAGTCCGAGGGCGGCCTGATGATCGGGGTCCGCCGCAACGCGGAAGAGGGACACTACTACTGGCGGATCACGCCCTGGGTGATGCCCAGCTTCACGATGATCCCGCCGCGCGGTGACCACCCGATCCACGGTCACTTCTGGATCCCGATCGACGACGAGAACTGCTGGGTGTTCACGTACGACTACCACCCGACGCGTGCGCTGACCGAGACCGAGGTCCAGCACATGCAGGACGGCAAGGGCGTGCACAACGAGTTCGTGCCCGGCACCTTCCGGCCGCTGCAGAACAAGGACAACGACTACATGATGGACCGCGCGGCTCAGAAACGCGGCGACACGTACTCGGGCGTCAAGGGCATCTCCATGCAGGACGCGTCCCTGCAGGAGAGCATGGGCCCGATCGTGGACCGCACCAAGGAGCGCCTGGTGTCCACCGACAGCGGCATCATCATGGCCCGCCGCAAGCTCTGGCGGGCCGTGGAGGCGCTGCGCGACGAGGGCATCACCCCGCCCGGCGTCGACGTCGCCCACCAGGAGGTCCGGTCGGCGGCCGTGGTGCTGCCCGCGGACCAGTCGTTCATCGAGGGCTGCGCCGACGCCCTGCGCGTGCGCCCCGGCGAGAAGCACGCGTCGGTGTGAGCGTGCCTGACACAGCCGCACGGTGGCACCCGACGCTGCTCAGCAGCTGCGCCCTCGCCACCACGGCGGCCGAGGCCAGGTACCGCGTCAACGCCCCGGAGTTCACTCGCCGCAGTTCGCGCGTGATCGCGCTCGACGGCGAGTCGGCACGGATCGTTAGGGAGCTTGGGGGGCGGTCCTGGGGTGGCGGGCACTTCCTCGTGTTCGAGTCGGCGGTCCCGGACGACGCGCTGCTGCGCCATTCCGGGACCGAAGGCACCGGGACCGAAGGCACCGGGAGCGGCGGTACCGCGCTGCTCAGCGAGGAACTCGCGGGCGCGGACACGGTCGTGATGATCGCGTCGGCGGGCGCGAACGCGGAGGCGGCGTCGGTCATCGGTGACGCCGCCGCGGCGCGCGGCATCATGTCCGCGGGGCTGGTCCTGCCGGGCGGCGACTCGGTCAACGAGGTCGTGTCCGCGCTCCGCCCCAACGCGATGGTGCTCGTGGTGCTGCGTGACGCCGCGGATGTCCCCGAGGTCCTGTCCGCCCTGCGGGTCTAGCCGCGCGTCTAGCCCGCGCGTCTAGCCCGCGGCAGAGGGAGCCAGTAATGAGCGAGAAAGTCACCGTCGGCGCGCTGCAGCGCATGAAGCACGCCGGGCGGAAGATCGTCGGCGTCGTGGCCTGGGACTACCAGCTCGCCGCGATCGCCGACCGGGCCGGCGTCGAGATCGTGTCGGTCGGCGACTCCGTCGGAGTCAACCTCTGGGGCCACCGCAGCCCGCTGGAAGTCACGATGGACGAGATGACCATCGTGGGCCGAGCGGTGCGCCGCGGTGTCACGAACGCCCTGGTCAGCATCGACATTCCGTTCGGCCCCGTGCAGGAAGGAAAGCGGAGCGCCGTCCGCGCCGCGGTCCGCCTCGCCAAGGAAGCCGGCGCGGATCTCGTGAAGATCGACGGGGCGGCCGATTTCCCCGAGGCGGTGTCCGCGGTGGCGCGGGCCGGCATACCGGTCTGGGCGCAGCTCGGCATCACCCCGCAGACCGCGCTGCGGCACGGCGTCAGCTACGACGCGATGCTCGCCCCGGGCGCCCAGGTGCCGCCGGGCATGACGGATGACCTCATCGCCGAGGCTAAGCTCCTCGAGCAGGCGGGGGCCGCCTTGCTCGACTTCCAGAATTCGGGTCCGGTCGCCGGGCCGGCGGTGACCGCGGCCGTCAGCATCCCGGTCATCGGCGGCGCCGGCGGCGGCCCGTGGCTCGACGGGCGGGTGCGCCTCGCGCAGACGGCGACCGGCTCCGCCGCCAAGACCCTCGGCACCACGCCGGACAGTTACACGCACGTCGCCCAGGCCGCGCTGGACGCGTTCACGGCGCTGGCCGCGGACACCCGCGCGGGCCGGCCCATCAAGGGCGACGGCCGGTCCTGAGCCGGTCCCGACGGGGAGGAAAATCATTGCCTGTCATCGACATTGACGGCATCGCCACGCACTACGAGGTGACCGGGGACGGCCCCCCGCTGCTGATGTTCTCCCCGGGCGGCTTCAACGCGACGCTCGCGAACTGGACGTCGTTCAGCCTCTACGCCCGGCTCGGCCTCGTCGACCAGCTCGCCAGGTCCTACACGTGCGTGCTGTTCGACCGGCGCGAGTCCGGCGCCTCGGGCGGCCGGATCGAGCGGATCACCTGGGCGGACTACGCCGCGCAGGGCAAGGGCCTGCTCGACCACCTCGGCATCGGGCGCGCCCACCTGATGGGCGGCTGCGTAGGCTGTTCGGCGGTGGCGGTCTTCGCCGCGACCTGGCCCGACTCGGCCATGTCGATGGTGCTCTACTCACCAGCGGGTGGTGCCCGGTACCGCTTGGCGCAGCACGCCAGGTTCGCGCGCCACCTGTCTTTTGTCGCTGAACGGTCCCTGGTAGCTGCCGTCGACCACGCCCGTTCGTCCGGGCAGGGGTTCACGCAGGATCCCCGCGTGGGCCCGTGGGTGAACTGCGTCCGCCGCGACCCGGCGTTCGCGGAGTCCTATCGGTCGCTCGGCCAGCGTCGGTATGAGACGCTCGTGGCCGGCATGGCGCGGACGCTGTTCGACCGGGACACCGTGCCCGGCCCGGAGCCCGAGGACCTGCTCAGGCTCGACGTGCCGGCGCTGGTCGTGCCCGGCCAGGACGCGTCGCACGCGACCTCGGCCGCCCGCTACCTGGAAGAGTGCCTGCCGCGCGCCGAGTACTGGGACATGCCCGTGAGCGGGCAGACGGCCGGCACCGCGCCCGCTCGCGTGCTTGAGTTCCTCGGCTCGGCCTCAGCCTGAGTCTCGGCCTCAGCCGAGGCTTAGCGACTCGCCCCGCTCGAGAGCGGCGATCTGGTCGAGCCGGTCGGCGTGCCGGCCGCCCTTGAACGGCGTCTTCAGCCACAGGTCCGTGATCAGCTCGGCCAGCGCCGGGGCGACGATCTTCGCGCCGATGATGAGCACGTTCGCGTCGTTGTGGGCGCGCGCGATCTCGGTGGTGAACAGGTCGTGGCAGATGCCCGCGCGGACGCCGGCGATCTTGTTGCAGGCCATCTGCTCGCCGGAGCCGGAGCCGCCGAGGACGATGCCGCGATCGGCGGCCCCGCTGGCGACCTGGTGCCCGACCGCGGCGCACAGCGGCGGGTAGTCGACGGTGGCGTCGCCGTGGCTGCCGAGGTCCTCGATGTCGTGGCCCTGGCCGGCGAGCCGCTTGCTCAGGTAGTCCTTCAGCGCGACGCCGTTGTGGTCGGCGGCGATCACGATCCGCACGGTTTAGCCTCCTGTTCACGGGAGCGGGTTCAGGCTGTCAGGTGGTGGGTGCCCGCGGCGAAGAGGTCTTCGGCGGCGACGGGCTTGTCGAGGATCCGCTGGTCGACCGCGTAGCTGATGAGCTTGTCGATCATCGCCCGGTTGGGCGCGAGGCCGTAGGGCATGGGGTCGGCGCCGGTGATCTCCGCGACCCGCTGGTACATGCGGTCGGTCGCGTCCGGCTCCGCGATGGCGCCGCTGGCGAGCGCGTCCACGTAGCGCCGCTTGGCCGCCGCGTACGCGCTGAACAGATCGGCGGCGAGCCCCGGGTACGCGGCGAGCAGTTCGTCCTTGACGACGACGAGGTGGTTGATCGGGTAGCAGCCGCGCTCGCGCAGCGCGCGGTAGCCGGCCTCGGCAGCGTCGGGAATCAGCGTCGTGAGATCCGCGCGGTCGGCCGCGATGCCGACACCCGCGGCGAGTTCGCCGGAGGCGACCATGTCGGGCACGTTCTTGCCGTCGGGGACCGGGACGACATTGGACGGCGGAACGTACTCCGCGACGTGCTCGTCGCCGGACAGCACCCAGGTGACACGGTCGAGGTCGACGCCGTATTCCTCGGCGAGGATGCCGCGCGCCCAGACCCCGGTCGTGACCGTGTAGCCGCGGTTGACGCCCGCGCTACGGCCTTCGAGGTCCCTGGGGGCCAGGTCAGCGGCGCCGGCGCCGGTGCCGCGCAGGATGGCGCCGTGATGGAAGCCGCGGACCAGGAAAACCGGCAGGGCGGTGAACGGCTTGCCGTGCGCCTTCGCCGCCATGTACGTGGTGAACGCCATTTCGGTGACGTCGTAGTCGAGCGTCCGCACCATCTTGCGGAAGGCCTGGATGAGGACAGGCACTTCCTCGAAGTTCAGCGTGGCGCCGGCGGGCTGGACGGTCCCGTCCTTCAGCGCCTGGGTGGCGCCCTGAGTGCGGGTCACGGCGGTGAGTGTGAGCTGGCCCATAATCCCAACCCTAGCATGGTAATCTGTCATACCAATAGACCATTCTGGTGGGACAAGATTCGGTTTATAGGGCACCCAGATGAGGAGCGTCGCTCATGGCTGAGCAAGTGCTGGCAGCGGTACGGACGGGTCCGGGACGCACGGAGCTGCGCGAGTTCCCGATGCCTGACATACCCGACGACGGTGCTTTGCTCAAGGTCGAGGTCGCCGGGATCTGCGGGACCGACGTGAAGATGTACGCGAAGCCGCCGTTCACCGACCCGGTGATCATGGGGCACGAGAACATCGGCGTGATCGCGAAGGCGGGCCGGACGTTCGCCGAGCGGCAGGGTGTCGCCGAGGGCGACCGGGTCTTCGTCGAGCACTACGTCGGCTGCTTCCAGTGCGACTGGTGCCGGGCGGGGGAGTACCGGCACTGCGAGCTCACCGACTGGCGCACGAACCCGGACGCGAGGCGCTTCGGGTACACGTCGGCCAACAACCCCTACAACTTGTGGGGCGGGTTCGCGCAGTACATGTTCCTGCCGTGGAACGCCATCCTGCACAAGATCCCCGACGGCCTGTCGCCCGAGCTGGCCGGGCTGGCCACCCCGATGTCCAACGGCATCGAGTGGGCGCTGCTGTCCGCCGGCGTCGGTTACGACTCCACCGTGCTCATCCAGGGTCCCGGCCAGCAGGGGCTCTCCCAGACGGTCGCGTGCAAGCAGGCCGGCGCGTCGCTGATCTTCGTCACCGGCACGTCGAAGGACGCCGCGCGGCTCGAGATGGCCAAGAAGCTCGGCGCCGACTACGTGATCGACGTGCGGCAGGAGGACCCGCTCGAGCGGATCATGGCGGTCACCGGCGGCAAGGGCGTCGACGTCGTGCTCGACTGCACGTCGGGCGCGGGCACCGCGCCGGTGCTGCTCGGCATCGACGCGCTCAAGCGCCGCGAGGGCACGCTGCTCATCCAGGGTGAGCTGGCCGCCTTCCCCGACTTCCCGGTGAAGAAGGTCACGGAGAAGGCGATCACGATCAAGAGCGCGCGGGGCCACAGCTTCCGGGCGTGCGAGCTCGCGGTCAGGCAGCTCGCTTCCGGGCGCTTCCCGCTGGACCTGCTGGCGACGCACACGTTCGGCCTCGGCGACGTGGACCGGGCGATCAAGGCGATCGGCGGCAATGGCACCGACGAGGACGTGATCCACGTGTCCCTCCTCCCCTGGGAGGCGTGAGCATGGCGGGAACCGTCGTCCGCGGCATCGTCTGGTCCCGCTGCGTATCGGCGGCCGGCACGGTCAAGGAGACGCTCGGCGACGTGAACCTGCCGCTAGTCTGCGGCGGCCAGGGAAGAGGCGGCGCGCCAGCGGTACGCCGCCGGCGAGGTCAGCCTCGACGTCAGCAACATGCGCGCGCGGCTGGTCGAAAAGGGACTGCGGTATGTCGGTAATTGACATTCACGGCCACTACACGACCGCGCCGGCGGCCCTCGGCGAGTTCCGGCAGGCGCAGCTGGCCCGGCTGGCCAACCCGTCGCTGCCGGCGCCGGCGCTGGCCGGCATCACCGATGACGAGATCCGCCGGTCGATCGAGGACAACCAGCTGCGGATCGCGCGCGAGCGAGGACACGACCTGACGATCTTCTCGCCGCGCGCCTCGGGCATGGGCCACCACGTCACCGACCCGGCGACCGCGGTGGCGTGGGCGCGGGTGAGCAACGACCTGGTCTGCCGCGTGACGTCGCTGTTCCCGGCCAGCTTCGCGGGTGCCTGCCAGCTCCCGCAGGTAGCGGGCGAACCGCTGGACGCGTGCGTCGCCGAGCTGGAGCGGTGCGTGGCCGGCCTGGGGTTCGTCGGCTGCAATCTGAACCCCGACCCGTCGGGCGGGTACTGGGCGTCCCCGCCGCTGACGGACCCGTACTGGTACCCGTTGTACGAGAAGCTCGTGGAGCTGGACGTCCCGGCGATGATCCACGTGTCCGCGTCGGCCAACCCGGCGGTGCACACGCTCGGCGGCCACTACCTGAACGCGGACACGACCGTGTTCATGCAGCTGGTGTCGGGGGATCTGTTCGGCCGGTTCCCTGACCTGCGGTTCGTGATCCCGCACGGCGGCGGCGCGGTCCCGTATCACTGGGGCCGCTACCAGGGCCTGGCGGTCCGGGAGCAGCGGCCGCCGGTCGCTTCCCACTTGCTCGGCAACGTCTTCTTCGACACCTGCGTCTACCACCAGCCCGGGATCAACTTGCTGACGTCGGTCATCCCGGCGGACAACATCCTGTTCGCCTCGGAGATGCTCGGCGCGGTCCGCGGCGACAACCCGGACACCGGGGCGCCCTGGGACGACACGAAGCGCTACGTGGACGCGGCGGCCCTGCCAGCGGATGACCTCCGCAAGATCTATGAGCTGAACGCCCGCCGGGTCTACCCCCGCCTCCCCGCCTAACCCCGCGCGCGCCTCCCGCGCCTCCAGGCCTCCCGGATACTCCGCGATCATCCGGGAATCCAAGGACGCCAGCTACCGGGTCGCGGTGCGGGAGACGACGGGCGGGTGGGAGCTCGACGAAGCGGCCACGATCGAGCTCCGCCGGTTACAGAGCGAACGCACATATGAGCGGAGCGGAGGCGGACTTTACTTAAATTTTATAAATGACTTTCTTGTAAAATGGTATGACCTTATGCCAGCATCGTGTGATCACGCGCACAGTGTGCTGGACAGGGCCACCGCTGCGGCTGGCCCGGAGGGTCTCGATGACGCACGATCTGTTTTCCGGATTTTCCGCACTGCTCACGCCCGAGGCGATCGGGCTGCTGTTCGTCGGCATGGCGATCGGCATGTTCATGGGCATGCTTCCCGGCATGGGCGTGTCACTCGCGCTCAGCCTGATGCTGCCGTTCCTCTACCACATGGGCGTGATCCCCGCGATCACGCTCATGCTGGCCACGCAGGCGGCCTCCTACTACGCGGCCTCGATCACCGCCATCTTGCTCAACACGCCAGGCGCGCCTGAGTCCTATCCGACCACACTGGACGGATTCCCGATGGCGCAGCGCGGTGAGGCGGGCCGCGCGCTGGCCATCTCCGCCGCGTCGACCTGGGCTGGCGGCTGGATCGGCTGCGCCGTCCTGCTCGCGCTGCTCCCGGTCTCCGGCTCGCTGGTCAACCTCTTCCATCCGCCCGAGTTCGTGGCGATCATCATCCTGGCGCTGGTGCTGATCGGCGGCACGGGGGAGAGCACCTCGGCCGCCAAGGTCATCTTGTCCGGCACGATCGGGCTGATGCTCTCGTTCATCGGCAGCGACCCGGTGACGGGCGTCGAACGGTTCACGTTCGGCAACGTCGCGCTGATGAGCGGCCTGAACGTCGTCCCGTTCGCGCTCGGCGTCTTCGCGCTGACGCAGATGATCACGATGTACGGCCGCAACGAATCCGTCACCACCGGGCAGTCGGCGGCGCTGAGCAGCGCGTTCCGCCGCCAGGTGGGCGAGGGCCTCGGCGACGCCCTGCGGTCGTGGATTCACATCCTGCGCTCGGCGCTCGTCGCCAGCGTGCTCGGCCTCATCCCCGGCATCGGCGGCTTCAGCGCCAACTTCATCTCCTACAGCCTGGGCCGTCAGGTCTCGCGCAAGTACGGGAAGCAGTTCGGCACCGGCGTCCCGGCCGGCGTCGCGTCGGCCGAGGGCTCCTCGCTCGCTAAGGAAGTCGGCTCGCTGGTGCCCGCCGTCGCGCTCGGCCTGCCGTCCGGCGTCGGCATGGTCATCTTCATCGCCGCGCTCGCCATCCTCGGCATCCAGCCGGGCCCGACGCTGCTGCGCGCTCAGCCGACGCTGCCGTACTCGATGATGTGGGTGATGGCGATCGCCGGGCTGATCTCCTGCGCGGTCGGCCTGATCATCACGCCGTGGCTCAGCCGGGCGACGAACGTCCGCGGCCCGGTCATGATGCCGATCATCGTGTCGCTCGCGGTGCTCGGCAGCTTCGCCGCCGTGACCGGCTTCGTCGGCGTCGTCGAGCTCGGCGTGTTCGCCGTCGTCGGCGTCGTGCTGCGCAAGGTGGGCTACTCGCTGGCCGCGATGACGATCGGCCTGGTGCTCGGCGGCACGTTCGCCGACAACCTGCACCTGACGCAGAGCATCTACGGCTGGGGCTTCATTACCCACAGCCCGCTGGCCGACGTGTTCCTCGTCATCAGCATCATCCTGCTCG
>DASZKN010000115.1:0-16038 GCA_035552855.1 Trebonia sp. | reverse complement strand
TACCTGCTGGCCACCACGGTGTCCACGCCGCTGTGGGGCAAGCTCGGCGACCAGTACGGCCGGAAGATCTTCTTCCAGGCCTCGATCGTGATCTTCCTGGTCGGGTCAATCTTGTCCGGGCTGTCCAACTCGATGGTGATGCTGATCGCGTTCCGGGCGCTGCAGGGCCTCGGCGCCGGCGGCCTGATGGTCGGCGCCCAGGCCATCGTCGGTGACATCGTGTCGCCGCGGGAGCGGGGCCGCTACGTCGGGCTGTTCGGCGCGGTCTTCGGCGTCTCCAGCGTGATCGGGCCGCTGCTCGGCGGGGTGTTCGTCGACGATCTGACCTGGCGCTGGATCTTTTACATCAACATCCCGATCGGCGTCATCGCGCTGGCCGTCGTGGCCAGCCAGGTGCCGGGCACGCTGCGCCGGGTGCACCACAAGATCGACTATCTCGGCACGCTCGTGCTCTCGCTGGCCGCGACGTCGCTGATCCTGCTGACCAGCCTCGGCGGCACCACCTACGCGTGGGCGTCGGCGCCGATCTACATCCTCGGCGCGGCCGGCGTGGTGGCGATCGGCCTGTTCGTCGTCGTCGAGCGGAGGGCGGCCGAGCCCGTCCTCCCGCTGCACCTGTTCAAGCTGCGCACGTTCTCCATGACGAGCGTCGTCGGGTTCATCGTCGGGTTCGCGATGTTCGGCGCGATCACCTACCTGCCCGCGTTCTTCCAGGTGGTGCGGGGCATTTCGCCGACTGTGTCGGGCCTGTACCTGCTGCCGCTGATGGCCGGGCTGCTCGCCACCTCGATCGGCTCCGGGCAGGTCATCTCCCGGACCGGCAAGTACCGGTTCTTCCCGATCGCGGGCGCGGCGACGATGACGCTCGGCCTGTACCTGCTGTCGCTGATGGGCGTCGGCTCGTCGACCTTCGAGGGCACGATCTTCATGCTCATCCTCGGCCTCGGCATCGGCGGTGTCATGCAGGTGCTGGTCATCATCGTGCAGAACGGCGTGCCGCACAGCGAACTGGGCGTCGCGACGTCGGGCGCGTCGTTCTTCCGCTCGATCGGCGGCTCGTTCGGGACGGCGATCTTCGGTGCGATCTTCTCGAACGTGCTGGTCGGCAACCTGGCTTCGCACCTGCACGGGGTCTCGCTGCCGTCCGGCTTCAGCAGCGCGAACGTGACGCCCGCGGTGCTCGCCCACCTGCCCGCCGTCATCCGCGGCGGGTTCGTGGCCGGGTACGCGGAGTCGATCCAGACCGTGTTCCTGATCGCGGTGCCGATCGCCGCGCTCGCCTTCCTCGCCACGTGGCTCATCCCGCAGGTCGAGCTGCGCCGCTGGTCCGGGCCGGCCGAGACCGCCCCGGCCGGCGAGCCCGCCGGGGCGGAGGCCGACGCGGTAGCCGGCCCCGTAGCGGCGGCCACGCACGGGGCGCTGGCTCCGGAGAACGCCACGGAGTCCTGACCCGGGGCTGACCGCGGGCTTTCATGCGTCGCGGCGGACGGGCAGCCAGCCGCCCGCCGCGAGCAGGATCGCCGGATAGGCGGCGACGATGGCGCGCTGAGCTGCTCCGCGACGCACCCGCCACTCGCGTGCTCATGCTCGCCACGTTCGACCTGGACGAGTACGTCTACGAGGCGCTGCGCGCGGGCGCCAGCGGGTTTCTGCTGAAGGAGTCACCGCGCACCGGCTCGACTTCGACCGGGTCGTCGTCAGCTGCCTCGACCGCGGCGTCCGGCAGGTGGTGACCGGCGCGGCGGGCTGCGACGGCCGCGCGCTGCGGTACGCCAGGCCCGGGGTGCGCTGGTTCGAGCTCGACCTGGCCGCGACGCAGGCCGCGGCAAGGTCATCCGGCTCACCGAGCGGGGCGCGGGAGTTAGGATCGCCACGGGCGTGGCGAGCACGAGAAAGGCGGCGACGGGAGTGAGCGAGCTGAAGGTCGAGGCCGACCCGGCGGAAGCGGGGCTTGACGCCGACCGGCTGCGGCGGATCGACAGTCACTTCGCCCGGTACGTGGACGACGGCCGGCTCGCCGGCTGGCTGGCCGTGGTCAGCCGGCACGGCCAGGTCGTGCACGTGGCCAGCAGCGGGTCGCGGGACGCCGAGGCCGGGCGGCCGGTGACTCCGGACACGCTGTGGCGCATCTACTCGATGACCAAGCCGGTCACGTCGGTCGCGGCCATGATGCTGCATGAGGAAGGCGCGTTCGAGCTGACCGACCCGGTCAGCAAGTTCATCCCGTCGTTCGCCGACGTCCGCGTGTACGACGGCGGGTCCGACCTGCGGCCGGTCACCGTGCCGGCCACGCAGCCGGTGCGGATCTGGCATCTGCTCACGCACACGGCGGGCCTGACGTACGGGTTCCACCGAGTCCATCCCGCCGACGCGATGCACCGCGCGGCCGGGTTCGACATGGGCGGCTCGCCCGCCGGCGTGGACCTGGCGGGCGCGTGCGAACTGTGGGCGGGAATCCCGCTGCTGTTCCAGCCGGGCGCGGAGTGGAACTACTCGGTCGCCACCGACGTGCTCGGCCGGGTCGTCGAGGTCGCGTCCGGGCAGCGGCTCGACGAGTTTTTCGGCTCCCGGATCCTCGGGCCGCTCGGCATGAGCGACACGTACTTCCACGCGGGCGCGGACCAGGCGTCGCGGGTGGCCGCGCTGTACGGGCTGGCGCCGTCGGGGAAGGCCGTCCGGCTGGAGGAGCTCGGCGCCGCCGCGCACCGGGAGCCGGTGCTGTTCAGCGGCGGCGGCGGCCTGCTGTCAACCGCGGGCGACTACCAGCGGTTCCTGCACATGCTGCTGGGCACGGCGACGAGCCCCGCGGGCGAGCTCGACGGAATCCGGCTGCTGAGCCCGCGGACCGTCAGGTACATGGGCCGCAACCACCTGCCGGGCGGGCCTGACCTGGCGACGTTCGGCCGCCCGCTGTACGCGGAGGCGCCGCTGCGGGGGACGGGCTTCGGCCTCGGCTTCGCGGTCGTGATCGACCCGGCGGCGGGCAAGGTCGACTGCTCGCCCGGCGAGCTGTCCTGGGGCGGCGCCGCCAGCACCGCCTTCTGGATCGACCCGGCCGAAGAGCTGACGGCCAGCTTCTTCACCCAGCTGATGCCGTCGAGCGCGCACCCGGTCCGCTCCCAGCTGCGCCAGCTCGTCTACCAGGCGGTGGTGTCATGAGCGAAGCGCGTCACGACGTCACGCGCCGGGCGGCGGGAACCAGGACGCGGTCGGGCCGATCAGGTAGCGGTCGGCGACGTGGTTCAGCACCCGCCGGGCCTGCCGGAACCGCTCCGCGACGTCGCCGACGACGTCGAGCCGCGCCGTCCGCACCGGCGCGGCGGCCAGGGCGGCGCGATACCACCGGGCGCCCAGGTACTCGAGCAGGTCGAGCGCCGGGGCGGTGGCGAGCGCCTCGAGTTCGGTCGCCGGCACCCGGGCGGAGCGCAGCAGCCGCGACACGTCCACCGGGCCGAGCGCGTGCATGACCGAGTAGTCGGGGAACACCCCGGTCAGGAACAGCGACACATCGCCGAGGCGGCGGTACACGCCCGGCCGTGACTCGTCGGGCACGACGTCGAGCAGCCCGGCCAGCCGCACCGGGTCGAGCTCGCTGAACCGGCGCGTCCGCCGCGGCGACACCCGGTACCGTCCGCTCGCCACGCGGGTGAACGACGCGAGCAGCTCGGCCAGGAACAGCCGCCGCGCCGCCGAGCCGAGGAAGTCGCGCAGTTCAGGGGTGTCGAACACGGGTATCCGCGCGCGGAGCCCGGCCCGCTCGGGCAGGTAGCCCATCACGGCCAGGTCCTTGGCGGCACGCTGCACGGCCACGCCGAAGGCCAGGAACGGGGACACGAGGACCACGTCCTCGGGGGAGCCGAACACCGCGTCGAACACCCGCGGGTCGGCCAGCAGCTCTTCGAGCAGGGCGGGATCGGTGACGTCCGGTCCGTCCGGCCGCTCGGCCGCAGTCGCAAGCAGTCGCAGGTCCGCCTCGGTGAGGTGGTCCGCATATCCAGAGGCACTCGCGTCCATGCACGTCTCATACCCATATTGATGTGGTGATGACCATCTGAGTGGGTAAGCCACTGGGGGGAGGTAGAGAACTATGCGCCTTGGCAAGGAGCAGGCGGCGGGCTACGTCGCCGACGTCGAGACCGACGAGATCGCGGAACCGCTGACCGCCCCCGCGGCGGCGCCGGCGCCCGCCCAGCGGGAGCCGGAGACCGTCCCGACCACGGGCTGAGCCCGTGCGGGACCGTGACGAGCGTCCCGGCCGTCCCTTCACGGGGTTCAAGCTGGCGCGCGCCGTGGTGTCCGCGGACGGCGCCGCCGGGTTCGCCGGGTTGTCGCTCGGCGCTTCCCAGGTGTACGGGGCGGTCGCCGACGCGTCGTGCGTGTGGCGTGCCCGGCACGCGCCGCCCCGCCGCCGGTGCGGGTGCGGCTTCTACTGCCTGCACACGATGGCCGACGCGCGGGCGATGGGCTGCGCCACGGCCAACCGGTCGGCGCTGCTGATCGAGGTCACGGCCGCGGGCCGGTACATCAGGTACGAGCGCGGGCTGCGCTACAGCAGGCAGCGGGTGCGGGCCATCCGCGAGAGCCGCTGCGGCTGCGGCCAGCCCGGCACCGCGCTGGCCGAGGCGGGCACCGGGCTCGTCGGCTGGCGGCATCTCACGCCGGTGTGCCGACGGTGCGCGGCGACCGCGCCGCCGGTGCTCACGCTGCGGGAGTTCGCCGCGCTCGCCGGGCCGGCGGTGCGGGTGACGGTGCCGGAAACCCGGCCGGATGCGCCGGGTGCCCCGGCGGAGGCGGCGCTGCCCGGCGTCGCCGGGGCCTCGCCGATCGCGGTGCTCAGCGCCGAGATCGCGCTGCTCCACGCCCGGCTGGACGACATTCAGTCGCGGCTCGATGGTTAAGGCTTCCTTTAGCGCATTGCGCCCCCCGGCCGCGGGAGAATTCTCACCCTGTGACATGATCGGTACGTGGCCCCGTGGCCACTGGTCTATCCAAGGGACCTGGAAGACGGAGCACGCGCGCATGGAAGTAGCGATCTTGCTATCCCTCGCCGCGAGTTTCTGCACCGCCACGTCGTCGGTCTGCCAGCGTCTCGGCGCGCGCAACCTCGACGCGCGCGAGCCGGGGGTGACCGGCTTCGACCCGCTGCTCGTGTTCCGGCTGGCCCGGCGGCCTGTCTGGCTGCTCGGCTTCGGCTGCATGCTCCTCGGCTTCGCCTTCCAGATCAGCGCGCTGCATTTCGGCCCGCTGGCGCTCGTGCAGCCGATCCTGGCGGTGGAACTGCTCTTCGTGTTCGGCTATCTCGGCGCGCTGACCCGCTGCCGGGGCACCCGCTGGCGGGAATGGGCCGCGGCCCTCGCCATGTCCGCCGGCCTGGCCGTCTTCCTGCGCGCCGCCGCGCCGTCGGGCGGGCGGCCGCACGCGCCGGGCGCTGCCTGGTGGCTGGCGGGCGGGATCACGCTCGCCGCCGCGGCCCTCGCCGTGGCCGCGGCCGGCTTCGGCCGGCACGTGACGCCGTCCCGCCGGGCCGCCTTCCTCGGGGTCGCGACCGGCATCGGGTGGGGGTTCACCGCCGCCGTCATCAAGGAGATGAGCTCTCATCTCGACGGCGGCCCGGCCGCGGTCTTCACGAACTGGGCGGTCTACGTGCTGATCGTGGCGGGGGCGGGGACGATGGTGCTGACCTCGCACGCGATCACGGCCGGGCCGCTCGCGGCGTCGCAGCCGGGGTTCACGCTGCTCGACCCTATCGTCGCCATCCTGCTCGGCGCCTTTCTCTTCGGCGAGGGCCTGCGGACCGCGCCGGCCGTTCTGGCGGCCGAGGTGCTGGGGGTGCTCGTGCTCGCCGCCGGCGTGTACGTCCTGAGCCACAGCGGCCTGATCAGCAGTCAGGGCGCGGCACTGCCGGCCAAGACCCTCAAGGACCATACCCACAGGGAGCTGACCAGGAAGACGCGGTGAATAGGCGATGAAGGCGTCATACCAGCAGGCCGGCACGGGCCGCAAAGTGCTGATCACGGGTGGATCGAGCGGGATCGGCGCGGCCACGGCGCGCGCGTTCGCCGCCCGCGGCTTCCCGGTCGCGGTCGCCGGCCGGGACATCACCGCGCTGCGGAAGGTCGCCGACGAGACGAACGGCGTCTGCATCCCCGGCGACCTGTGTGACGACGGCGTCTCGCGGCACACGGTCGAGTTCGCCGCCGAGGCGCTCGGCGGTCTCGACGTGGTGGTGTCGAACGCGGGCGCGGGCTGGTTCGGGCCGTTCGCCACGATGACCGGCGAGGAGATCGACGCGCTGCTCGACCTGAACCTCCGCGCGGCCGCTCACCTTACGCAGGCCAGCCTGCGGCACCTGCGGCCGGGCCGCGGCCACCTGGTGTTCGTCGGCTCGATCGCCGGCGTGGTCGGCGTCACGGGCGAGGCCTGGTACTCGGCGACCAAGGCCGGCCTGACGACGCTCGCCGGCGTGCTGCGGGCCGAGCTCAAGGACGACGGCATCGGCGTCACGCTCGTGACGCCCGGCGTGGTCGACACCGCGTACTTCGAGCGGCGCAACTCGCCGTACCTGCGCCACCGCCCCCGGCCGGTCAGCGCGGAGCTGGTGGCCGACCTCATCGTGGACGCGGTCGAGCGCTCCCGCGCGGAGGTGATCGTGCCGGGCTGGCTGTCGCTGCCAGCCCGGCTCAAGGTGAGCTTCCCTGGCCTCTACCGGTTGCTGGAAAGCCGGTTCGCTTGAGGCACGTGGATGAACAGGTCCTTCTGGTCGGCGACCACCACGGGCTGCGCCGCCGGCCGGGGCATCTCGTATTCGACCGGGCGCTGATGCTCGGCGAGCTGCCGGCCGGCGTTGTAGACCTTGTTGAACTTCCAGATCATGGTGGCGAAGTTGGTCTGCCCGCGCACCAGGTGGCGCGCGACGATGCCGGTCGTCTTCATCAGCGCGGCGGCGCCGAGGTGCTTCTTGGCCAGCACGGACTGGGTCTTGACCAGTTCTTCGTAGAACTTGGGCAGCGGCAGCCGGGTCGGCAGCACCGCGTGCTGCACGTCGTAGAGCCGGTAGTCGAGCGTGGTCAGCCGCCGCGACTCGGTCAGCCAGGTCTCGGTGCCGGGGTACGGGGTCTGCACGGTGATGTTGACGATCTCGGGGACCGACAGCGCCCACTGGCGGACGAACTCGAACCTGGTCTCGTCCCAGTCCGGGTCGGCGATGATGTTGATCGCTACGCTCATGCCCATGGACCGCGCGAGCTCGAGCGCCTGGTTGTTCACCTTCGGCGTGGACTTCTTGCGGAACGCCTTGAGGCCTTCCTCGTCGAGGGCCTCGAGGCCCAGGAACATGTAGTTGAGCCCGAGGCGCCGCCACCGGCGGAACACCTCCTCGTTCTTGATCAGCACGTCGGCGCGCGTCTCGAGGTAGTACTCCTTGCGGATGCCGCGCCGCTCGAGCTGCCGCGCGATCTCGTCGCCGTCCTCCGCGCGGATGAACGCCACGTCGTCCACGATGAACACGCCGGGCTCGCGGATCCGGGACATGTCCGCCACCGCGGCCTCGGGCGAGAGCCGGCGGTAGCTGCGCCCGTAGAACGTCCACGCCGAGCAGAACGAGCAGTTCCACGGGCACCCGCGGGTGAACTCGATGGACGCCGCGGGGTCCAGGACGCCGATGAAGTACTTGCGCCGCCGCCCGCCGATGTGGCGGGCGGGGAGATGGTCGTCGAGGCTGTGCGCCATCACTGGCGGCGGTCCCGCGCCTTCGGCAGTCACGGCTCCGGGGACAGTCGCCAGGGCGCGTTCGGGGAAAGCTGCCAGGAGGGCGACCGCCCCAGTCTCTCCTTCGCCCTTGAGCACGACGTCGATCGCGCCCTCGCCGTGGCCGAGCACCTGCTCCGCCACGAAGGAGACGCTGTGGCCGCCGACGAACACGAGGCAGTCCGGGCGCGCCGCCTTCACCCACTTTGCCAGGTCCACGGCCTCCGGCACGTTGCCCAGGTAGTTAAGGCTGAAGCCGACCGCCTCCGGCGCGAACCGCATGACCTCGCGCTCGAGCTCGGCCCGCCGGTAGACCTGGAGATCGATCATCCGGACCTCGTGACCCGCGTCGATCAGGGCCGACGCGACCCGTTCGAGGCCGAGTGGCTCCAGCCGCAGGAAGATTTCCGAGTACATGAGCGCACTGGGGTGAACCAGCAAAACACGCAAATCGCCGCCTCCTCATTCCCCGTTATTCCCACAACCGACGGAATCCCCCGGTGCCGGAAGAAGAAATTTGTGCATGATTCGCACTAGAGAGGCAAGGGAGGACTCCGTGAGAGAGCAGGCGCCGCGGGCGCTGCTGTTGTCGGGACCGTTCGGGCTCGGGCACGAGATGCCGGCGCGCGGCTTCGCCGGCGTGCTCCGCCAGTCGGGCTGGCAGGTGCGCGCCAAGGACAGCATGGAGCTGCTCGGCGGCGCCGGCAACCGGGCCGGGCTGCGCGTGTTCGGCGGCCTGATGAAGGTGCCGGGCGCATACGACGGCCTGCACTTCGCCGGGCTGCGCACGGGCGGCGGGGTCGCCAGGCTCATGGACCGCGCCTCGGCGCGGCGGGTTGTCCCCGCGCTGCGCGCCGACCTCGCGCGGGAGCCGGCCGACCTCGTGCTGAGCGTGTTCGCGACGGGCGCGCTGGCCGCGGCGGGACTCAAGCGGGAGGCGCCCGCGCGGCACACGGTCGTGTACTGCCCGGACGTGGCCGCGCACAAGCTGTGGGTGCACGAGGGGAGCGACCTGTTCCTCGTGAGTTCGCCGGCCGCCATGGCGTCGGTGCGCCGGTTCCGGCCGCGGGCCGCGGTCGCGATCGTCCCGCCGCCCGTCCGCTCCGCGTTCTACGCGGCGCCGTCGCGCGCGGCGGCACGGGACGCGCTGGCCGTCCCGCGCGACGTGCAATGTGTGCTGCTGATCGACAGCGGCTGGGGGTTCGCCCCGCTCGCGGCGGCGGCGGCCGGCCTGGCCGACGCGGGCGTGCGCGTGCTGGCGGTGGCCGGCCGCAACGCGGCGGTCGCGCGGCGACTGCGGGACCTCGCGCGGTCGCGGCCCGCCATCACGGCGTTCGGCTTCACCGGCGAGGTGCCAGCGCTGATGGCGGCGAGCGACCTGGTCGTGGCGCTGCCCGGGGCGGCGACCTGCGCCGAGGCCCGCGTGGTGGGCCGCCGGCTGCTGCTCCTGGACGTCATGCCCGGCCACGGCCGGGACAACCTGCTGCACGAACTTGAACAGGGCAACGCGGGCGTCTGCGGCCCGGCCGCGGCCGACGTGGTGGCCGCCGCGCTGGCGATGCTCGACGGCGCGGCCGGCGCCGGTTCCCCCTCGCCCGCGCCGCGCTGGGAGCCGGCGTTCGCGGCGGCGCTCGCGTGCATCGGCGTGAATATCGGACTATCAACGGATACCAGATCGGAGACGACATGCGCACCCTCTTCCTGAACCCGCCGAGCTACGCGGGCTTCGACGGCGGCGCCGGCTCGCGCTACCAGGCCAAGCGCGAGATCCGTTCGTACTGGTACCCGACCTGGCTGGCGCAGCCGGCCGCGCTCGTGCCGGACAGCGTGCTGATCGACGCGCCGCCCGCGGGTCTGGACCTCGCCGACATCGTGCCGCGGGCCCGCGACTTCGAGCTCGCCGTGCTGTACACGAGCTCACCCACGTTCGCCGGCGACGTGCGAGCGGCCGAGGCGCTCAAGGCGGAGAACCCGTCGCTGGTGGTCGGCCTGGCGGGACCCAAGGTGGCGGTCGAGCCGGAGCCGTCGCTGGCAGCGTCGGCCGCGATCGACTTCGTCGCCCGGGAGGAGTTCGATTTCACGCTCGCGGAGGTGGCCGAGGGCCGCCCGCTGGCGGAGATCGCGGGGCTGAGCTACCGGGGCGCCGACGGCGCCGTCAACCACAACCCGGACCGGGCGATCCTGGAGGACATGGACCGGCTGCCGTTCGTGACGCCGGTCTACCAGCGGGATCTGCGGATCGAGGACTACTACATCGGCTACCTGAAGCATCCTTACGTGTCGCTGTACACGGGCCGCGGCTGCCGGTCGCGGTGCACGTTCTGCCTGTGGCCGCAGACGGTCGGCGGCCACCGGTACCGGACGCGGTCGGTCGGCCACGTGCTCGAGGAAGCCGCGCTCGCGAAGGAACTGTTCCCGCAGATGAAGGAGCTGTTCTTCGACGACGACACGTTCACCGACGACCGGCGGCGGGCGGAGGAGATCGCGCGCGGCCTCGGCCGGCTGGGACTGACCTGGTCGTGCAACGCAAAGGCGAACGTGCCGCGCGAGACGCTGCAGGTGATGAAGGAGAACGGCCTGCGGCTGCTGCTCGTGGGGTATGAGTCCGGCAGCCAGGAGATCCTCATCAACATCAAGAAGGGCCTGCGGGTGGAGCGCGCGCGGCGGTTCGCCGCTGACTGCCGCGACCTGGGCATCACCGTGCACGGCACGTTCATCCTCGGCCTGCCGGGGGAGACGCGGGAGACCATCCAGGAGACCATCAAGTTTGCCCGCGAGGTCAACCCGCACACGATCCAGGTCTCGGTCGCCGCTCCCTACCCGGGCACGGAGCTGTACCGGCAGGCGAAGGAGAACGGCTGGCTGCCGGCCGACTCCGACGGCGCGACGCTGGTTAGCGGCAGCGGCACGCAGCTGGCGGCGCTGTCCTACCCGGATCTCGGGCACACCGAGATCCTCGACTCGGTGGACGCGTTCTACAAGCGGTTCTACTTCCGCGCGGGCAAGATCGCGGAAATGTCGGCGGAGATGGTCCGCAGCCCGGAAATGGCCGGCCGCCGCCTGCGCGAAGGCCGCGAATTCGTCCAGTTCCTAGGCCGCCGCGACCACGCCAGCTAACCCCGCCCACCCCACGCTACTGAGCCGGCTCCGGTGAAAGCCGACCTCGACGCCCGCTTCCCCGGCCTGCTCGACTCCATCCTGAGCGCCGGCACCGTCACGCCTGCCCGACCTGGTTGACGATCGCGGTGAACACGCGCGGCAGCCGCTGGGCCGCGGGCACGATGCGCGGCCCGAGCAGCGCCTGCCGCCGGGACCACAGCAGCCCGGCGGTGAGCAGCCGGGATTTACGGGTGACGCGTCGCCACGCCCGCTCGTAGTCGCCGGGCCGGCCGGCGGCGAGGCAGGCCGCGAGCACTTCCGCCGCCGCGAGGGCCGCGCCGATGCCCTCGCCGGTCAGCGCGTCCAGGTAGCCCGCCGCGTCGCCCGCGAGCAGCACGCGGCCCGCGACCCGGCGGCGCACGTCCTGTCGCAGCGGCCCCGCCCCGCGCACGTCGCTGGCCGCGGCCGCGCCCGCCAGCCGGTCCCGCAGTGCGGGAAACGCGGCCAGCCGCGAGCCGAAACCGCCCGCCCGCGCGCCGAGCACCGCCACGCCCACCAGATCGCCGGCCACCGGCGTGACGTACGCCTCCGCGTCCGCGGCCCAGTACACCTCGACGAGCGAACTCCACGGCGCGAGCCGGAAGTGCCGCCGCAGCCCGTACCGCCGCTGCCCCGCGGGTGCGAGCGCGGGCACGGGAGCGGGCGCGCGCGGCGGTTCCAGCCCGCACGCCCGGCGCAGCGCCGAATGCAGCCCGTCCGCCGCCACCAGGTACCGCGCGGCCACCTCACCAAAGGCATCGCCGCACCGCGCGGTCACGTGCGACGCGTCCTGCCGGAAGCCGAGGATCCGGGTGGCGAGCACCGGGATCCCGGCCTCCGCGACCCGGTCAGCGAGCGCCGCGTGCAGCACGGTGCGCCGCACGCCGAGCCCGCCGGCGCCGCGGAACAGCGCGTCCGCGCGGTGCCCCGGGTCCACGTACCGGATGCCGCGCAGCGCGTGCCCCGCGGGAAACACGCCGAGGTCCGCCAGCCGCGCGACCGCCGCTGGCATCAGTCCCTCGCCGCAGGCCTTGTCGACCGGCCCCGGACGCGGCTCGGCCACCGCCACCGACAGCCCGGCCCGCGCGCACCGCAGAGCGGTCGCGAGCCCGGCCGGCCCGCCCCCCGCGACCAGCACGTCGATCACGACGCCACGCGCGAAACCAGCGCCGCGGCCAGCGCCCGCGTCTCGCAGCGGATCCGGACGGTGAGCAGCGCGGCGTTCAGAACCGTGAACGCGCACGCCGTGATCCACGCCGACCCGACGAGCGGCAGCGCCGCCCCCTCGACCACGACCGCGACGTAGTTCGGATGCGCGAACCACCGGTACGGCCCCGAACGCACCAGCGGCACCCCCGGCAGCACGATCACCCGCGCCGTCCACCGTTGCCCGAGCGTGCGCACGCACCACCAGCGCAGCGTGTTCGCGGCGACGGTCACGACGAGCATCGGCCACGCCAGCGCCGGAATGAACGCGCGGTGCGCGGCCAGCGGCTCCGCCACGCACCCGGCGAGCAACGCGGCATGCAGCGCGATCATGACGGGGAAGTGCCCCCGGCCGTACTCCACGCCGCCGCGCCGCAGGCTGGCCGCGGCATGTCGCTGGGACACCACGAGTTCCGCCAGCCGCTCGACCGCGATGGCACCAAGCAGCACCCAGTAGGTCACCACCGCAGCAGCACTAGCTCAGCGCTCACTCCCGGCCCGAGCCCGATCAATATCCCGAACGATCCCTCCCGCTGTGGTACCGCCCCCGCTTTCTCGAGTACGTGCAGCACCGAAGCCGAGGAAAGGTTCCCGACCTCGGCGAGCGATCTCCGGCTCAGCGCCACCGCGGACTCGGGCAGCTTGAGGCTGTCCCGGGCGGCGTCGATCACCTTGGGGCCGCCCGGATGGCAGATCCAGGTCTCGATGTCGTCGATGATCAGGCCGTGCCCGGCGAGGAAGGCGGTGACGCTCTCGCCCAGCCGCCGCTCCACCACGCTGGACAGGTCGGCGGTCAGCACGATGCGGAACCCGTCGGAGCCGAGCCGCCAGCCGAGCGCCTCGCCGCTGTCGGGATACACCTCGCTGCGCGTCGCGATGACGCGCGGGCCGCGGGAGCCGCGGCGCGCGCCGGGGGTGCCGGCGGCCACCAGCGCGGCCGCCCCGTCGCCGAACAGCCCGCTGACCACCATGTCGGCCGTGCTCACGGCGCCGGCCCGCCAGGTGAGCGTGCACAGCTCGACGGCCAGCACCGCGGCGGTGTGCTCCGGCCAGGCGCGCAGGTAGTCGTGCACCCGGCCGAGGCCGGCGGCGCCGGCCACGCAGCCGAGCCCGAAGATCGGCACGCGCTTGACGTCGGGCCGCAGCCCGAGCCGGGGGATGAGGCGTGCGTCCAGCGACGGCACCGCCACGCCGGTCACGGACGTGACGACCAGCATGTCGAGGTCCGCGGGGGCCACTCCGGCGGCGTCGAGCGCCGCCCGCAAGGCGCGTTCGCCGAGGTCGGTGGCCTCGTCGATGTAGCGGTCGTTGGCCGGGCCGACCCCGTCGAGCGCGCTGTATTCCGGCAGCGGCAAGACCGTGTGCCTGGTATCCACCCCGGCGTTGCCGTGCAGGCGCTCGAGCAGCGCGCGCCGCGCCGGGCTGAGACGGGACAGCTCGGCGATCTGCCGGGTCAGCTCCGCCTGCGGGTACCGGTGGGCCGGGAAAGCCGATCGGACGGCCAGAATCGATGTCATCAGGACAGTGCTTCCCCCGCGGCCACGAAAAGCACTACGTCGATCGCCGCGATAAGGATTGCCGCCAGGAACGGCAGCCGCCCGGACGCGCGCGCGCCGACCACGGCGAGCACGGCGGCGGCGGCCAGCCCGATCGCCGCGACCCAGCGGCGGGCCGGGCTGGCCGTCAGCAGGAGCAGCACCGACGCGGCGAGCAGCAGCGCGAGGGCGCAAGCCCGCACCGCCCCGGGCCCCCAGCGGGCGGCCACCTGCTGGGGGAGTCCCTTGACGCCGGTGGCCTTGTCGGCCGCCAGGTCGGGCAGGACGTTGGCGAAATGGGCGCCGAGCCCGACCGCGGCCGCGGCCAGCGTGACCTGCCAGCGCGGCCACGGGTGGCCCGGCAGGGTGCTCGTCGCGAACGCGGGGATCGGCCCGAAGCCGGCCACGTACATCACGCCCGACCACAGCGTCGACTTCAGCCCGGCGTTGTAGGCCCACGCGGCCCCGACGATGACCGCGGTCACGAGCAGCGTGGCGCTGCTGATGGCGAGCGCCATCGCGAGCGAGGCGGCCAGGGCGGCGCCCGCCGCGGTCCAGACGGCACGCTTGCTGACCGCGCCCGTGGCGACCGGCTTGTCCGTCCGGCCGGCGGCGGCGTCCCGCGCGGCGTCGAAGGCGTCATTGGACCAGCCGACCGAAAGCTGGCCGGCCAGCATGGCGGGCACGACAAGGACGGGCCCGGTGCCATGGGGCGCCGCCTGCGCGGCCAGCACGCTCGCCATTGCCGTGATGGCGAGCGATGGCCCAGGGTGGCTGGCTGCGACCAGCGCCCGCACGTCACGCACACTGTCTAGTATGCGGCTTTCGTTGCGTAGCGGTAATCCCGTGGAATGGCTGGCGTTGCGGGCGGGCGTCGTTCCCGCCCCGGCGGCCGAGGCGTGGGGCGGGATGGGCACGTCGGGCCTGCTGGTCGCCGCGGTGCGCACGGGCATGACCGCCCGGCTGGCGCGGCGGCCGTCGACGGCCGCTGAACTCGCCGCCGACCTCGGCCTCGATCCGCTGCCGGCCCGGCTGGTGCTCGACTGCCTGCGGTCGGCGGGCCACGTGACGTTCCGGTCCGGGCGGTACCGGCTGAGCCGGCGGTCGCGGCGGTGGCTGGACCCGGCGGCGCCGCTGTCGGTGGCCCGGTTCGTGGCGGGCACCGCCGACTACTGGGACTGGTGGGCGGGGCTTGCCGACGTGACCCGCCACGGGCGGCCCGTCGGGCATCACGACGCGCCGCCCGGCGACCCGTACTGGGAGCGGTACATGAGCGGCCAGCTGGAACTCGCCCGGCTGGCCGCGGACGAGGTGGCGCGCAAGGTGCGGCTGCCCCGCGAGCCGCGGGCGCTGCTCGACATCGGCGGCGGGCACGGGTGGTACTCGGCGCGGCTCTGCCGGCGGTACCCGGGCCTGACGGCCACCGTGCTCGACCTGCCGGGCAGCGCGGCCGCCGGGCGGCGGATCATCGCGGCGGCCGGCCTGGCAGGCCGGGTCAGGCACCGCGACGGGGACGCGACCACGGCCGACCTGGGCAGCGGCTACGACGCGGTGCTGTGCTTCAACCTGGTGCACCATCTGACGGAGGAACAGATCGGGGACCTGTTCGCCCGGGTGCACGGGGCCCTGAAGCCGGGCGGCGTGTTCGCGGTGATGGACGCGTTCGCCGATCCCGGCGCGCGCATGTCGGCGGCCGCGAACTTCCTCAGCCTGTTCGTGTACCTGAGCTCGGGCTCGCAGGTGCACCCGCCGGACCGGCTGCGTGACTGGTTCCGCGCCGCGGGCTTCACGCCCCCGCGCCGTCTCCGCGTCCTCCGCATCCCCGGCCAGTCCCTTTACGTGGCCGCGAAATCCGGGCCGGCCGCGGGTTGACGGCGGGCCCCGCCGGGTGCGACTCTCGTGCCGGTCCGTGGCGGGATATGTGCGTCCCGTCTTGGTTCAGTGCGAATGGCGGTCAAGCGTGCGAATGATCCGGGGCTGGCTGTGCGGGCTCGCGCTGGTGGCGGCAGGCGCGTCGCTGGCGGCTTGCTCGGGCGGGCCGGCGATGCCGCTCGGGCGGGCTCGCGCGTACTCGTCCTTTCAGGCGTGCCTGCTCACCGGTTCGGCGGGCGTCGCGGCGTCCCCGGGCCGGGAGGCCTGGGCGGGGATGGAGGACGCGTCGGCCAGCACGAGCGCCAAGGTGTCGTACCTGGCCGTCACCGGCCCGGCCACCAAGGCGAACGCGCTCACGTTCCTCGGCTCCCTGCTCGTGCGGAAGTGTGACGTGGTGGTGGCGGTCGGCGCCCCCGAGCAGGCGGCGGCCGCCGCCGACGCGGGTAAGTTCCGCAAGGTGCGGTTCCTGCTGGCCGGGGCCGGCCAGCAGGGACCCGCCGCCGCCGCGAACGTGACCGTGCTCTCGCCGGCCCACTCCGGC
>DASZKN010000114.1:0-5624 GCA_035552855.1 Trebonia sp. | reverse complement strand
GCCGATGTAGGGCAGCAGGGACACGTGCACGAAGAAGCACCGGTCGCGGCCGATCTCGTGCCTGATCTGGCGGATCGCCTCGAGGAACGGCAGGCTCTCGATGTCGCCGACGGTGCCGCCGACCTCGGTGATGACCACGTCGACGTCGGGACCGTCCATGCTCAGGATGCGGGCCTTGATCTCGTTCGTGATGTGCGGGATGACCTGCACGGTGTCGCCGAGGTATTCGCCGCGCCGTTCCTTGGCGATCACGCTCGAGTACACCTGGCCGGTCGTGACGTTCGCCTCGGCGGACAGCCGGGTGTCGAGGAACCGCTCGTAGTGGCCGATGTCCAGGTCGGTCTCGGCGCCGTCGTCGGTGACGAACACCTCGCCGTGCTGGAACGGGTTCATCGTGCCGGGATCGACGTTGAGGTAGGGGTCGAGCTTCTGCATGGAGACGCGCAGGCCGCGCATCTTGAGCAGTCTGCCCAGGCTGGAGGCGGTAAGTCCCTTGCCGAGGCTGGAAGCGACGCCGCCGGTCACGAAGAGGTGCTTGGTCTCTGCTGGCTTGGAATGGGCCGGCCTGGGATGGGCAGGCTTTGACTGGGTCGGTGAAGCGGCCAAGATGAGACTCCCGTGGTCAGAGATGTTACGGCCCGAGCCGCAGGTCCACGGGCCACCAGAATAACATGCCGCCCTACCTGGCCAGGCGGCGCGCGGTCAAGTCTTGATCACCCGGTTCACCTGGTGTTACGTTCGCCGTGCTCGGCTTCGCCGAACCGGGCGAGCATGACCGCGCTCGCGACCGCGAGCAGGAAGCCGGCCGCCGCCGCGGGCTGCAGGCCCGGTCTTGTCTTGTCGCCGAGGAAGAGCACGCCGATGACCGCGGGCGGCAGCGTCTCCGCGAGCACGACGGCGGCCGTCGCCACCGTGACGCTCCCGCCCTCCAGCGCCGTGGCGTAGAACATGAACGACACGATGCCCGCGGCCGCGACCGCGTACGCCGCCGGGTCCCTGAGCAGCGTGAGCGGTCCGAAGCCGGTGAGGACGCGCGCCGCGACCCCGATCACGCCGTAGCCGAGCCCGGCGACCACGCCGAGCAGCAGGGTCCGCAGCGGCTCGCGCAGCCGGGCCGCCGCCAGGCCCGCGAGGCCGATCCCGGCGGTCGCGACGATCAGCGCGAGCTTGAAGACCGCGCCCGCCTGCTTGGCCCCTTCGGGGCCGGCCGACGACCCGAGCACGCCGACGCCGGCCACGACGCCGGTGACCGCGAGCCATTCGCGCCAGGACAGCGACACCTTGATCACCAGCGACGCGACCACCGCCGTGACCGCGAGGTTCGCCGCGACCATGGCCTGCACGGCGAACAGCGGCAGCCGCTGGAGCGCGACCAGCTGGGCGACGAACCCGAGCATGTCCAGGCCCAGGCTGACCACGAACCGCCACTGGCGGAACATCCGGGGCAGCAGCCCGGGATCGACGCCGCCCGCGCCGGCGGCGTCCGCGGGCGGACGGTTGCTGGCCTCGTGCACGGCTACCGCCTGCATCACCGACGCCACGCCGTAGCACAGCGCGGCGACGATTCCGGCGATAAGACTGGCCAGCATACTTGCTAGCTTACGCTCAGCCGGCGATCAGCCTTTCCCGCGGCGACGCCGGGCTATCGCAGGGCGCTGGCGGGACGGGCCTCCCAGCTCGTCCACAGCGGCCGGTACCCCATCCGGTTCCAGAACGGGCCGGACATCGGGTTCACCTGGCTGTGGTGCAGCAGCGTCACCTCGACGCCGGACGCGTCGAGCTGGGCGTGCAGGCTGCGGACGAGGGCCGACCCGATGCCGGTGCCCCGCTCCCGCGCGTCCACGAACATGGTCTGCAGGTAGGCGGCGGGAGCGGGCCTCGTCAGGCCGGCGATCCAGCCGGATTCCCGGGGCGGCTGGGCGACGAGCAGCCCCACCGCGCGGCCGTTGTGCTCCGCCAGCCAGGTCCAGTTCACCCGGCGGCGCAACGTGTTGCGGATGTCCGCGCGGACCAGCGTCTGGGTGGCGGGCCGCCAGACGGGGCCGCCGAAGTTCATGTCGAATTTGATCAGGCGCAGTTCCAGCTCGAGCACGGTCTCCTCGTCGTCCGGGCCGGCGGCGCGGATCGTGACGCCGAACGCGCCGCGCGGCCGGGCCGTCGGCCCGGCGGGCCGGGTGCGCGCGGCGATCACGGTCAGCGGCTGCAGCCCGTGCTTGAGCAGGGAGCGGACGCCGGTGATGTCGCGGGTGGGCCAGACCACGCTGGCGCCCGCGTCCGCGCCGCGGGCCGCGCTGATCCCGCCGAGGTGGTCGTGCCACTGGGCGAGCAGTTCGTCGCTCGCGGCGGAGATGTCCTGGCCGGCGAGGCGGGGCACGAGCGTGTACCGGTCGGCGGGTCCCCACGTCTGGTTGAGCGAGTCCGCCGGCACGTGGTGGTGCACGCAGACGCCCAGCCCGGTGACCCGGCCGGCGCCGGCGTTGACCACGATCGGCTCGCCGCAGCCGGCCGGGAGCGCGGACGGGTCGGGCAGCAGCGGGTCAAGGGAATGCCAGCGCCTGGCGACGGCCCGGTTGATCTCCCGTACGTCGTCGCGGACTACCCACGGCACGGCATACCTCCCGAAAGCGCGCTTTCCGGAATGGCACTTTACTCGCAAGTATCTCGCTGATTCGGGGATAACGAGGCGTGCGCTGGTGATCTCGGATATCTGGCCGGCGATCAGACCCCCGCGGCCTGCATGCCGCGCAGTTCGTGCTTGAGATCCTTGATCTCGTCGCGGAGCCGGGCGGCGACCTCGAACTGCAACTCCGCGGCGGCCGCGTGCATCTGATCAGTCAGCTCGGTGATCAGCGCGACCAGGTCACCGCGCGGCTCGCCGTCGCCGTGCGGGACGGCCGCGGTGCCCTCCGCGCCGACGCCGGCGCCGCGTGCCGCCGCCCGGGCCCGCGAGGACAGGCCGGGAACGGGCGACTTGCCGCGGCTCTGCTGGCGACCGCCGCCGCCGATGAGCTGCTCGGTGTCCGCGTCCTCGCGGACGATCTGATCCAGGATGTCGGCGATGCGCTTGCGCAGCGGCCGCGGGTTGATGCCGTTGGCGGTGTTGTAGGCCAGCTGCTTCTCGCGCCGCCGGTTGGTCTCGTCGATCGCGAACTGCATGGACGGCGTGACCTTATCGGCGTACATGTGCACCTCGCCGGACACGTTACGCGCGGCCCGGCCGATCGTCTGGATCAGCGCCGTGGTCGACCGCAGGAACCCTTCCTTGTCCGCGTCCAGGATCGCGACCAGCGACACCTCCGGCAGGTCGAGTCCCTCGCGGAGCAGGTTGATGCCGACCAGCACGTCGTAGTCGCCGAGCCGCAGCTCGCGCAGCAGCTCGACGCGGCGCAGCGTGTCCACCTCGCTGTGCAGGTACCGCGCCCGGACCCCGTTCTCCAGCAGGTAGTCGGTGAGGTCCTCGGACATCTTCTTGGTCAGCGTGGTGACCAGGACCCGCTCGTCCCGCCCGGCGCGTACCCGGATCTCCTCGAGCAGGTCGTCGATCTGGCCCTTCGTCGGCTTGATGATGACCTGGGGGTCGATGAGGCCGGTGGGCCGGATCACCTGCTCGACCACGTCGCCGCCGACCCGCTGCAGCTCGTACGGGCCCGGGGTCGCGGACAGGTAGATCGTCTGCCCGATCCGCCCGCAGAACTCGTCCCACGTGAGCGGGCGGTTGTCGATCGCGCTCGGCAGCCGGAAACCGTGATCGACGAGCATCCGCTTGCGGGAGACGTCACCCTCGTACATGGCGCCGATCTGCGGGACCGTGTTGTGCGACTCGTCGACGACGAGGACGAAGTCCTCGGGGAAGTAGTCGAGCAGCGTGTTCGGCGGGGTGCCGGCCTCGCGGCCGTCGATGTGCCGCGAGTAGTTCTCGATGCCGGAGCAGCTGCCGACCTGGCGCATCATCTCGATGTCGTAGGTGGTGCGCATCCGCAGCCGCTGCGTCTCCAGGAGCTTGCCCGACCGCTCGAGCTCCGCCAGCCGCTCGCCGAGCTCGGCCTCGATCCCGGCGATGGCCCGCTCCATCCGCTGTTCGCCCGCGACGTAGTGGCTGGCCGGGAAGACGTACAGCTCCTGGTCCTCGCTGATCACCTCGCCGGTGAGCGGGTGCAGCGTGGACAGCCGCTCGATTTCGTCGCCGAACATCTCGATCCGGACGGCGAGCTCCTCGTACTGCGGGATGATCTCGATCGTGTCGCCGCGCACCCGGAACGTGCCCCGGGTGAACGACATGTCGTTGCGCGCGTACAGCATCCCGACGAGCTGGCGCAGCAGCGCCTCCCGCTCGATCGTGTCGCCGACCCGCAGCGTGAGCATGCGGTCCACGTACTCCTGCGGGGTGCCCAGGCCGTAGATGCACGAGACCGAGGCCACCACGACCGTGTCCCGGCGGGTGAGCAGCGAGTTCGTCGCCGAGTGGCGCAGCCGCTCCACCTCGTCGTTGATCGAGGAGTCCTTCTCGATGTAGGTGTCGGTCTGCGGGACGTACGCCTCGGGCTGGTAGTAGTCGTAGTACGAGACGAAGTACTCGACCGCGTTATTCGGCAGCATCTCGCGCAGTTCGTTGGCGAACTGGGCGGCGAGCGTCTTGTTGGGCAGCATCACGAGCATCGGGCGCTGCAGCCGCTCCGCGACCCACGCCACCGTGGCCGTCTTGCCGGTACCGGTCGCGCCGAGCAGGACCGTGTCCTTCTCCCCCGCGCGCATCCGCTTTTCGATCTCGGCGATCGCGGTCGGCTGGTCCCCGGCCGGCACCATCTCGGTGACGACCTCAAACGGCGCCACCTTCCGCTGCAGATCGGTCACTGGCCGCACGACGCCACCTCCTCCTCGCCGCCCGCTTCCTGGACATGCTTCTCCCCGTGGCGGCTCATCGTTTTAACTCTATGCCGGGGGTCTGACATTCCGCGGCGGGTCAGGAGGCGGCGCGGGCGCGCATCTCGTCCCATACCTGCCTGACCCGCTTGTCGAGGTCGGCCAGCGTGCCGGAGTTGTCGATGACGATGCTGGCGATGGCCAGCCGCTGCTCGCGCGTGGCCTGGGCCGCCAGCCGCGCGGCGGCCTGCCCGGGGGTCATGCCGCGATGCTCGGCGAGCCGGCTCACCTGGACGTCCGGCGGCACGTCGACGACGATGATCGCGTCGAACCCGGCGGAGCGCTCCGGGCCGCCCTCCGCGAGCAGCGGGATGTCGTGCACGACGACCGCGCCGTCGCCGCGGGCGGCGATGGCGCGCTCCTCGGCCGCCCGCATGTGCTCGTGGACGAGCGGATGGACGATCGTGTTCAGCCTGCCCCTGGCGGCCTCGTCGCCGAACACGATCTCCCCGAGCCGCGGCCGGTCAAGGGAGCCGTCCGGCGCCAGCACCCGGTCGCCGAAGGCCGCCACCACCTGCGCGAGTCCCGGCGTGCCGGGCGCCACCACGTCCCGCGCCGCCTGGTCCGCGTCGATGATCGTCGCGCCCAGCGCGGCGAGCCGCCGCGACACCTCGCTCTTGCCCGACCCGATCCCGCCCGTCAGCCCGACCCGGAGCATTCGTCTCCTCACGTCGTTCCGCCGCGAAGCGAATGGGCGGCCACCG
>DASZKN010000113.1:0-12186 GCA_035552855.1 Trebonia sp. | reverse complement strand
GCGCGAAGAGTTCCCGTACGCCATCCGGCAGGTCTCGGAGGCGCTCGGCTCGAACGGCTCCACCTCGATGGGCTCGGTCTGCGCCTCGACGATGTCGCTGCTGAACGCCGGCGTGCCGCTCAAGGCCCTGGTGTCCGGCATCGCGATGGGCCTCATCCACGAGGGCGGCCAGTACGTCACGCTGACCGACATCCTCGGCGCCGAGGACGCGTTCGGTGACATGGACTTCAAGGTGGCCGGCACCGAGAACGTCATCACCGCGCTGCAGCTCGACACCAAGCTCGACGGCATCCCTGCCTCCGTGCTGGCCGCCGCGCTCAAGCAGGCGCACGGCGCCCGGATGACGATCCTCGGCGTGATGCGCGAGGCGATCACGGCCCCGGGCGAGATGTCGCCGTTCGCGCCTCGGATCATCACGCTCAAGGTTCCGGTCGACAAGATCGGCGAGGTCATCGGCCCGAAGGGCAAGATGATCAACTCGATCCAGGACGACACCGGCGCCGAGATCACGATCGAGGACGACGGCACGATCTACGTCGGCGCGACCGACGGCCCGTCCGCCGAGGCGGCGCGGTCCGCGATCAACTCGATCGCGAACCCGCACGTCCCCGAGGTCGGCGAGCGGTTCCTCGGCACGGTGGTGAAGACGACGACGTTCGGCGCGTTCGTGTCGCTGCTGCCCGGCAAGGACGGCCTGCTGCACATCACGCAGATCCGCAAGCTGCACGGCGGCAAGCGGATCGAGAACGTGGACGACGTCATCCACATCGGCGACAAGATCCAGGTCGAGATCCGCGAGGTGGACGACCGCGGCAAGCTGTCGCTGGTCCCGGTCGAGGTGATCGAGCGCGAGGCCGCGGGCGAGGACCTGTCCGGCGGCGTCGGCGAATCGTCCGGCGGCGGCCGTGACCGCGACCACGCGCCGCATGACCGCGGGGAGCGGGGCGAGGGTGACGGCTCGCGCCGTACGCGCCACCGCTCACGGGGGCACCACGAATAAATGACTACTGACTCCACGGTGCGCAAGACCGTCCTGCCGGGCGGTCTGCGCGTGGTCACCGAGTTCCTGCCCGCTGTGCGGTCGGTGGCGCTCGGCATCTGGGTAGGCGTCGGCTCTCGCGACGAGGACCTCTCGCACGCGGGGGCGACGCACTACCTCGAGCACCTGCTGTTCAAGGGCACGAAGAAGCGCACCGCGCTTGACATCTCCGCGGAGATGGACGCGGTCGGCGGCGAGATGAACGCGTTCACCGCGAAGGAGTACACGTGCTATTACGCGCGCGTGCTCGACGCGGACCTGCCGCTGGCGATCGACGTGCTGTCCGACATGGTGACCTCGTCACTGGTCTCGGCGAAGGACGTCGACGCCGAGCGCGGCGTCGTGCTCGAAGAGATCGCGATGAACGAGGACGACCCGGGCGACTCCGTGCACGAGGCGTTCACGACGCAGTTGTTCGGTGACACGCCGCTGGGCCGTCCGATTCTCGGCACGGTTGAGTCGATCAACGCGATCACCAGAGAGCGGATCCACGAGCACTACGTGGCCAGGTACACCCCGCCGCATCTGGTGATCGCGGCGGCCGGGAACCTGGACCACGATGCCGTGGTGGCCGAGGTGCGGACGGCGTTCGCGCCGGTGCTGCCGGACTTCGCCGGGGCATCCCCGGCGGCGCCCCGGCTGCGTGGCTCGGGCGGGCTGTGGGACGGCTACGGTCCGGCGGCGGGCACCGGCGTGAAGCTGGTGTCGCGGTCGATCGAGCAGGCGAACCTGGTGCTCGGCTGCGAGGGGCTGGCCCGCACGGACGACCGGCGCTTCACGCTCGCGGTGCTGAACGCGGCGCTGGGCGGCGGCATGTCGTCCCGGCTGTTCCAGGAGGTCCGGGAGAAGCGGGGGCTCGCCTACGCGGTTTACAGCTTCGCGGCGCAGCACGCCGACACGGGTATGTGGGGCATCTACGCGGGCTGCCTGCCCTCAAAGGCGGACGAAGTCCTGTCGATCTGTGCCGCCGAAGTGACCAAGGTGATCGACGGGGGCCTCTCGGACGCCGAACTCGAGCGCGGCAAGGGCCAGGTGCGGGGCGGCATCGTGCTCGGCCTGGAAGACCCGTCGTCGCGGATGACGCGGCTCGGCAAGTCCGAGCTCGTCTACCCGAGCCTGGAGCCGGTGGACGACGTGCTGACCGCCATCGACCGGGTCACGCACGACGATATCCGCGCGATCGCGTCCGAAGTGCTCACCCGCCCGAAGGCGCTGGCCGTCGTCGGCCCGTTCGACGACGCGGACGCGTTCACCGGCGCCCTCTAGTCCCGCTAGCCGCTAGCCCCGCTAGCAACAGAAGCGCCCTCCGCCCCCGGTCCCGCCGGCCGGCGGAGGGCGCTAACGTGTCGAGTGCGCACTCCACCACATAAGAGTGAGGTCGAATGCGCACTCGACATGTTGCGGCGGACGCTTGGAGGCGGCGGCGATGATCAAGGTGGGAGTGCTCGGGGCCAAGGGACGGATGGGGCAGCAGGTATGTGCCACCGTCGAGGACGCCGCGGACACGGAACTCGTCGCACGCGTCGACCAGGGCGACTCGCTGGACGCGCTGACCGGCTGCGACGCGGTCGTCGACTTTACACACCCCGCTGCGGTCATGGACAACCTGCGCTGGTGCGTCGGGCACGACCTCAATGTCGTCGTGGGCACGTCCGGCTTTGGCGGCGAGCGGCTGGCCGAGGTGCGGGAGTGGCTGGACTCAGCGGGGGACGTTCGGGTGAACGTGGTGCCGAACTTCTCCGTCGGCGCTGTGCTCATGATGCGCTTCGCCGCCCAGGCGGCCCGCTTCTTCGAGTCCGCCGAGATCATCGAGCTGCACCATGCGGCCAAGATGGACGCCCCGTCGGGAACCGCGCTGCGGACGGCCGGGCTGATCGCCGCGGCGCGGGCGAACGCCGGGCTGGGTGCGCCGCCGGACGCGACCAAGCAGGCGGTCGCGGGGGCGCGCGGCGCGACCGTCGACGACGTACACGTGCACTCGGTGCGGCTGGCGGGGCTGGTGGCGCACCAGGAGGTGCTGTTCGGCGGGCACGGGGAGACGCTGACGATCCGGCACGATTCGCTGGACCGGGCGTCGTTCATGCCCGGGGTGCTGCTCGCGGTGCGGGGCATCGGCTCGCTGCCGCCCGGTCTCACCATCGGGATCGAGCCCCTCCTCGGCCTCGGCTAGCCTCAAGACCGGTACGTTGAGCGGTTTGCTCGCGTGTCAAGGCGTGTAAAGGCGTGTATAGGCGTGTAAAGGCGCCGAGGTGGCGGAGTGGCGAATGTGGCGGACGTGGCGGTGCGGCGAAGAACGCCAGCGCCGCAACCAGGCGCGCAGCCTGTTACGCGATCATGGGGCTGGCGGTGATCGGGCCGCCGTCCGCTCGGCCTGGACGGGGGATAATGCCGGTATGTGCAGAAGCATCAAGACGCTGCGGCCGCCGTACGCCGAGCAGGTGACCGACGCGGACGTGCGCGCGGCCGCCTTGCAGTACGTCCGCAAGATCAGCGGTTTCCGCTCGCCCGCGGCGCACAACGCCGCCGCCTTCGAGGCGGCCGTCGACGAGATCGCCACCGCGACCGCGCGGCTGCTGGAGACGCTCGAAGTTCGCTCCCCGGCTCGGCAAATGCCTGCTTGACGCGTCGGCCATGAGGGTACTAAGCCGATCATGAGGCTTATCCTCGGCTGGCGAACGTGCAGCGACGGGGAGGTGATCACCGCGGCGGCGGTACCTTACAGGGTCGGCAAAGAGGCGTACCAGGTCGCGGGATCGGTGAAGGTTGATGTCACGGACATCGAGACTAACTGGTATGCACGGAGCGTGCTCGCGGCGGTAGCCTTTGCGTCATGGGAACCGATGACGCCGGCTTGCGTGCGGGCGCATACGACGATCCTGGTGAGAGCCGGGTCGAGGTTATCGTCACGACCGACACATCCGCCGCGCCGCACAAGGCCGGCGAAGGCAAGCTTTACGTGATGTTCGACGCCGCTAAGCCGGAGGCCGGCAAGCTCTACTTCACCGAGGCCGAATGGGACGCGTTCGTCCTCGGCGTCAAGGACGGCGAGTTCGACCTCGATGAAGACGGCAACCTGCCGCCGATTCCGGAGCCGCGGGAGCAATAGCAGGCCAAGCACGCGTGGCGGCGGCCCCCAACAGCGCCCACGGCAACTGACGGCAACTGACGGCACTCAGAAGGCACCCGCCGCCATCGCGATTCCCACGGCGACGAGGACCACGCCGCCGGCCAGCTCGCCGCGCCCGCTCAACCAGCCGGACGCGTTCCCCAGCCGCGCGCCGAGCTCTAGCCCGGTCAGTGACATGGCGACGCTGACCAGGCCGATCACGATGGCGGCGGTCGCCAGCGTGACGTGGTACGCGCCCAGCGCGAATCCCACGACGAGGTTGTCGATGCTCAGCGCCAGGCCGCTGGCCAGCAGCCGACACGTGCCCCAGCCACCCCAGCCACCCTGGCCACCCTGGCCACCCTGGCCACCCTGGCCATCCTGGCCACTCCGGCGACCCGAGTCGCCATCCGCCTCGGCAGCTCCGGCAACCTCGGCATCCTCGGCGGTCCGCGACCGGCACCACTCCACGATCTGATAAGCGCCGACCGCGATCAGCAGGCCGCCGCCCGCCCAGTTCGCGGCGCCTCCGATCGCCGCGCTCGCCGCGTGCCCGGCCAGCATCCCGAGCACCGGCATGCCCGCCTCGAAGACGCCGAAGACCAGCGCCACCCGCGCGCGAACGAAACCCCGCGCGCCGCTCACGCCGATCCCCAGCGCGACCGCGAAGTTGTCGATGCCGAGCGCCAGCGCGACCAGCAGGAATGCCGCTACCACAGGCCGGCGGTCACCTCGCTGAGCGCGCCTTCGTGCCGCAGCAGCCACTCCTTGCGGTCCAGTCCGCCGCCGTAACCGGTGAGCGAGCCGTCCGCGCCGATCACACGATGGCACGGCACGATGATCGAGATCGGGTTGCGCCCGTTCGCCAGCCCCACTGCTCGCGACGCGAGCAGGGTCTTGCCGAGCGCGAGTGCCACCTCGCCGTAGCTGGCCGTCTCCCCGAACGGGATCAGCGTCAGCTGTGCCCACACGGCGAGCTGGAACGGCGTCCCGTGCGGGGCCAGCGGAACGTCGAACACGGTGCGGTCGCCGGCGAAGTACTCGGCGAGCTGGGCGGCGGTCGCGGCGAAGCCGCCCTCCCGGCGGGCCCAGGCCGGCTCGACCGCCATCGGATGCCCGCCCGAGTCCATCATGTACAGGCCGGCCAGCACGCCGTCGTCGCTCGCGCCGGTCAGCAGCAGGCGGCCGACGGGGGAGCCGACGATGTCGTACTCGAGCGGAGTGCCCCGCCCGGTCAGCGGCGGCAAGAACGGGCTCGTCATTTCGTTGCGACTCCCTGCGACGGCCGCGGTGCCGGCGATGTCAGCTGTTCGAGTAGTGCCCACAGATGATGCACGGCGTAGGACCGCCACGGCCGCCAGTTACCGGCCAGCGCCACCACGCCAGCCGGATCGCGGGAAAGTGAAACATCCGCCCCGAGCAGCCGCAGCCCGCGCAATACCCCCACGTCGGCCGGCAAGAACGCGTCCGGGTCGGCGAGCGCGCGCATCGCGATGTACGACGCGGTCCACGGTCCGATGCCCGGCAGCGTCCGCAGCCGCGCGGTTTCCGCCTCCCGGTCCGCGCCGGGATGCAGCGAGATCGCGCCGGAAGCCAGCGCGGCCGCCAGCCCGGTGAGCGAGCGAGCGCGGGCGCGCGGCATGTGCCGTCGGCCGCGGCGTGGTACCGCTGCTCGTCGTCCATCACGCTCCTCACTCTGCCAGCCGTCCCGGCGAGTTACTAGCGGAAATCGGACACCACAGGTGAGCGTCCCGGTTCCCGGGCCGCCCGGGTAGCAGAAGGGCATGGCGGCCGCTCACCAGCGAGCAGCCGCCATGGCCCGTCACGTCTGCAGCGGCATGAGTTCCCGCGCGAAACCGTCCACGAACTCCGCCAGCGGCGGCGCTCCGGAAACCGGGCGCACCACGAACTTGCTGAGGCCGGCGTCCACGTACGCGGAGATCAGCCGCCGCGCCCCGGCCCACCCGTCCGCGACGAGCGTCCGCGCGTCGGCCCCGGGGCGCCGCCGCGCGACGGAGGAGGCATACGACTCAGGCACATCCCCGAACGCAACCGGCAGACTGATCCCGAAGTGGTCGGCTTCCACCTCCCGGCCCGCCTCGTCCGCCGCGGCCTGGATGACACGCACCGCCTCGCCCGCCTCCGCCGGCGTCATCAACGACCCGAGCCACCCGTCCGCCAGCCGTCCCACGCGGCGCAGCGCCCCCGGCGCCGAGCCGCCCAGCCAGATGTCCAGCGGTTTCCCGGGCAGCGGCCCGACAGACGCCCCGGTCACGGCGAAGAACCGTCCGCCGAACGTCACGTCAGACGACGTCAGCAGCAGCCGCAGCAGCGTCAGCGCCTCGTCGAACACGGCGGCGCGCTCCCCGGCGGGCACCGGGAACAGCGGCCACTCGGCGGGCGACGCGGGCCGCAGTCCGAACACCGGCAGGACCCGGCGCGGCGCCAGTCCCGCCAGTGACACGAGTTGCTTGGCGACCAGCACCGGATGGCGCCCGGGCAGCACGGCGATGCCGCTGCCGGCTTTGAGCCGCTCGGTCCGCGACAACGCGAACGCGAGGCCCGTCCACGGGTCCACCGCCGGGCTGTAGACCAGTTCCGGCAGCCACAGCGAGTCCACGCCGGAGGCCTCGAGCAGGTCGACCGCCGCCGCGAACCGTCCGGGCGCCCCGTCGGTGCCAAGCGAGATCCCGATCCGTGTCTTCAACGCAAATTTCCCTTAACGCCGCTGGTGACTCCCCTACGCCCGCCAGAAATCGCAGGGATCGCGGCCGGTCCGGAAGCCCGCTGCCTCGACGATGTCGACCGCCAGCTTGAACCGGTCGCCGACTCGGTGCGGCTGGTGCGCGTCGCTCCCGAAGGACACGGCCTGGCCGCCCTCCTCGCGCCACCAGCGGACCAGGTCCACCGAAGCCAGCGGCGACTTCGTGTTGATCTCCAGGACCCGGCCGGTGCCGGCGAGCGCGCGCAGCACGGCGCGGTATTCCGGCTCGAACGGCGCCTCGGTGTACAGATGCGCGCCCTTGGGCCAGTAGCGGCGCGGGAAGTCCAGGTGGGCCAGCACCTGGAACAGGTCGCTGCCCTCGATCAGCCGGACGAGTTCCGCGAAGTAGTAGCGCATGACCTCGTCGTCATCCATGACCCCGAACAGCGCGTCCGCCGCCACGAGGCGGCCCTGGTAGGGGACGGCGTGCAGCGAGCCGAGCACGCGGTCGAAGTCGTTGCCGCGCACGATCGCGCTGGCGCTGCCGCCGAACAGGTGCGACTCGCCCGCCTCGACGCCGGACAGGATGCGCAGGCTGGGGAAGCGGTCCCGGCAGTCCGCGATGTCGGCGAGGTAGCCGGTCACGTCGAGCGGCTTGATCCTGCTCCACCACCGGGTGTCCGTGCTGATGTGGCCGATCGAGTCGCCCTGACCGCCGTTGGTGAATTCGAGATGCTCGGTGAACGCGAGGGCCGGAAGCCCGATCGCGATGGCCTGCTCACAGCTGCGCGTCATCGTCGACGCGTCAGAGGTGTCGTATGACCAGACCGAATGTACGTGATTGTCCACTGGCAGCACGATGCGATTCTTTCATGCCGGTCAAAGCCGCGCGCCCGCGCGCCCCGCTACCAGCGTTCGTCGCGGGGCGGGGCGGAGGTGATGACGTAGACCTCGTCGGATTCGGGCGGCGGGTTCGGCGGGACCGGTCCGCGGCCGGGCAGGCCGTCCGCGGTGACGCCCGGCTCGGCGCTGGCCGCGTCGGTCCCGGCCGCGGGCAGCGCCGTCTGGCCTTTCTTGCCGGACTTGATGAGCTTGCCCCAGCGCTCTTCCCACTCGGTCACGTCGCCGTCGCACGCCTTCACGTAGGCCATCAGCACGGGCAGCGTGGGCAGCCGCAGCCCGCCGGCCGCCGATGCCAGCGTGCGCATCGTGTAGTGCGACTTCTCCGCCATGTCGGGGTAGTCGAGTCCGGCCTTGGCGCGCAGCACCCGCAGGTCGCGGGCGAACGCCGCGACGTTGTCCATCTCGATGGACGCGACCGCCCCGCCCTTGGCGCCGGGCGGCGGGTCGGGGAGGGCGCTGTCGCGCTGCCGGATGACCGGGCCGCCCGCTCGCTCCCAGGCATCCGCGCCGTGCGCGCCCGCCTGCGGGCCGCGCGGCGGGTCGCCGAGATGGCCAGCACCCCGGCCGGCGCTCGGGTGCGGCTGTCCGGGACCGTACCGCGGGTCCTGCGGGCCCTGCGCCCCGGGGTAGCCGTGACCTGGCTGATGCTGGCCCGGCTGACCCGGCTGACCCGGCTGGCCCGGCTGGCCCGCTCCCGGATAGCCATGACCCGGCTGGCCCGGTCCCGGATGCCCCGGTCCCGGGTAGCCCTGTCCCTGGTAGCCCTGCCCAGGCTGGCCCGGTCCCGGCTGGCCTTGTCCCGGGTAACCGGAGCCCGGGTAACCGGGACCCGCATAGCCCTGAGCCGGATCACCAGGACCGAACGTCCCAGGTTCGAATGCCCCAGGCTCGAATGCCCGCGGCTCGAACGCCGCCGGACCAGGCTGCCCCGGGCCGTACTGTCCCGGGCCGTACTGTCCCGGCGCGGGCTCTCCCGGAGCGAACGGGCCCGGGCCGGAGGCACCTGGTCCGTAGGGACCCGCACCGTACTGCCCGGGGTCCGGCTGTGGTCCTGGCTGACTGGGGCCGTACGGGGCACCGGGGCCGTACGGCTGGCCCGCCGCGCCAGCGCCGGACTGGCCTGGCCCGGCTGGCCCGTGGGCGTACTGGCCGGGATCAGGCTGCCCCGGCGGCGGGTACGGCGCCTGGTACTGACCTGGGGGGAACGGGCCCGGCTCGTATCGTCCTTGGGCGGGCTGTCCCGGTCCGGCACCGGGCTGCGCCGGGCCAGGCCCTGCCTGCGCCCCTGGCTGCCCTGGCTGCCCGGGATGCGGCGGACCCGGCGCGTACGGCCCGGGTCCCGGCTGCCCCGGGCCGCCCCTCGGACCCCCGTTTACGGGCCCCTGGCCCGTCGGATCCTGACTCATGGAGCCCTGGCCCATCGGACCGGGACCGGCCCAGCCGGGCGGCGCCTGGCCGAAGCCCGGACCCTGCGGGCCGGCGTTCCGCGGACCCGGTCCCGGACCTTGCGGGCCGGGACCGGCGGCGAACTGCTGCGCATGGGGCCGCGGGCCAGGCTGCCCGGGTCCGTATTGCGACGGCGGTCCGAACTGCCGCGGAGGCGGCGCGCCGAATGGACTCCGCATCGCCCCGCTTGGCGCTCCGGCCGCGGGCGGCACCCCGTAGTGACCGTCAGGTTCCTGCGGTGGACGCGGCCCGCGCGACGCCGAGGGGCGGGTCGTACGGGGAAAGGATGGACCGTTAGGGGAAATGGGCGCATCAGCCGCCGGCGGACGGGCACGGGCCGCGCCTGGCCGCGGGCGGCCGCTGCCGGGCCGGGGCCTGCCAGCGCCGGCTGGACGCGGACGGCCCACGCCGGGCGGGGCGTCTTCGGGTCGCTGCCACGGGCGGCCGTAGAGGGTGTCGTCGAGTGGTGCCTGCCGCCCGCCGCGCGGGGCGGAATTCGGGCGCGAGGGGGCGGCCCGTTCCGGGCGGGTACGCGGTCCGCCGGGCGGAACGTCGGCCGGGCGCGATTCCGCGGAACCTGCCTCGTAGCCAGGGTCAACCGGATAGGCTTCCGCGCTCAGGTACGCTCCGTCCGCGTTGTCCTCCTCAGGGTAATCATCGTCGTCCAGATATGTGGTCTCCGAGGCGCGTCCGCGCGACGCTCGGCCGGGGGCGCGATCTCGACGATTCACCCGCTACCTCCTGGACACTGACCCTGACAACGCGCGGCAGCAGAGCCGGCGCGGCACTAGCCACCTTGATGAGTGTAGGCGGACCATACCCAGGTGACGGGACGAGATGGGTAATTGGGCGGCTTTCAGCCCTATTACGGTTGGCCGCCGCGATCCGGCAGCCGCCCCGCGGCACGGCTGGTGCCAGGGCCCGGCCGGGGTTAGCCTGTAGGTACAGGGCACGAGCATTACGCCCGCGCCACCGGGTTTTTGCGGCGCGCGACTGCGCCGCGCGGCAATCCCGCGGAGCGGCCATGATGGCGTGGATCGTCTGGCTGATCGTGGCGGGCGCACTCGGCGTGGCCGAGTTGCTGACCACCACGTTCGCGCTCGGCATCATCGCGGTCGCGGCACTGGTCGCCGCCGGTGTCGGCGGCCTGCACGGCGGTCTCCCGTTCCAGTTGCTCGCGTTCGTGGTCGCGGCCGGGGCCGGTCTCGGATTCGTGCTGCCGGTCGCCCGGCGCCACGTGAAGCAGCCGCCGCTGCTGCGTACCGGGACCGCGGCGCTCGTCGGCAAGTCCGCGCGCGTGCTGGAAGAAGTCAGCGCGCACGGCGGCCGGGTCCGCATCGGCGGTGAGGTCTGGTCGGCTCGCGCTTACGACGAGACGCTGGTCATCCCGGCCGGGACGGCGGTCGACGTCATGGAGATCGAGGGCGTGACCGCCCTCGTCTACCCACGGGAGTAGTCATGGTCCTCGCGGAGCTCATCATCGCCGTGGTCATCGCCCTGGCCGTCGTGGTCACGGTGCTGCGCTCGGTGCGCATCGTGCCGCAGGCCAGGGCGCGCAACATCGAGCGTCTCGGGCGGTACCGGAAGACGCTGGAGCCCGGGTTGAACTTCATCATCCCGTTCGTCGACCGGGTGAAGCCGCTGATCGACCTGCGGGAGCAGGTTGTCTCGTTTATGGGCCAGCCGGTCATCACGGAGGACAACCTGGTCGTCCAGATCGACACGGTCCTGTTCTTCCAGGTCACCGACCCGAAGGCGGCCGACTACGAGATAGTCGACTACATCCAGGCGATCGAGCAGCTGACCGCCACCATGCTGCGCTCCGTGATCGGGTCGATGGACCTGGAGCAGACGCTGACGTCGCGGGACAAGATCAACACGTTGTTGCGGGGGGTGCTTGACGACGCTTCCGGCAAGTGGGGGATCCGCGTCACCCGGGTGGAGATCAAGGCGATCGACCCGCCCAAGTCCGTCAAAGACGCCATGGAGAAGCAGATGCGCGCCGAGCGCGAGAAGCGTGCCGCGATCCTGAACGCTGAGGGCGTCCGCCAGTCCAAGATCCTGACCGCCGAGGGTGAGAAGCAGTCGGCGATCCTCCGGGCCGAAGGCGACAAACGGTCGGCCATCCTCCGGGCCGAGGGCCAGTCCCAGGCGATCTCCGAGGTGTTCCAGGCCATTCACGAGAACGACCCGGATCCCAAGCTGCTCGCCTACCAGTACCTGCAGACGCTGCCGCAACTGGCCGCGGGCGAAGGCAACACGTTCTGGGTGATACCGGGGGAGTTCACCACGGCGCTGCAGGCGGTGACAAAGGCGTTCACATCCGGCACCCGAACCGGGAGCGGAGCCGAGGCGCCGGCCGCGCCCGCCGCGAACACGGCCGCCGTGAACACGCAGGCCCCCGCCGCGGACACGCAGGCCGCCGCGGCAGCGGGGAACGTCGCGGCCGCCGTCGCTGGCAGCGGCGTTCCGGGCCAGCTGAACGGATCCGCGCCGCCCGCGATCGGCGACGAGGCATCCGACGCCCTCGAGGTCCCCCACCCCGGCAGCCCACCTGGTCGGCGGTCGAGCGTCAGGCGAAGAACGCGATAAGGAGGATGAAGACCACCAGGGCGGCCACCATCAGCAGGATCTTCTTGGCGGACATGGTCCGCGACCGCTCATCTGCGTGTCCGGGAGCAGGGGCTTTGTCTCTCACCGTGGGCCCGGGCACTGACGCCGGTCCAGGTACCGATGCCGGTCCGGGTACCGACGCCGCCGTCGCGGAGGCCGCCTCCGACGCCGGCGGCCACGCCGTCGACCCGGCTGGCCCGGTCTCGCCGGCCGACTCGGCCCGGTTCACAGAGCCAGAGCCTGGGGCGGCTCCGTAACCGGACCCGCCAGTCCCGGCGTAACCGGAAGCGCCTGGCTCACCGTAACCGGCCTGGCCGTATCCCGGCCGGCTATACCCGGCCTCGCGGGTACCGCCGTTACCGGTCCCGCTGTAGC
>DASZKN010000112.1:0-14091 GCA_035552855.1 Trebonia sp. | reverse complement strand
ACCAGGCCGGCGCCGCGCGCGACGACGCGCTCAAGCGCGCGGTAGATCACCCGCGCGGCGAAGCCGCCGGCGGGCGGGGCGTTGTGCACGGTCACGACCAGCCGGGGACGCGGCCGCCGGGTGAACGCCAGCGCGAGGACGGTGAGCGCGCCCGCCCGCAGCCCGTGCGCGTGCGCCACCGTGTCCCCGCTCCCCGGCAGCAGGCACCGCAGCGCGCGCAGCGCGGCCACGTCGCCCGGCCGCGGCCGGTTCCCGAACTCCACCGCGCGCAGCCGCACGCCCGGCACCGACGCCAGCCCGAGGCCGGCCCCCGTCCGGGCCGGGCCGCAGACGAGCACATCCACCCCGCGCCCCGCCAGCCCGGCCGCGAGCATCCGCACATGCGCCCCGGTGCCGCCCGCGGTCGTGCCGACGACGAGGACCACCGCGGCCGGAGCCACCGCCGGCGGCGCCCCAGGCGCGGACCCGGTCACGCCCGGACCGCCGTCACCCGGCCGCGCAGCCGGGTCGCCAGCCGGGTCAGCGCGGTTTTGACGTCACCGCCGTCGAGGTTCGCCGCGACGGCCGTGAACACCAGGCCGATCACCAGCATGACCAGCAGTGCGATCCCGATGTTGGCCACGAAACCGGACCCGGAGACGAACGTCGCCACCACCGAGCCCGCCACCGCGCTCACCGTGCAACCCGCCAGCCCGGCCAGGAAGGCGCGCAGCCCGCCCGTCACCGCGCCCGCGCCACGCAAATGGCGGACCAGCACCAGCAGCGCCAGCCCGGCGACCGACAGCCCGGCCGACGTGCCGAGGCCGAGCGCGGGCACCACGCGCGCCGCGGGCACGAACGGCACGATCAGCAGGTCGAACACGATGACCAGCAGCCAGCCGGCGCCGACGGCGAGCGCGGACGCCCGGTTGCGGCCTTGCGCGTACAGCACCCGCGACAGGTTCGCCGACAGTCCGTAGCCGACCAGTCCCGGCGCGAACGCCGCCAGCGACATGGCCAGCACCGCGGCCGCCGGCCCGGAATGCGATTCGAAGATCCGCGCCAGCGGCACCCGCGCCCCGATCAGCGCGGCCGCGCCCAGCCACGATGCCAGCAGCACCGCGCGGGTCGACCCCGCGCTCGTCGCGTCGAACCCGCCGGCCGACGAGGCGCGCGCCGATAGCTCAGGGAACGCGCTGGTCGCGATCGGCACGGCCAGCACCGCGTACGGCACCACGAACACCGCCCACGCGAACCCGTAGATCACCAGCGCCCCCGACGACCCGTACCGGTTGGCCAGCACGATCACGGCCGCGGTCGACGCGTCCTGCACGATCAGCGTGAACACGCCCGCGCTCGCCAGCCGCCACACCCGCACCGCGATCCCCGGCGGAAACCGCAGCGTCGGGCGGATGCCGAGCCGTAGCCGCCAGGCGGGCACGACGGCGGTCGCCACCATCGCCAGCACGCCGAGCGTCGTGCCGCCGGACAGCAGGTATTCCGCGGCCGGGGGCAGCGACCCCAGCCGGTTAACGAACGCGCCGCCCGCCACCCCGAAGCCCGCGTACGTGCCCACGACCACGACGCTCGACAGCAGCGGCGCGACCGCCGGCCCGCCGAACCTCCGGTGCGCCTGCAGGATCCCGTACAGCACGACGGCCAGCCCGTACAGCAGCACCTGGGGCGCGAACACGATGAGCATCCGCGTGGCGACGGCGGTCATCGCGGCCCGCGAGCAGCCGCCCGAGTTGTCGAGCAGCAGCGTGACGACGGGCCGGGCCGCCAGCGCGAGCGCGACGCTGACCGGCAGCAGCAGCGCCGCCGTCCACGTCAGCAGCGCGGAGGCGATCTGCCGCGCCTGCGCGACGGCGGCACCCCCGGTACCCCCGGCGCCCGCGGGCCCGGCCAGCACCGGCACCACGACCGCGCTGAGAGCGCCGCCGAGGACGATGTCGTAGATGATGTTCGGCACCATGTTGGCGGTGGTGTACGCCGTGCCGAGGCACGTGGTGCCGACGGTGTGCGCGAACACGACCTGCCGGCCGAAGCCCACGAGCCGTGCCAGCACCGTGATGACGCCGATCATCACCGCGGCGCCGCCGATCCCCATGGCCCGCTGCCGGGCGCCGTCGCGCTCGGCTACCCGGGGGGTCACGGCCGCGCTGACTGCGCGGCGTCCGCCGCGGGGGGCGCCGGCGGCGCCGGAGGCCGGCGGCCGAGCATGTCGAGCCACCGCAGCGGCGGCGTCGCCTCGATCACCTTGGTGAAGCTGATCTTCTCGGACGCGACCGTCAGCGCGACGATCCCGCCGAGCACGCCGAGCCGCGCCCGCCGGGACAGGGTGGCCGCCGCGGCCACCCCGAGCATCGCGCCAAGCGCGTTCGCGCCGCCGTCGCCGAGCATGGCCCGCCCCCCGAGATCCGCGGGCAGCAGCGCCACCGCGGCCCCCAGCGGCGCGGCCACCAAACCCGTTTTCCCGAACGGTCCGCCGCTCTCTCCCCCGCCCCCGGCACCCCCCGCGGCGAGCAGGACGCCCGCCGCCAGCGTGACCTTGATCGCCCGTCCGGGCCGCAGGTCGAACAGGTTGAGCAGGTTGGCGCTCCCCGCTATCAGCCCAGCGTTGATGAAAACATCCCCCGCGGTATCTCTCCCGGGGGGCCAGGAGGGTTTGGGGGGACGGGCAGTCCCCCCAAGCGGGGGGTCACCGGGGGGTCGGCCCCCGGGGGAAATAGGCAGCGCGCTGGCGAAGCCGGTTAGCGCGATGCCGAGCAGCTTTACCGCGCCCGTCGTGATCTCGCCGTGCGCGAGCGCGCCGAGGTGGCCGCGCAGACCGCGCCGCTTGCCGGACCCGGCCAGGTCGTCGTAGACGCCGAACGCCGCCGCGCCGGTCCCGGCGATAACGAGCGGGAGGGGGGCGGAGCGAGTCAGGCGGGCGCGTTCGGATGAGGAAAGGACGCAAGCGGCGGCGACCGCGCCGATCGCGGCGGCCGGACCCTCGAGGAGCGTGACCGGCTCACCCCGGTGGTTGGTGCGTGACCAGGTCTTCTCCCCGCCGGGCGGGTAGCGCCGCAGGCCCGCGTACGCGAGCCGGGCCGCGCCGGCGGCGGCCGCTCCGGTCAGGACTGCTCTGGTCAGGGCGGCGACAGCCTGCCGGCCAGCCTTCACTTCTTCTTCGTCTCCTGGCTCTTGCCCGTGTGCCGGGGGTGCGTCGTGGTCGACGGCGTCGCCGTCGGGAGCGCCGACGGCAGCGGGTCCGGGCTCACCGCGGACGCACCCGAGACACCGTAGCTGTTCGGCTTCTTGCCCGCTAGCTGAGCGGCGAGGGCTTCGGCCGCGGATATCTGGCCGAGCGTCGTGTCGGCGTTGTCGACGGTCGACACCTGCGCGGACGCGCTGCTCGCGCGCAGCACGCTGATCCCGCTGCCGGCCTGCGCCGAGCCGGCGGCGCTGCCGACGGCCACGGTCGCCGCGCTGGCGGTGGCGAATTGCGGGGCGATCGCGAGCAGGACCTGGTTGACCGGGTCGTTCTGGCCGCTGGCGGGCGGGTTCTGCGGGGTGACGAGCACGGCCAGCGTGGCGCGGCCGGCCGGCTTGCCGCTGACGGTCAGGAAGCCCATCTGGACGTAGGCGCTCAGCAGCGTCTGGGCGCTGGCGGCGCTGAGCCCGCTCTGGTTCTGGCTCTTGTTCTGCGTGCCGCTCTGGCTGCGAGGCAGGCTCTTGTCCAGGATCGCGGTCGCGATCAGCTGGGCGGCCTGCTGCTGGTAGGTGGTCTGGGCGGCGGTGCCGGGCGTGAGCGTTACGCCGTCGCTGCTCGCGATCGAGCCGTTGATCGCGGCCAGGCTGGACTGGGTGGCGCCGCTGATGTCGTTGAACCGCGGCTGCAGCGCGATCTCGCCGGTCACCGTGGCGCCCGCGGTGATCGCTGCCTGCTTGACCCCGCTGATCACGTTGGACTCCGCGCCCGGCTCGGTGATCAGCACGACGCGCTGGCCGGTCAGCCGGCCCGCGAGCAGCGTCGGCTCGGCGGTCTGCAGGTACTGCTCGGCCGCGTTCGACTGGGCCTGGTAGCTGTCCCGCTGCGCGCTGGCGGCGGACAGCTGGCTGCGCAGCGAGTTGCTCGACGCCTGCAGCACGTCCAGCGTGTGGCCCTGCAGCTCGGTGGAGCCGAGGACGATGCCGATCGCCAGCGCGAGGAACACTGCCACGATCGAGACGAGGTGGTAGCGGAAGTCGATCATTTGAACAGTCCGGTGAACCAGTAGGAGAAGCTGTGCCAGGTGGCGCTGAAGTAGTCGCCAAGAATCGGCCCGGCGGGCGAGGACGCGACGACGACGAGGATCGTCACCACGGCGGCGAGCACGAGGATCAGCAGCGCCCAGCCGGAGATGCGGCTCTGGTAGAGCTGGTGCACGCCCTGGGCGTTGACCAGCTTGCCGCCGACCCGCAGGTGGGTGAGGAACGTGCTCGACATGCCGGGGCGGCCCTTGTCGAGGAACTCCTCCAGCGTCCAGTGAGTGCCGACGACCGCGATCAGGCTCGCGCCGCAGGAGTCGGCGAGCAGGAGCGCGACGTCCTCGCTCATGCCCGGCGCCGGGAGCGACACGGCGTCGAGGCCGAGCGCCTTGATCCGCTCGAGCCCGGGGGCGCGGCCGTCGGGGTAGGCGTGCACGACAAGCTCGGCGCCGCAGCCGAGCGCGTCGTCGGTCACGGAGTCCATGTCGCCGATGATCACCTGCGGCCGGTAGCCGGCGTCGAGCAGCGCGTCCGCGCCACCGTCGACGGCCAGCAGCACCGGGCGGTACTCGCGGATGTACGGACGCAGGGTGCGCAGGTCCTCGCGGTACCGGTAGCCGCGCACGACGACGAGCACGTGCTTGCCGTCCATCTTGGTGACCATGTCCGGCACCGGGATGCCGTTGGCGAGCAGGTCGCGCTCGCGGCGGAGGAACTCGAGGGTGTTCGCGGCGAACGAGTCGATCTGGGTCGTGACGCCCGCCGCGGCCGCGGCCATCGCGGCGCCGACCGTCTCCGCCGTCTGCAGCACGCCCTTCGCGACGGCCTGGTCGCCGAGGTAGAGGACTTCGCCGTCGAGGCGCACGGGCTCGCCTTCGGCCACGCGGGCGAGCACTTCCCGGCCGACGTCGTCGAGCAGCGGGACGCCGGCGTCCAGGAGGATCCGGGGGCCGAGGTTCGGGTACCGGCCGGTGATCGACTTCGCCGCGTTGACCACGGCGGCGACCTTGCACTCGATGAGCTCGTCGGCGCTCACGCGGTCCAGGTCGGCGTGGTCGATGACCGCGATGTCGCCGGAATTCAGCCGCTTGACCAGGTTCTTCGTCCGCTGGTCGAGCCGGGCGACGCCGACCACGCCAGGCGGCGTATCAGCCTTTCCCCGCCTGACGCGCGGAAACTTCCCGGACGGCACTTTCATTAAGTTCATCCTGCCAGAGCCGGGCGACTACACCTGTCCTGCCGGACATGACCGCGGGTTACGGCGTGTTACGGCATTACGGGCACGAGGTGCCTGGCTTAGGGTGGGGCCTGTGACTATGTCGTCAGCCGCGGTCCGGCTTACCTCGCTGTCGCACGGCGCCGGCTGTGCGTGCAAGCTACCATTGTCGGCTCTGGACAAACTGATGGTTTCCCTGGGAACGCCTCCGAGCGCCGGGGACCTCCTGGTCGGCGCCGCCGAGGGCGACGACGCCGCGGTGCTCCGGCTCGACGACTCGCGGGCACTGGTGCTGACGACCGACTTCTTCACGCCGATCGTGGACGACCCGCGGGACTGGGGGCGGATCGCGGCGGCGAACGCCCTGTCCGACGTGTACGCGATGGGCGGGCGGCCGCTCATGGCGCTCAACCTGACCGCGTGGCCGGGCTCGACGCTGCCGCTCGAGATCCTGGCCGAGGTGCTGAAGGGCGGCGCGTCGGTCGCGGCGGCGGCCGGCTGCCTCGTGACGGGCGGGCACACGATCGACGATCCCGAGCCCAAGTACGGCATGGCGGTGACCGGCCTCGCGGATCCGTCCCGGCTGTTGACCGTGGACCGGGCGCGGCCGGGTGACACGCTGATCCTGACCAAAGCGCTCGGGACCGGCGTGGTGGCGACCGCGCACAAGCGCGACGCCGCCCCGGCGCCCGTGCTGGCGGCCGCGGTTGAGTCGATGACCACGCTCAACGCCGCGGCCTCGGAGGCGGCGCTCGCGGCCGGGGTGGCGGCGGCGACCGACGTGACCGGCTTCTCACTGCTCGGGCACTTGCACCGGATGCTGCGGGCGAGCGGCGTGTCGGCGGTCGTGCACGCGGACGCGGTGCCGTTGCTGCCGGGCGCGCTCGAGCTGACCGCGGCCGGCTACGTCTCTGGCGGCACGCGGAACAACATCTCATACCTCGCGCCGTGGGTGTCGCTGTCGGCCGGGGTGCCGGAAGACGTGGCGGTGCTGCTGCAGGACGCCCAGACGTCGGGCGGGCTGCTGCTGGCCACGTCGTCGCCGGACGCGCTGCGCGCGGAACTGGCCGCGCGGGATGTGCTCGCCGCCGTCGTGGGCTCGGTTCGGGACGGGGACGCGGGCCGCATCGAGGTCCGCCCGGGCGCCTGAGCGGCGTCCCGCTTTTCGCGGACGCGGTAAGAACCCCGGGGGGCCGGGACACTACCGATGAGTGAAGCTGGCGAACCGCACGCGCCACCGCCGTTAAGGGTGTGGCATGATGTTTTGTAACAAATGTGTCTCGGGTCGCCCGGTACAGGGTCTCCGCAGGTCAGGTCGCCGCACGCGCGGACGCCTGGCGGGCCCGGCGATGTCTTTCGCGCCCTGGGGCGACGTCGCGGGAAATCCCTTTTGTCAGTGGTCGAGGTTACGGTGCCTTTATGACCGATATCTTGCCGCGCGAACAGCAGGCGGCCAACCATATCCACGGGATCTGTCTCAAGAACGGCCCCCCGAAGCGGGTCGGCGTCGAACTCGAGTGGCTGGTGCGCGACGCGCGCGACCCCGCCCTGCCGGTGCCGGCGGAGCGGATCGCCGCCGCCACGGCCCCGTTCTGCGAAACGCCCGCGCTTCCGTCAGGCGCGGCGCCCGGGGTACTCCCCACCGGATCCCTGCTCACGACCGAACCAGGCGGCCAGCTTGAGCTGAGCTCGCTGCCCGCCGATACCCTCGCTGACTGCGTTCGCGACACCGCGGCCGACCTCGCGGCCCTGCGCGCCGCCGCCGCGGACGCCGGCCTCACGCTCGCGGGCGTGGGCCTCGACCCCTTGCGGTCTCCGCAGCGGATTCTCGACCTCCCCCGGTACGCGGCGATGGAGGAGTTCTTTGATCGCGACGGCCCCTGGGGCCGCCAGATGATGTGCTCCACCGCCTCGGTCCAGGTGTGCCTGGACGCCGGCGACGACAGCGACACGCCGCGCGGCCACCGGTGGCGCTGGCGGTTCCTGCACACGATCGGCCCGGTCCTGGTGGCGGCGTTCGCGAACTCGCCGCTGCGGAACGGGCGGCCGACCGGCTGGCGCTCCTCCCGGCAACAGGTGTGGGCGCACATGGACGCCGGCCGGACCAGGCCGCCGCGGCTCGACGGCGACCTGCGGGCCGACTGGGCCGCGTACGCGCTGGACGCGCGGGTGATGTGCGTCCGTTCCGAGGGCGACGACTGGTCGGCGCCGCCCGGCCTGACGCTGCGGGACTGGGTGCAGCGTGATTCGGTTCCAGGCCGGCCGCCGGACAGCGCGGACCTGGAGTACCACCTGTCCACCTTGTTCCCGCCGGTCCGGCCGCGCGGGCACTTCGAGATACGGATGATCGACGCGCAGCCGGGCGACGGCTGGGTGGTGCCGCTCGCGGTCGTGTCCGCGCTGCTGGCGGACGGCCCGGCCGCGGAACTCGCGATGGCCGCCACCGAGCGCATCTGGCTCGGCCAGCCACCGGGCGAGTGGCCAGCCGATCCCGGTCGCGGCCGGGCTGACCGCGGCCGTGCTAGCCGCGGCCGTGCTAGCCGCGGCCGTGCTGACCGCGGCCGTGCTGACCGCGGCCGTGCTGACCGCGACGGGCAGGCCAGCAATCCGTGGCTCCGGGCCGCCATCTCCGGCCCGGCCGATCCCGGCATCGCGCAGGCGAGCCGGGAGTGCTTCGCCGCGGCCCGCGACGCCCTCGCCCGGCTGCGGGTCCCGGCCGCCATCCGGGCGGTGGTGGACAGCTTCATAACCGAATACGTACAGCAAGACCGGTGTCCGGCCGACGATCTACTCAAGGAGTCCGCATGACCGGGGACGAGGCCCTGACCGGAGACGAGGCGCGCGCGCAGGCGGTGCCGGGAGCGGAGGCGGCGCGCGGCGCCGAGGCGCTGCGGGCGCGGATCGCGGCCGAACTCCTGTCCGCGCGGGACCGCACGACGCTGCTCACCTCCGTGGTCGACGAGGACGACCTGATCCGACAGCACTCGCCGCTGATGTCGCCGCTGGTCTGGGATCTCGCGCACATCGCGAACCAGGAAGAGCTGTGGCTGCTGCGCGAGGTCGGCGGGCGGACGCCGCTGCACCCGGAGATCGACCCGCTGTACAACGCGTTCGAGCACCCGCGCGCGGAGCGCCCGACGCTTCCGCTGCTAGCGCCGGAGGAGGCGCGCGCCTACGGCCACGAGGTCCGCGGCCGCGTCCTCGACCTGCTGGAGCAGGTGACGTTCGGCGGCACCCGGCTCACCGACGACGGGTTTTCGTTCGGGATGATCGCCCAGCACGAGTCCCAGCACGACGAGACCATGCTGGCCACCCACCAGCTGCGCAGGGGCGCGCCGGCGCTGACCGCTCCCCCGTCCCCGGCCGCGCCCGCCGACGCGGCGAGCCTGCCGGCGGAGGTGTTCGTGCCGGGCGGCCCGTTCACGATGGGCACCTCGACGGAGCCGTGGGCACTGGACAACGAGCGGCCCGCGCACCTGGTCGACGTCCCGCCGTTCTACCTGGACACGACCCCGGTCACCAACGCCGCGTATACGGAGTTCATCGCGGACGGCGGCTACGACGACCCGCGCTGGTGGACGCCGGAAGGGTGGGCACACCGGCAGCGGGCCGGGCTGTCGGCGCCGTTGTTCTGGCGGCGGGACGGCGGCTGGGTGCGGGAGTCGTTCGGCGTACCCGGCCCCGTGACCCCGGACGAGCCGGTGCTGCACGTGTCCTGGTATGAGGCCGACGCCTACGCGCGGTGGGCCGGGCGGCGGCTGCCCACCGAGGCGGAGTGGGAGAAGGCCGCGCGGCACGACCCGGCGAGCGGCCGCTCGCGCCGGTTCCCGTGGGGTGACGCGGAGCCGACGCCAGAGGTCGCCAACCTCGGCCAGCGGCACCTGAGCCCGGCGGCGGCGGGCGCGTACCCGGCGGGCGCGGCCCCGTCCGGGGCACGCCAGCTCATCGGCGACGTGTGGGAGTGGACGAGTTCGGATTTCCTCCCGTACCCGGGGTTCGCGGCCTGGCCGTACAAGGAGTACTCGGAGGTGTTCTTCGGGCCGGAGTACAAGGTGCTGCGCGGCGGCGCGTTCGGCGTGTCCCCGGTGGCGTGCCGCGCCACGTTCAGGAACTGGGACTACCCGATCCGGCGGCAGATCTTCGCCGGGTTCAGGACCGCCCGGGCGGCCTCGCCGGAGGCCAGCTGATGTGCCGGCATCTGGCCTACGCGGGGCCGCCCGCGACGCTGGCGTCGGTGCTGCTCGACCCGCCGCACGGGCTGTACCGGCAGTCGTGGGCGCCGCGCTTCCAGCGGCACGGCACGGTGAACGCGGACGGCTTCGGCGTGGGCTGGTACGCGGAGGGCGACCCGGTGCCCGCCAGGTACCGGCGGGACATCCCGATCTGGAACGATGTGTCGCTGCCGGACATCGCCCGCGTCACGAGGGCGCGCGTGGTGCTGGCGGCGGTCCGCTCCGCGACGCTGGGGACCGCCCAGGGCGAGGCGGCGGCGGCGCCGTTCGCGTCAGGCACCTGGCTATTCAGCCACAACGGGATTCTCGAGTCGTGGCGGGACTTCGAGACGGCAGGGAGCGTTCGGCATGGTGATCTTGAAGCGCTGAGCGACTCCGCGCTGCTGTGGGCGCTGGTGCTCGGCCGGCTGCGGACGGGGCTGGCGGCGGACATGGCGCTGGCCGCCACGATCGCCGCGGTGGAGGGGGCCGGCGGGGCGGGGCGGTTCAACTTCCTGCTGACCGACGGGCGGTCGATCGCGGCGACGGCGGCCGGCGACTCGCTGTGGTACCGGGAGGCGGACGGCGGCGTCACGGCCGCGTCCGAGCCCGGGGACGACCTGCCCGGGTGGCACGAGGTTCCCGACCGGCACGTGCTGACCGTGCTGGCCGGCGCGCCCTCCGTCCTCGCCATCCGTCCGCTGTCCGCTCTCTCACCGAAGGTCTTGACGAAGGGATCCTGGTCCGTTGATTTCCATCGAGAACCGCCTGCCCGCCGACTTCCGTGAGTCGTCCCTGCGTGCCGACGTGACGCGCGGGCTGACGGCGTCGCCGAAGTCGCTGCCGCCGAAGTGGTTTTACGACGCGCAGGGCAGCGCGCTGTTCGAGAAGATCACCGAACTGCCGGAGTACTACCCGACGCGCGCGGAGCGGGCGATCCTCCGCGCGGAGTCAGGCTCGATCGCGGCCGCGTCCGGTGCCTCGACGCTGGTCGAACTGGGGTCCGGGTCGTCGGAGAAGACGCGGCTGCTGCTCGACGCGCTGCGAGACGCCGGGACACTGGAACGGTACGTGCCGGTCGACGTGAGCGAGTCCGCGCTCGTCGCGGCGGGGGCCGCGGTCGCGGCCGAGTACCCGGGGCTCGACGTGCACGCCATCGTGTCGGACTTCGACGCCTACCTGGGCGTGGACGCTGGCGGCGCCTCGGGTGGCGGCGGTTCCGGTGACGGGCCGGACGGGCCACGGCTCGTCGCGTTCCTCGGCTCGACGATCGGCAACATGATGCCAGCGGAGCGGGCCGGCTTCCTGTCGCGGGTGCGGTCGCGACTACGGCCCGGCGATTCGTTCCTCCTGGGCACGGACCTCGTCAAGGATCCCGCGGTTCTGGTGGCCGCGTACGACGACTCGGCCGGGGTGACGGCGGAGTTCAACAAGAACGTGCTGTCGGTGCTGAACGCGTCGCTCGGGGCCGACTTCGACATCGACTCGTTCGACCACGTCGCCGCGTGGAACGCGGAGTCGGAATGGATCGAGATGCGGCTGCGTTCGGCGGTGGCGCAGGAGGTGCGGGTACCGGGTGTCGGGCTGACGGTGCGGTTCGCGGCGGGCGAGGAGATGCGCACGGAGGTATCGGCGAAGTTCCGCCAGTCCGGGGTGGCCGCCGAACTGGTCAAGGCGGGCTTCGCGATGCGGTCGTGGTGGACGGATCCCGGCGGCCAGTTCGGGCTGTCGCTATCGGTGCCGGCTTAGGATCGGTGCCGGCTTAGGATCGGTGCCGGCTTAGCGCCGGAGGCGGGTCAGCAGGTTGCGCGGCCACCAGAGGATCTTGTAGGGGCCGACGTCGTAGGTGCGGGCGGGTGCGCCGAACGCGGCGACGACGGCCTCGCGGTACTCGAACCCGCCGTATCCGGGCACGTCAGGGGCGAGCACGACGAAGTGCGCGGCGGACCGCGCGGCTGAGTACCACTGGCGCTGGTAGTTGCTGGCGGCGTAGCCGGCCAGTCTGCCCCGGTAGACCTGGACCGTGCGGATGGCGGCCGCGCCGCCGCTCGTCTGGGTGACGACATTCGCCTGCCAGTAGCCGGAAAGCCCGGTGCCGAGCCGGTGCCGCTCGAGCCACGCGGTGAGCCGGGCGTTCTGCGGCGGGACGGCACGGGCGGTGAGCTCGAGACCGAGGCCGGCCAGGTAGCCCGCCAGCACGACGCCGAGTACCGCGGCGGTCAGCCAGCGGACGCGCGAACGTCCGCGCAGGAGGCCGGGAAGCCGGCGGCCCGCCAGCGCCGCTGCGAACGGCAGCACCGGCGCGATCTCGCGAGTGTTCGCCAGGATCGTCGCGTGCGTTCCGAGGGCGTAAGCCGCCGTGTCCACGACGATCCCCGTCACCAGCAACTGGGACATCAGGTCCGCGCCGCGGAAGAACCGCCACGCGGTCACCAGCACGGCGCACCCGGCCAGCGCGACGCCGACGACGTGCAGCAGCACGAACCACGTGCCGCCGCCGGCCGGAAGGCCCGGGTAGTACGCACCGCCGAGCAGCGCGAAGCCCCGGCCAGTCATGGCCAGGTTGTGGCGGAGGATCACCGCCGCCGGCGCTAGCCCGGAATTGACCGGCTTCACGTGATAGCCGCCGATCGCGTACAGGAGACGCGGAGCTTCCTCCCCCGCCCCGCCGGCCACGACGGCGCCCGCGGCCAGCGCGAGTTCGTACCACCGCGCCCGTACCCGCTCCCGCCAGCCGGTGCCGCGCTGATCCGTCGCGTCCTGACGGCGCGTGAGCACCCCCTGGCCAACGCGAACCGCGCACACCGCGATCAACGGCACGATCGCGATCAGCAGCACCAGTTCGTCCGCGACCAGCGCCCAGGCCAGGAGCACGGACGTGATGACCGGCACGTGCCAGCGCGGCCGGGCGCGGTCGAGGATGAGCCAGGTCAGCAGCACGGGGACCGACGTTCCGATGTGATCCGGCGACGACAGCAGCACGTTCGTGCCCGCGCCAAGTTGCGGCGCGAGCATGATCCCGGCGGCGAGCAGGATCCGGACCGCCGCCGCCCGGCCGGTCGCCTTGCCCTTCGCAAGCGCGGCGGCGAACAGCACGGCGAGGGTGTAGGTGGCGGCCGCGGCCACGGGCACCACATCCGGGCCGAGCCCGCGCACGATTTCGACGAGCGCGTACTCGGGGATTTCGGTGGTGTAGAACGAGACGTCGCTAAGCACCCAGCCGTGGAGCAGCACGTTGCCGTGCAGCAGGTCCCACGCCTGCAGCGCCTGGGAAGCACCGTCGGAATTGACGGCCCTGGTGCGCGCCAGCCGGAAATAGACGATGAACCCGCCGATCGCGGCCAGCGCCCAGCCCCCGGCGACGACCGCTCGGCGCCAGCGCGCCGGGAGGCCCGTCGGGAGGCGCCGCGCCCAGACGGCATCTCCCGCTCGCTTTTCCGGGCGCGAGCGAAGCCCCGGCACGCTCATGTTGCTCCGATGACGATGACGGCTGGCCGGCCGCGGACTCGGCCGCTCCTTGCCCGCATGAAGCTAGCAGAAAGTAGCCGGTGAGCACCCAGTGTTATGACGGTTCGAGTTCCTGGCCCGCCATGAACTCGCCGTCACGGGCTTGGCATGATTACGTGACATGACTGTCGTGAAGATCAACGCGATCACCGTGCCCGCCGAGAGCGGCGACGAGCTGGCGCACCGGTTCGCCGCCCGCGCCGGGGCGGTGGACAACACCGACGGCTTCGAGGGATTCGAGCTGCTCAAGCCGGCCGATGACCGAAACGTATGGCTCGTGGTGACCCGCTGGCGCGACGAGGAGGCGTTCCAGGCGTGGCTCTCCTCACCCGCGTTCGCGCACGGCCACCGCTCGGCGGCCGAACGGGCCGGCGGCGACGCACCGAAGCCGGTCGGCGTGCACAGCGAGGTGTGGTCGTACGAGATCGCCGGCGGCACCGCGGGCTGACGGCGGCTCCTCCGGTCTTGAATCACTCCCCCGCCGCGACTAGCTCCACCTCGAAGCCGTCCGCGCTCGCGAGGTAGGCGGCATAGTGGTCCGGGCCGCCCGCGAACGGGTGCTTCGCCGGGAACAGCAGCGTCCAGCCGCGCCGCGGCGCCTCCTCGGCGAGCGCGTCGACATCCGCCCGGCTCCCCGCGTCGAACGCGATGTGGTTCAGGCCAGGGCGCATGCGGTCGTGCCCGGCGGCCGACATCGCCGGCGACTGCTCGACGACGAGGTACGTGTCGCCCAGCCGCCAGCTTCGCCCGGCGGGCCAGTCCTGGAACTGCTCGTAGCCGAGCCGCCCGAGCAGCCATCCCCAGTGTTCCCTGGCCCGGTTGAGATCCGGCACCCACAGCTCGACGTGGTGCAGGCTCCCGGTGCGCGATTCGTCCACGACTGCGACCCTATCGAGTTCGCGGCCGGGCTTGAGCGGCCAGGCTTGAAACGGCGGCGTGGGGGGG
>DASZKN010000111.1:0-6487 GCA_035552855.1 Trebonia sp. | reverse complement strand
AGCGGATGAACGAGCTGCTGCTGCAACTGCGCGACAAGGGCAACACGGTGCTGGTCGTCGAGCACGATCCTGAGACGATCGCCATCGCCGACCACGCGGTCGACCTCGGCCCCGGCGCCGGTACGGCGGGCGGCACCGTCTGCTTCGAGGGCACCGTCGAGGAGCTGCGGGCCAGCGGCACCGTCACCGGCCGCCATCTCGACGACCGGGCCGCCCTCAAGGAGACGGTGCGGACGCCCACCGGCACGCTGGAGATCCGCGGCGCGACGTCGCACAACCTGCGCGACGTCGACGTCGACATCCCGCTCGGGGTGCTCGTCGTCGTCACCGGCGTCGCCGGTTCCGGCAAGAGCTCGCTGGTGGACGGGTCGATCCCCGCCGGCGCGGGTGTGGTGTCGATCGACCAGAGCGCGATCCGCGGCTCGCGACGGAGCAACCCGGCGACGTACAGCGGACTGCTCGACCCGATCCGCAAGGCGTTTGCCCAGGCCAACGCCGTGAAGCCGGCGCTGTTCAGCGCCAACTCCGAGGGCGCCTGCCCCACCTGCAACGGGGCCGGGGTGATCTACACCGACCTGGCGATGATGGCCGGCGTCGCCGCCACCTGCGAGGACTGCGAGGGGAAGCGGTTCCAGGCATCGGTCCTGGACCACCACCTCGGCGGCCGCGACATCAGCGAGGTGCTCGCGATGCCGGTGACCGAGGCCGAGGAGTTCTTCGGCGCCGGCGAGGCGCGCACGCCGGGCGCGCACGCCATCCTCGACCGGCTCGCCGAGGTCGGGCTCGGCTACCTCGCCCTCGGCCAGCCGCTTACCACCCTTTCCGGCGGCGAGCGGCAGCGGCTCAAGCTCGCCGCCCGCATGGCCGAGAAGGGCGGCATCTACGCCCTCGACGAGCCGACCACCGGCCTGCACCTCGCGGACGTCGAGCAGCTGCTCGGGCTGCTCGACCGGATCGTGGAGTCCGGGAAGTCGGTCATCGTGATCGAGCACCACCAGGCGGTCATGGCGCACGCCGACTGGATCATCGACCTCGGTCCCGGTGCGGGGCACGACGGCGGCCGGGTGGTGTTCGAGGGTACGCCCGCCGATCTCGTCGCCGGCCGCTCCACCCTGACCGGGCAGCACCTCGCGCAGTACGTCGGGGCCTGAGCCGGACGGCCGCTGAGCCGGACGATGCCTGATCCGGGCCGGCCGGCTGCTCCGGTGCGTGGGCCGACCCCGACCCAGACGGCGCAGGTCAGCGGGGCAGCAGATCAGCAGGCAGCAGATCAGCGGGGCGGGTCAGTCTGCGGCGTGCTCGAAGGGCTGGGTGCCGAGGACGGTGAGCAGCGCGAGCCGTTCGGCGTCCTCGGTCTCGGGCTGGGCGGTGAAGACCATCAGCCGGATGTCGCTGCCCTCGACGGTGAGGATGTCGCAGTCCAGGTGGACGAGCCCGACCTGCGGGTGCTCGATCGTCTTGCGCGCGGAGGCGTGGCGGCCGACCGCGCCTTCGTCCCACAGGGTGCGGAACTTCTCGCTGCCGGCGCGCAGTTCGGCCACCAGGCGGCGCAGCCGCGGGTCGCGCGGGTAGCGGTCCGCGACCGCACGCAGGTCCGCGACCTGGGTGGCGTCGAACTCGCGGCGCGCCTGCCCGGTCATCCGGGATCTGCTGCCCGGTCCGATGAAGTTGCGCCACACGCCGTTGCGTTCGAGGCCGCGCCAGCCGGAGGGGTCGCCCATCAGCGCGGCGTAGGGCTGGTTCGCGGTCAGCAGCGTCCAGGTCGCGTCGTAGACGGCTACGGGGGTGCCGGCGAGCCGGTCGAGCATCCGCTGCACGCTCGGCGGAATGTGCTCGGGGACGGTCTCCGGGCCCGGTTCGGCGAGTCCGGCGAGCCGGAAGAGGTGGGCGCGTTCCTCCTCGCCGAGCCGCAGCGCCCGCGCGAGCGCCTCGACGACCTGCGCCGAGGGGTTGGCGGCGCGGCCCTGCTCGAGCCGGGTGAGGTAGTCCATGGAGATCCCGGCCAGTTGCGCGAGCTCCTCCCGGCGCAGTCCGGGCGCGCGGCGTCGGCCGCCGGCCGGCAGTCCTGCCGCCTGCGGCATCGTGCGCTCGCGCCATCGGCGCACCGTCTTGCCGAATTCCGCGCTCGCCATGCCCCAAGTCTGCCCCGAACCCGCGCGCCCTACCTGGTACGGGCAGTCCTAGGACATCCGGGGCGCTGGCTGCCGCGCGCCGGTGGGCGCACGCTGGAGGCATGACGACGACATTGATCACCGGAGCGAACAAGGGCCTCGGCTACGAGAGTGCCCGACGGCTCGTCGAGGCCGGGCACACCGTCTACCTCGGCGCGCGCAGCACTGAGCGGGGCGAGAAGGCCGCGGCGCAGCTCGGCGCGCGCTTCGTGCAGCTGGATGTCACCGACGAGGCGTCCGTGACCGCCGCGGCGCGCCGGATCGAGGCGGCGGGCGGGCTCGACGTGCTCGTCAACAACGCCGGCGTCGAGCGGCGCACCGAGGGCAACGGCATCATCGGCGCGGCCGAGGTCACGGCCGCGGAGATGAGCGCGATGTTCGAGACGAACGTGTTCGGCGCGGTGCGGGTCACGCACGCGTTCCTGCCGCTGCTGCAGCGTTCGGCGGCGCCGGTCATCGTGTTCCTCTCCAGCGGGCTCGGCTCGCTCACCCGCCTGTCCGAGCCCGGCACCCCGGCCTACGGCTACCCGGGCGTGGCCTACCCGGCCTCGAAGGCCGCGGTGAACATGGTGATGCTGCAGTACGCGAAGGCGTTTCCGGGGATGCGGATCAACGCGGTCGAGCCGGGCTTCACGAACACCGACCTCAACGGCGGCACCGGCGTGCAGTCCGTGCAGCAGGGCGCGGAGGTGATCGTGCGGATGGCGCAGGTGGCGCCGGACGGGCCGACCGGGACGTACACGGACCTCGAGGGGCCGCTGCCCTGGTGACGGCCTGGCAACGCGGGCGGCCCGGCCCGTTGACCGGGGGTTTTCCCGCCGGACCGCGAGGTGGGGCGCGGGCGGCTAGCATCGGATCATGGGCCCGGGATCGGCCGGTGCCGGCCGATCGGCCCGGACACCAGACGCCGGACATCGGACGCCGGGCGGCGAGGCAAGTGAGGCAGCGGGAGGCGCCATGGCCACGCGCGGCAGCGGGATCGTGCTGCGGATCATCGGAACCGACCTGCCGGGTCGCAGCTGCGCCCCGGACGGCGAGTTCCCCGGGTACGACGCCGTCCACGTGGCGGTCCAGCGCAGGGACAGGCCCGCCGACCTGCTCGACCCGCAGCCCGGCGACGCGCAGCGGGTCTCCTGGTCGCTGCCGTGCACGGTCTCGACCGGCGAGGACGGCCTCGTGCTCGCGGGCCCGTACATCCAGAACCGGCTGGGCGGCCCGTTCGTCTACCTCTCCTGGGTGACGATCGACGGCGACGGCGCGGCGAAGACGTTCCGCCGCGGGAAGCTGATGCTGGACGCGGTCTCCCCGACGCTGCTGGCGCAGGCGGTCGAGCACGGGCAGCTGCGGGCGCGGCTGACGCTGACCGACGCGAAGGGGCATCCGGTCGCCGCGCGGCTGGTGCCGCCGCTGGTGCAGTGGAGCGCCGAACCCGCCGCGTGAGACGCGCGGTCCGGGTCCGGGCCCGGGTCCGGGCCCGCGCCTCGGCCCGGATCCGCCTCGGCGTCGAGCGGCGTCCGGCGGCGCGCACGCGCGGTGTGCGGCGCGGGTCCGGCGCCGCCACAAGCCCTTCGCCCGAGCCGACAGGCCCTTCGCCCGAGAAGTGATCTCGCCGTCTGCCCGCCGCCCGCCCTGGCGGCGGCCAGACGATCGCGCACGGCCGCGGCGCGCGCCCGCAGCGTCCTCGGCCGGGGTTCGGGTGGTCGGCGCGCGCGGTCGAGTCCCGAACGGCCGCGCGAGTCCGGCGCCCGGCTGTGGTACCACACCAGCCGCCGGTCAGGGCCGCGACGCGGGCGCCGCGCGTCCGGCGCCGCACACCGCGCGTGCACGCCGCCGGACGCGCCATACGCCTGGTCAGGGGCGCACTCGGCCGCGGTGCGCTGTCTTGGGCGGCGCTCACCGGCTGGGATAGCTTCCGCACCAGGCACCGGCGAGCACGGCCGGCGGCCGCCGCGGATGCCAAGCGGGCGCAACCGGTTTCGAGTCAGGGGAGGACGACGAAGCATGGACAAGCGGTACGAGGCGTACTGTCTGGCCGATCCGCTCTTCTACGATCACCCGGCCGCCCGCGAGGATCTGGCGCCCGCCTTCGCGCACACCCGCCGTCCGGCGCCGGACGGCTGGAGCGCGGGTTCGACCGGTGACTGGTGGCGGCTGCTGCCGGACCGGCACCGGCTGCCGGATCAGGGCTGGAAGATCCACGTGTCGGCGACCCCGGGCAACGCGGCCGCCGTGCTCGATGCCCTCTACGCCCACTGCGTCCCGGCCGGTCTGCCGTTCAAGCACCTGCGTTCCGGCGCGATGCTGTTCCTGCGCAACTCGAAATACGCCGAGCGCGGTTCCTCCGGGAAGTTCGCCACCCTCTACCCCGCCGACGAGGCGGAGCTCGAGGCGAGCCTCAAGCAGCTCGACGAGGTGCTCGCCGGCCAGCCGGGCCCCTACATCCTCAGCGATCTGCGTTACGGCGCGGGCCCGCTGTACGTGCGCTACGGCGGTTTCGCCCCGCGTCGATGTCTGGACGCGGCCGGCGAGACCGTCCCGGCGATCGTCGATCCGGACGGGACCTTGGTGCCGGACCGGCGCGCTCCGGTCTTCGCGCCGCCCGCGTGGGTGCAACTGCCCGGCTTCCTCGCCCCGCACCTGGCCGCGCGGGCCGCCGCGACCGTCGCCGACCTGCCCTACCGGATCGAGCGCGCGCTGCACTTCTCCAACGGCGGCGGCGTCTATCAGGGCCGCGACACCCGCACCGGCGCCACCGTCGTGCTCAAGGAGGCGCGCCCGCACGCCGGGCTGCTCGGCGACGGCCGCGACGCGCTCGCCCGGCTCGAGAGCGAACGCGACGCGCTCAGGCTCGCCGCGGGCAGCGGCGCAGGGCCCGAGGTGCTCGACTGGGTGCAGGCCGGCGAGCACCGGTTCCTGGTGCTCGAGCACATCGAGGGCCGCACCCTCAACACGCTGTTCAGCGAGCGCTACCCGCTGATCGGGCGCGACCGGCGGCCCGAGGTGCTGCGCGACTACACCGCCTGGGCGCTCGGGATCGCCGAGAAGGTCGAGGCCGCGATCGACGCCCTGCACGGGCGCGGCGTCGTGTTCAACGACCTGCACCTGTTCAACATCATGGTCCGGCCCGACGACACGCTCACCCTGATCGACTTCGAGGTCGCCGCCCCGATCGGCGAGTGCGGCCGGCAGCTGCTGGCCGCCCGCGCCTTCCAGGCGCCGCGCGAACTGGCCGGGGTCGAGGTGGACCGCTACGCGCTCGCCTGTCTGCGCCTGGCTTTGTTCCTGCCGCTCACGGCGTTGCTGCCGCTCGACCGTTCGCGCGCGGCGGCGCTGGCCGACGCGGTGCGCGGGGAGTTCCCCGACGTCCCGGATGCGTTCCTCGACGAGGCGCTCGCCACGATCGGCGCGGCCGAGCAGGCCGGACCGGCCGGTCAAGGCGGTCGAGACGGTCAAGGCAGTCGAGACGGTCAGGGCGGTCGGGCGCGAGGGGCCGGGCAGCGCGGGCGGATACCTCCCGTGCCCGGCGACGCGCCGCGCACCGCGCCGCCTGCCGTGGACGCGCCGCTCGCCCGCGCCGACTGGGCCGCGCTGCGCGCCTCGGTCACCGAGGCCATCGCGCTGGCCGCGTCCCCGGAACGCGCCGACCGGCTCTTTCCCGGCGACATCCGCCAGTTCGCGCACCCGGGCGCCGGACTCGGCATCGCGCACGGCGCCGCCGGCGTCCTCTACGCCCTGCACGCCACCGGCGCGAGCATCCCCGACGAATACGAGCACTGGCTGCTGCGCGGCGCCGACGCCCCGCCGGCCGATGCCCGGCTCGGTTTCTACGACGGCGTGCACGGCCTCGCCTACGTCCTGGACCTGCTCGGGCACCACGAGCCCGCGCACCGGCTGATCGCCCTCGCCCTGGACGAGCGCTGGCAGCGCCTCGGCCCCGACCTCGCCGAGGGCCTGTCCGGGGTGGGCCTCAACCTGCTGCACTTCGCCGAACGCACCGGCGACGCCGCGCTGCGCGGCGCCGCACTGGAGGCCGGGCGCCTGGCCGTGGAACTGCTCGCCCAGCAGGACGCGGCCCGCCCCGGCGGCGCCGAGGCCCCGGCCGGGGCCGCCGGCGAGCCGTTCGGCCACGCCGGGCTGATGCGCGGCGCGTCCGGCGCCGCCCTGTTCTTCGTGCGCCTGTACGAGCACACCGGACACGACGACTGGCTCGCCCGGGCCCGGGCGGCGCTGCGGCTGGATCTGGCCCGTTGCACCGCCTCGGAGCGCGACGGATCGCTGCGGGTGAGCGAGGGCTGGCGGGCGCTGCCGTACCTGGC
>DASZKN010000110.1:0-20802 GCA_035552855.1 Trebonia sp. | reverse complement strand
CCCGCCGGCCACCGGCTGGCCGGCAAGGATCAGGTCACCGAGGCCGACCTGGCCGGCGAGCCGCTGGTCTGGCATGGCGACACGAGCACGCAGCCCACCAGGCGCCCGCACCCTAACGCGGGGTACCTGGTGCGCGGGGTGGACGAGACGCTCGAGCACGTCGCGGCCGGCCGGGGCATCTCGTTCCTGGCCCGTTCGGCAACCGTGTTCTACTCACATCCGGACATCAGCTACGTGCCCGTCCCGGATCTGGCACCCGACCAGGTGTGCCTCGCCATGGCGGCAACGCGCACCTCGCCGGTGGTCGACGACTTCTTCACCGCGGCTCAGTCGACGGCCGAGGTCACGGCAGAATGCGGAAACTATGAAATGTGGCGGCTTGAAAACGGTGCCGTTTCAAAGCACGGCTGAGCAGTTCGACCGACAACAGCAGCGCCAACTGCCCGGGGGGCGGATCACGACCGCGTTCCGCAAGGGGACGCCGCGGCGCAAGCAAGAGCCAGCAGCAGCCGGCGCGGCCGGCTAGCGATAACCGCCGGCGGCAACGGGCCGTGGCGGCCCTGCGAGACCGAGGAATGGGCGCCGACCATGCGGGCGAAAGGAGCGCGTTGGGGGGAGTCAGATCATCTCGTTCAGGTTACTTGAATGCCGGTAAATGTGGAGTAGCGTGCTGTCCAGCGCTTTTCGCCCATGGGAGCGGGGAAAGCAGCCGGTACAGCTTCGGAGGTGGGTCTATGCCCAGAAGCGGCTCTGTCCGACATTTCCGAAATCACGGTAGATGGCAGTTTCTAGCGGGGGGCGCCGCCGTCCTAGCGGGTCTCATCGCGCTGCCGGCCGCTGGCGCGGCGCAGGCCGGCACGGTCCGGGCCGGCGTCGCAACGACCGTCGCGACGACCGCCGCGCAGACAAGCTCGTCATGCCCCTGGGTCACGTCCAAGGCCCCTGTCAGCCAGCGCGTTTCCCAGCTCATCAGCAAGATGACGCTGGATGACAAGATCAGCATGGTCGAGGGCCACGGCTCGTCCAATCCCTACGTGTTCTACACGCCCGCGATCCCTTCGCTGTGCATCCCCGCGGTCGGCCTTGAGGACGGGCCGGCCGGCGTCGCCGACGGCTTGACCGGTGTCACCCAGTTGCCGGCCGGCGTCGGGCTCGCCGCCACATGGGACCCGTCGCTCGCGAAGCGGTACGGCACCGTGATCGGCGCCGAGGAAGCGGGCAAGGGCGCGAGCGCCAACCTCGGCCCGACCGTCAACATCGACCGGGACCCGCGCTGGGGCCGCTCGTTCGAGTCGTTGTCCGAGGACCCGTACCTGAACGGCTCGCTCGACGTGCCGGAGATCGACGGCATCCAGAGCCAGGACGTGCAGGACCAGGTCAAGCACTACGACGCGTATAACCAGGAGACGTACCGCAACTCCCCCGCTGACAATGTCATCATCAGCAACCGGGCGCTGCACGAGATCTACATGCCGTCGTTCTACGACGCGGTCACCAAGGCCAACGCGGCCAGCGTGATGTGCGCCTACTCCTACGTGAACGGCAACGCCAGCTGCAATAACAGCTACCTTGAGACCACCGTGCTGCGCGACGAATGGGGCTTCCAGGGCTTCGTCATGTCGGACTACGGCGCCCTGCACGGCGTCGACGGCGCCCTTGACGGCACCGACCAGGAGCAGCCCGAGAACACGTACTACGGCACGCCGCTCGAGACCAACATCGAGAACGGCACGTACCCGGTCAGCGTGATCAACACGATGGTGCAGCGCGTGCTGACCGAGATGTTCGACTACAAGCTGTTCAGCCAGCCGCGCGCCGGCTCGACGGGTGACACGGTGACCACGCCGGCGCATGTGAGCGTCGCCGACCAGGTCGCCGCCGACGGCACGACGCTGCTGCGCAACGAGCACAAGGCGCTGCCGCTGCGCGGCAACGACTCGGTCGCCGTGATCGGCCCGTCCGCGTCGGCCTCCCCCACATACGCGGGCGGCGGCAGCGCGTACGTGATCCCGTCCGGCTCCGTCACCCCGCTGGCGGGCATCAAGGCGGACGACCCGGGCGCGACCTACACCCAGGGCCTGCCCACCGACACGTCGCTGCCGGCCATCCCGGCCGCGAACCTGTCCCCCGCCTACCCGTCGAAGGGCACCCCGTACGGCGGCAACTACTCGGGCACGCTGACCGCGCCGGAGACCGGCACCTACGTGCTCGCGGTCACTAACCCGTGCGGCTGCTACACGTCCACCTATCTCAGCCTCAACGGCAAGCACCTGATCGACGACCCGGGCACGCCGCCGGTCAGCACGTACTCGGTAAGCGTGCATCTGGTCAAGGGCGTGCGGTACGCGCTGGCGATCAGCGGCGCGTCGTCCAAGGTGGCCTGGGCGACCCCGTCGGCGCTGGCGCCGGACATCAACGCCGCGGCCGCGGCGGCGAAGGCGGCGAAGACCGCGGTGGTGGTCGTGTCCGACGACACCGAGTCGGAGGCGACCGACCGGCCGTCGCTGAACCTGCCGTCGGCGCAGAACCAGCTCATCCAGGCCGTGGCCAGGGCCAACCCGGACACGGTCGTGGTGATCAACGCGGGCGCGCCGGTCGCGATGCCGTGGCTCGGCCATGTGGCGGCCGTGGTCGACGCCTGGTACCCAGGGCAGACGAGCGGCACGGCGCTGGCGAGCGTCCTCTTCGGTCAGGCCAGCCCGAGCGGTCACCTGCCGGTGACATTCCCGGTGTCGCTCAGCCAGGTTCCCGCCTCTACCACCGCGGAGTTCCCGGGCAACGGCAAGACCGTGCGGTACAGCGAGGGCGTCGACGTCGGCTACCGGTGGTACGACGCCAAGGACGTGACCCGCTGTTCCCGTTCGGGTACGGGCTGTCGTACACGTCGTTCCGGTTCAGCGACCTGCGGATCGACCGGCCGTGGGTGACGGGCACCGGCGACGTCAGGATGTCCGCCAAGGTCACGAACACCGGTTCAAGGACGGGCAGCGACGTCGCCCAGCTGTACATCGGCGACCCGGCGTCCACCGGCGAGCCGCCGCGTCAGCTCCAGGGGTACAAGCGGGTGACGCTGGCCCCGGGCAGGTCGGCACGGGTGTCGTTCACCGTCACGCCCGCGCAGCTGTCCTGGTGGAGCGACAGCGCGAACGGCTGGACGCAGACCCCGGGCACCTACCGGGTGTACGTGGGCGACTCGTCGGCGCTGGGGAACCTGCCGCTGCGCGGCTCGTTCGGCGTCACCGCCACCCCGGGTGACCGGCACGTGAGCGTGACGGCGCCGTCGTCGGTGACGGCCGGGGCCTCGGCGTCCGTGACCGTGAAGCTCAGCGCCGGCGGGGACCAGATGCTGCACGGCGTCCGGCTCGCGCTCCAGCTACCGCAAGGCTGGCGCGCGCACCCGGACGGGCGGGTCGTGTTCGGCACCGTGGCCCCTTGGCAGTCCGTGACCGCCAAGTTCACGGTGACGCCGCCGTCGTACGCGCCTAACGCCACGAACGTGGTGCACGCCACCGCGACGATGGGCGCGGCCTCGCGCGAGAACGGCGCCAACGTCACGGTGACCGCGGCGTCCTGACGAGTGAAAGCCGCGGCGGAGCCGGCAGCTCACCTGATCCAGGGCAGCGGGCCGCTCAGCCGCGGCATCGGCCCCGACGGCAGGCCGAAGGACAGCACCGCCCGGTCCCCGATCATCTCGAACCCCAGGCGGGCGGCCCACCGCAGCGGCCTGGCCCGGTCAGTGATCACCACGACCTCGCGCGCCCGGCCGATCAGCGCGGCCCGGCTGACCGCGATGATCACCGCGACCGCGTATCCGCGGCCGCGCTGCTCCGGCGGGCTGTACACCGTGCTGACCCGGACGACGCCCGCTAGCGGACGGGTCACGATCGCCATCGACACCGGCGAGCCGTCCACTTCCCACAGCACCGCGCCGCCGTAGCCGAGCAGGTCGTCGGCGGACTCCTCGGGCAGCACGGCCAGATCCCCGACCTCGGTCCCGAACGCCCGCAGCCACTCCACCAGCAACCCGCGGTCCGCCACGGTGGCGGGACGCGCCCTGCCTTGCGGGCCCTCGATGCCCTGCAGCGTATCGGCGAGCCGGTAGACCTGGCTGCTGCGGTGGACCCGGACGGCCATGCCCACCCGCTGGCTCCACGCCGCCGCGAACGCGTCGGCGGCCGGGGCCGGCGCGTCCACGCCCGAGACGACGCGCTTGGCGCGCGCGAGCGGCCCGGCCAGGGCGGCGGAGGTTTCCGGGGCGTTGCCCGCGAGCAGCAGCGGACGGAACGGATGGTGCAAGAACGCGCCGCGCGGCCCGGTTCCGTCCGGCGGTTCCCACCACCCGTACAGCTGATCGCCGTCGCGGCCGCGCTTGCCGTTCATGGCGTCTTGCGCAGCCGAGAGCAGCACGATGTTCTCGGCAGCACGCGCGCGCAGGTACCCGTCGGCGGCCACGAGGAACTTGTCCAAGTCCGCAGTGGTATTCCAGCCCATATGGGTCAATGCTTCCCGTCGTGCCATTGCGCGGGGCAGCGGGGCGTGCGCAGGTTTGCTGGGCAAGACATCATAAGGTTAGCCAGACGTAACATAGTGCCATCAAGTATCCGCGCGTCCCGGTGGGCGGCGCAAGGTTACCCGGCGGTATCAACCAGCGAAAGCACGATCGGTCCTCGGCCGGCAGGTATCCGATCCGCTCTCCACGGACGGCCTGGTTCCGCCTGTGGCCCGCAGGCCGCACTCGTTTTTTGTGGCCACACGACAAATGCGGCAAAGCCCCCAGGCCACGTCGCCGCTAGATTGTTGACAATTTGCCCGGAATATCGTTAGCCTCGCGAACATGCCCAGACCTCAGCCTGGCGGGCGCCGGGCGGATAGCCCCCAAGCAGGGGAACCGGCGCGGGCACACGCCATCAGCGCGCTCCGGCGGGCCATACTCACGGGGGATGTCGCACCGGGCCAGCGGCTCGTTGAAGAGGAGCTGGCGGGGCGGCTGCACGTCACGCGGGCCAGCTTGCGGGCCGCGCTCATCGGCCTCACCGCGGACGGCCTCGTCGAGCGGGTGCCTAACAAGGGCGCGCGCGTCCGCGTCGTCAGCACCGAAGAAGCGGTCGCCATCACCGAATGCCGCATGGCTCTCGAGGCGCTGTGCGCCGTCAAGGCCGCGGAGCACGCCACCGGCAAGCAGCTCGACCACCTGCGGGAAATCGGCGGCCGGCTCCGGCGCTGCGTCAGCGACGAAGACCCGCTCAAGTACTCGGAAGCCAACCAGGAACTCCACCGGACCGTCCGCCTCATATCCGGCCAGACCGTCGCCGTCACGCTGCTTGACCGGCTGAACGCCCAGCTTGTCCGGCAGCAGTTCCAGCTCGCGCTGCGCCCGGGCCGGCCCGGGGAGTCACTCGGTGAGCACCTGGCGATCATCGACGGAATCACCCGCCGCGACCCAGACGCCGCCGACAAGGCGACCCGAGCGCACCTGAGTAGCGTGATCAGTGCGCTGCGAGCGGCTGGCCGGCGTTAACGCACACCAACGAGAGGACTAACGCACCATGCTGAACGTCGTCGTCACCGACCCGCCGCGCGCCGACCTCGCCGTGGTCGACAAGCTGGCGGACTACGGCACCGCGACCGTGCACGAGGCCATCGGCCGCCGCGGCTACCTCGGCCCGGCCATCCGGCCGATCCAGGCCGACCGGCGTGTCGCCGGCACCGCGCTGACCGTGGTCTGCTGGCCGGGCGACAACCTCATGCTGCACGTCGCCGTCGAGCAGGCGAAGGACGGCGACATCATCGTGGTCACGACCACGTCGCCGAGCAGCGACGGGTTCTTCGGCGAGCTGATCGCCACGTCCCTGCAGGCGCGCGGCGTCCGCGGCATCGTCATGGCCGCTGGCCTGCGCGACACCAGGGAGCTGCGCGAGATGAACTTCCCGGCCTGGACCGCTCACGTCAGCGCGCAGGGCACGGTGAAGGAGACGCCGGGCGCGGTCAACACCCCGGTCGTGATCGGCGGCCAGACGATCAGGCCCGGCGACGCGATCGTCGCCGACGACGACGGCGTCTGCGTCGTTCCCCGCGTCGACGTGGCCAACGCCGTCGAGGCGTCCGAGGCGCGCCTGCGCAAGGAGGAAGAGAGCCGGAAGGATCTCGCCGCGGGCCTGCTGGGTCTCGACATGTACGGGCTGCGGCCCAAGCTGGCCAACGTCGAATACATCACAGCCGCTGAGTACGCCCGCCGCGCCTGAGAAACCCAGTAATGGTCCTTAACGAACCCTGGTCTCTCGACGGTATCCGCTGCATGCTGATGCGCGGCGGGACGTCGAAGGGTGCCTACTTCCTCGCCGATGAGCTGCCTGCCGACCCGGCGCGGCGCGACGACGTGCTGTTGCGGGTCATGGGCAGTCCCGACCCACGGCAGATCGACGGGGTCGGCGGCGGGCACCCGCTGACGTCTAAGGTCGCCGTCGTCTCGCCGTCGGCGGTGCCGGTTGCCGACGTTGACTACCTGTTCCTCCAGGTCGTCGTCGACGAGCCGGTCGTCACCGACAAGCAGAACTGCGGAAACATCCTGGCCGGCATCGGCCCGTTCGCGGTCGAGCGCGGCCTCGTCGCGGCGCGCGACGGCGAGACGAGCGTCCGCATCCGCATGGTCAACACGGGTAGCCTCGTGACCGCGACGTTTCCCACGCCGGGCAGCAAGCCGGCGTACCGGGGCGACGCCGCGATCGACGGTGTACCCGGCACCGGGGCTCCGGTCATCCTGGAGTTCGAGGACGACGGCGGTGACGACGCGCGGGTGTTCCCCACCGGGAACGTCACCGACGAGTTCGGCGGCATCCCGGTGACCTGCGTGGATAACGGGATGCCGGTGGTCGTGGTGGCGGCGGCCAGCCTGGGCAAGACCGGCTATGAGGCGGTCGCCGAACTCGAGGCCGACGACGACCTCAAGGCGAAGGTCCAGTCGCTCCGCCTGGAGGCGGGCAAGGCGATGGGTCTCGGCGACGTCAGCGGCACCACCGTGCCGAAGATATCGCTGGTCGCTCCCCCGCGGCACGGCGGCACGATCAGCACGCGCACGTTCATCCCCGTGCGGGTGCACGAGTCGATCGGCGTGCTCGGCGCGGTGAGCGTCGGCATGGCGGTCGTGGTACCGGGCGCCGTCGGCAGCGACATGGCGGCCGCCCCGGCGGGCAGCCGGCTGAGCATTGAGCATCCCAGCGGGGCGCTGCAGGTGGAAGTGAAGCTGGACACGGCGGCCAGCCCGCCGAAGGTCTTGCGCTCCGGCGTCGTCCGGACCGCGCGCAAGATCTTCGACGGGACCGTGTTCCCCCGCTAGCCGGAGCGGATTACCCGGCGGCCACCGAGATCACGCTGAACGACGCGCCCTGGTCGTCGGCGACCACCGCGATCCGGCCGTACGGGCTGTCGGCCGGCTGGCGCACCACCGAACCGCCGGCCTCGATCACCCGCTGCACCGTCTTGTCGGTGTCGGTCGAGCCGAAGTAGGTGCTCCACGCCGACGGCATGGACTCCGGCGTGCCGGCCGGGTAGGCGCCGATGCCGCCGACCTCGTGCCCGCCGAGCAGCAGCGTCGCGTACGTGAACTGGTCGCTGCTCATGTCGCCGTACTCGTAGCCGAACACCGCGGCGTAGAACGCCTTGGCGCCCTCGAAATCGCGACCGAAGTGCTCGTTCCAGGTAAGGGCGCCCGGCGCGTTGGCCAGCCGGAAGCCCGTGTGTGTCCGCCCCTGCCAGACGCCGAAGACGGCGCCCGTGGTGTCGGTCGCGACCGCGAGCCGGCCTTCGTCCATGACGTCCATCGGCCCCATCAGCAGGTGACCGCCGGCGCCGGTGATCTTGGCGGCGGTCGCGTCGGCGTCGTCGGTCGCCAGGTATACGGTCCAGGCGCTCGGGGCATCCTGGGACGCCATCTTCGGCCCGACGGCCGCGACTTGCCTGCCGCCTACGGTGGCTATCGAATAGCCGCCCATCTCGGCGGGCCCCGGCGGAAGGTCCCAGCCGAACACCGCCGTGTAGAAAGAGATCGCTTTCGGAATGTCGCTGACGCCGAGGTCCGCCCAGCAGGGCGTCCCCTCGGGCCAGACGCTGTCTCGCGTAACCATGGTCCCCACCTCGTCGCGAGTCCGGGCGGCACGCTCCGTCGCGCCCCGCACTACGGCCGACCGTAACACCACGGTCTGACGTTTTCACGGCCGTGCGCGCGCTTATCGGAAACTCTTACAATGGCCTTCTCAGGTGAAAGGCGGCCGATGTACAGCAAGACCAGCCTCGGGGCGGACCAGTTGTCGGGTCCGGCCCTTTCCCCGCGCGGGAAGAAGATCCTGATCTCCGTGGGCGTCGCGATCGCGGCCGCCGGCATCGGCCTCGGCGTGTGGAGCGCGGCCGGGTCCGACAACTACGGACCGTCGGCGAACGGGTGCGTGAACGTGGTCGTCGCGGGCGCGACCGGCGGGGCGACCCTGCACTACTGCGGCGGGAACGCGAAGACGTTCTGCCGCTCCGCGTACACCCACGACGACAAGATCTCGCTGCTCGGCCGCCCCCAGTGCGCCGCGGCGGGCCTCACCGAGGCCAGGCTGTCCGCCAGCTGACCCCTCCCGCCGCGAATTGGCCATATCCCGCCGCTAACTCCCCACGCGGCGGGCCGACCCCTACTTCACGCCGGTTCTTGACTCAGACGCAGCCGACATCCGCGTAGCCGGTAGGCTCACGCGGCATGCGGGCAGTAGTGCAGCGGGTGACGCAGGCGAACGTGACCGTCGACGGGCAGGTGACCGGGGCGATCGCGGAGCCGGGGCTGGCCGTCCTCGTCGGGATCACACACGACGACACCCCCGAAAAGGCCAGGAAACTCGCCGCCAAGCTGTGGGGGCTGCGGATCCTCGACGGCGAGAAGTCCTGCTCGGACGTTGGCGCGCCGCTGCTCGTGATCAGCCAGTTCACCCTCTACGCGGACACGAGCAAAGGCCGGCGGCCCGCGTGGAGCGACGCCGCGCCCGGGCCGGTCGCCGAGCCGCTCGTGAACAACGTCGTCGACGAGCTAGCGGCGCTCGGCGCGCACGTCGAGACTGGCCGGTTCGGCGCGGACATGAAAGTGGCGCTGGTTAACGACGGTCCCGTGACGATTCTGCTGGAACTGTAGGAACAGGATTCGCTCGGACAGATCACCACGTATCGCATTCCCGCGCTGCGCTGGCACGCGATAATGTGCGCGTGATCCTGCATGACATGGCCGCCAACCCGGTGCTCGCCGAGGTGACGTCACATCAAGAACACCATCGAGGAACTCGCCCACGAGCCCGTGCTGGGTCGGTTCCCGGCGTACACACCGGCGCCCGCACCGCCTTAGCTGGCGGGGCCCGCGATCCTGCCGGTGCGGCCCGCGGTCCTACCGGTCGCGAGGTGCGCCGCTAGCGTGAACCGGCGGTCCGGCGACGGCTCGCCGACCACCAGGCCGACGACTATCTCGCCGAGCAGCGGCGCGAACTTGGCGCCGTGACCCGAGCACGCCGAGGCGATGACGAACGGGCCCTGCCGGTCGAGGATGAAGTCCTGGTTGCCGGTGGTCGTGTACAGACACGTGGTCTCGCTGGCCACCTTGCTGTTATCAAGACCGGGCAGGTACCGGGCCGCGAAGTCCAGGGTGCGCTGGCGACCGCCCGGATCGATGGCGAAGGTCCGGGAGCCGGCCGTGGTCACCGTCCCCGCGTGGTGCTCGCCGATCTTCACCGCGCCGGGGATGCCGCCGTCCCGGCCGCCCAGCAGGCCGTAGAAGCAGGTCTCCGTGTCCTCGTAGATGAACGCCGGCCACGGGTCGCCGGCGGCACCGGGCGGCACCCGCGGCGGCAGGTGGAGGACCTGTTCCTGGGTCACGATGAGCGGCGGCAGGCCCACCAGCTTCCCGATCAGCGGCTCGAGCCATGCGCCGGCCGCGAGCACCGCCACGGGGGCGGTGAACTCCGCGTCCTCGGGGGCCACCCGGACACGCGCTCCCCCGCCGGGTGCCGTCCCGATATCCGTGACCCGGGCGCCGAAACGGATGCGGGCGCCGTGTCCGGCGGCGAGCCCGCGCATGGCGGACATGGCGCGATCGGGGTCGAGCGCGCCGGCGTCGGGCTGGTAAACGACGGGGCTGTCGAAGCCGAACCCCGGCCAGCGCCGCCGCGCTTCCGCGGGCGGCACCAGATCGGCCCGGACGCCGCACGCGGTGAGCGTCTCGTGCAGCCGCCCCAGATCCCGCGCCGCCCCGAAATCCAGGCCGCCAGTCACGTGGATCAGTGGCTGGCCGGACTCGTCCTCGAGTTGCCGCCACAGCTCACCCGCCTGCCCGGTGAGCCGCACGTACAGCGGATCGTCGTACACCCGCCGGAAGATGCGGGCGCTTCCGTGCGAGCTGCCGTTCTCGTGTCCGGGCGGGAAGGCCTCGAAGACGAGCACCGACAAGCCGCGCCTGGCCGCCGCCCAGGCCGTGGCGCTGCCCGCCAGCCCGCTCCCGACGACGATGACATCCGCTGCGTCCGCCATAGCGACAAGTATTCACGGCGAGCCCGCGCCGTCCGCGGTGAGCCATGCCGATCGCGGGCGCGGTCAGGTGTCGACGACCCGCTCCGCCAGGTCCCTGGCCAGCTCGCGGTACTCCTGCGCGGTGTGCCAGCACCAGGCCGCGGCTTTCCGGTGGTCGCCGGCGCGGGCGTCATCCGCGTCGGCGAGCCGCTGGTAGCTGGCCGCGGACTGTTCCAGGGCATCGGCGGCGCGCAGCAGCCCGAGGGTGGCCCGCTCGGCCGCTTCGGCGGCGGAGATGCGCGCCTCCCCGGCGCTCTCCGCCGCGGACCGCGCCTGCTGCCGGTCCGCGGACGGCTCGCCGCTCGCCGCCGACCGGAGCCGTTCCAGGCGAGGGGCGATCTGCGCGGTCCGGGCCGCCGCCTGCCGGGCGCAATGGCCCGCGCGGACCGCAGCGGCGGTCGCGTCGCCGCTCGCGGGACGGCGCGGGTGCGCAGGTTCGTCGTAGGGCAGCGTCCTCCGGGTCGCCAGCCACTCACGCCACGTGGCGGCCGCGCACGCGCTGGGCAGGCCGAGCACCGCGGCCAGGGCCTCATCGGTGAGCCCGACCGTGTGCGCGACCTCGGTGGCCAGGGCCTCCACGCGGTCCAGCCCCAGCCGCGCCGCCTGGAGCAGCACCAGCGCGGGGCCGATGCCGTCGGACTCGTCGTGAGCAGCCGCCACGATCGCCCGCCGGATCGCCTCGGCATCTGGCATGTGTACCTTCTCTAGCTCCCACAGCAGCCGTTCCACGCCGCTCGCGTACCGCTGGTTCAGCTCCCCGCGCGCAGCGGACACGGCATCCGGCGGCGGGGCGGGCGGTGGCACGGGCAGCACGCCCGGCCACGTCCTGGGGACCGGTCCGGAACCCGGTCCGGGCAGTTCGCGCACGGCCGCGGCGCCACCGCCGGCCGCGGTGCCACCGCCGGCCGGGGTCTCCATGGCGGCTTCAGCACCGCGGGCGGCCTCGATAGCGCCCAGCAGTTCATCCGCCGCTATCAGGCTCAGGATCCGGCGGACCGGTGCGGTCGGCGCCGTCAGGCGGACGCTCACCCCGCTGGCGGCGGCCCGGCGCACCGCCCGCCGCAGCGTCCGTGCCCCGGCGCAGTCGCAGAAAGTCACCGCGCCCAGGTCGATCGTCATCCGCGCCGGCGTATCGGCCAGGCACCGCTCCATTGCCTCGGTCACGACGCCGACCGTCGTCATGTCGATCTCGCCGGCGAGCCGCAGCACCGCATCCCCGCCCGCGGCGCACAGCAGGACACGCAGCAACGGCAATTCCCGCGCGTCCTGGCCGTCAGCCGACTGCCCGGCCGACTCGGAAAAGCTAATGGCGGTCATCGCACCCCTCCCCGCAACTGACTATGCAATCCCAGGTCTGAGCAGCTGCGATGTGCTCCTCCCGGTCAGAATACGGCCGGCCGAAGGAGAAAAGAAGAGCACGTACGGTCGCCGGGGTCCCGGCTAACTGAATCCCCTTTGATCGAGGAATGGGGTGCTATGACGCCCCTTTTCGCGATCAAAGCCCGGGCCGTACACGCTACGTGGGGTAGCCGCTGATGTTGGCGCGCAGCGTGGCCGGCGGGCGGCGCGGCCAGAAGTTGGCGTCATGCTGGACGCAGTCCGGGCAGGCAAGGCGGTTAAGCGCGTCGAAACGCCATCCGGCGGTCAGCGCGCGGTAACGCAGGTCGCGTTCGCCGAGCGCGTCGCGATGGGTGTACCGGGTGATGCACGTGCCGAACTCACACCACAGGACCGGAATGCGCAGCTCGTCGCCGATGATCGCGCGCGCCGTCCACTGACGTCGCTGGGCTGGCCTGCGGGCGACAGGAGCCGGAGTGCGCGCCGCCCCCGGCGCGGAAACGAAGCGCGGCCTGGGCGACGCGCCGTCCGCCGGTGGCCCGCCGTTAGCCGGTGATGGGCCGTGCGCTTGCGACCTGTCGCGCGCTTGCGACCAACCATCCGTCGATGGGCTATCGATTACCGGTGACGCGCCGCCTGCCGGGGCCGGGAGGGCGCGGCCGGAGGCCGGCCGCGGCGCGGAGGGTCGCGGGCCAGCGGCTGGCGGCCTGCGCCCGTGAGCCGACGCCGGGCGCGCGCAGGGCCGCTCGGCCGCGCCGGAATCCGGCTGCGACCGGGGCGCGGGAACGCTCTTGACCCGGGCGTGGAACAGGGCAGGTAGTTTCATGGCCGTTTCCCGTTTCGGTGACGTTGGCTGGCAACTCGGTGACTAGCGGCCGAGCGGCACAAATCGGGCGCTTGCTACCCGGGAGACCCGTCCAAAACCAAGAACCACAGAAAACGTCGGCTGTTACACCGGAGTGATGACTTGCTTACACTCCATCACTAGACGGCAGCGGGCAGCCGGCGTCGCGTGGCCTCCGGGTGTTTCCGCTAGCGCCATGACAGCCCGGTGCGCCGAGGAACTCGAGCGCTAAGGCGCTGCCGTTGCCGGTCAGACTGGGCGCGTGATGGTCTGCGGAATGCAAAAGACTTACGTGACAGTGTGGCTCATGAGCCGTGTGTGCTCGTGAGCCGGGCGTAGACGACGACGTTGGCGGCGTAGCTGCCCTTCGCGCGGTCGAACGCGCCCCCGCAGGTGATCAGGCGCAGCTCCGGGCCTGGCGTGTCCCCGTAGACGGCCAGCGTGGGGAAGTTGCCTTTGGAGTATTCGGAAACCTGGTACACGCGGAAGACCGCGACGCTGTGGCTGGCCCGGGTAACGTCCACCGCGTCGCCCGGCACCAGGTTACGGAGCCGGTAGAACACCGCCGGGCCGGTCGCCGCGGTGGCGACGTGCCCGTAGATCGCGGCCGGGCCGTCCTGGCCGGGCGCCGGCCCGTCGTCGAACCAGCTGGTCAGCCGGGGCGTGGCCAGCGACGGCACCTTGACCGTGCCGTCCGGGTTCTCGCCGAGCGGGATCACGCTCGCGTTCACCCCGATCGCCGGGATCGTGACCTTTGCCGGAGCGGTGCTCGCCGTGGGCGGCACGGCGGGGCCGGGGTCCGCCGGGCCGGCCGCCGCGGCGTTACTCGCGGAAGAGCCGGGGGCGGGCGCGGGCGCGGCGGCGGAACCGGGAGCGGCCGCCCCCATGATGTCAGACCCGAGAGGCTGGGGCGACGGCACGGTGTTCGACTGGGTCTGCTGGTCAGGGGCCGGACCGTCGGGCGCCGTCGCCAGCGCCGCCGCCGCCGCCGGCGGCGGCACGCTCGCCAGCTGCTGTGCCTGCTGCCGTTCCCGGCCGGACACGAATTCCGCGCCGAGCAGGATGGCGCCGGCCAGCACGAACGAGCCGCCGACGATCAGCCAGGCCGGCGGCCCGGCAGGCCGGCGGGGCTGGCGGGATAGACGGGATGGGCGGGGTGGATGCGGCGGGCGCGGCGGGCGCGGTCCGGGTGGCATGGTCACTGGCGATCACGCTCCCGGGCGCCGGCGTATATAACCGCGGCGGCGGAGATGAAGGCCGCCCGCGCCGAGCAGCGCGCCGGCCGTGACCAGCGCGAGCCCCGATCCGGTGACCCACGAGGGCGCCCGCGGCGCGGCGAAGCCGCCCCCGGTCGCCGCCGGGCCCACGGGGATGGGCCGGCTCAGCAGGTTCACCGCCGTGCACGTGACGTGCTGGCCAGGTCCCGGCACCACGACGCCGCCGCCGCCGCCGAGGTCTTCAAGTCCGGTCGCGCCGCCGGGCAGGTTGTCGACGCACTGCCAGGAGCCGGTGGCCCCGGGCGCCAGCCGGGTGCCCGACGGGTCCGCGGCCTGCTGGTAGCCAGGGACCGGCGACTCGGTCAGCAGGTACGGGATGCCCGGGGCGACGACCCCGGTCACGTCGGCGTTGCCCGTCAGCACCGGGGTGCCGCCCGCGGCGGGCCGCGCGCTCAGCGTCCACGACGTCAGCGGCACCGTCTTCACCGCGGTGAACGGGTCGCTGATGCCGGTGATGAGCGTGAGTTCGGTGCGGCCTGCCAGTCCCTGGAAGGGCGGCACCGTGGTGACCGCGGGGGCCGCCGTCGCGCTTCCCCGCGGGGTCGCGGTCCGGCTCGCGGCGTGGCCCGGGTTCGCGCTCGTGCTGACCGCCGCGGGAGTGGCCGGGGTCGTGCTGCCCGGGCCGGCCATCGCGGTCGGGGTCGCGCCCGGTCGCGCGACGATGACGGCGGCCTGGGTCGCGGTCGTGTGCGCGGGTGTGACGCTGACCTCGGGAACGGCGCCGGTCATCGGGATGGTGGCCGCGGGCGCGGTGGTGGCCGCGGGCGCGGTGGTGGCCGGGCCGGGCGGGGTGGTCGCGGGCGGGGTGGTCGCGGGGGCGGTGATCACCGAAGTACCCGCGGGCTCGGTGCCGGGGCCGGGGCCGGGCACCGGATCACCGGTGCACACCACGGTGTTCGTGACGCGGAAGGAGTTGAGGCCGGGGCCGAGCGGCTCGTTGCCGAGGTCGCCGGACTGGCTAACGGCGCAGCCGGGCGGGGTCGTCACGTCGTGCTCGGCGATGGTCACGCGGTCGCCGGCGACGTATCCGCCGGATTCCTGCCCCCAGGCGGCCTGCGGGGCGCCGTTCGGGCCGGCCGGGCCGGCCAGGGTGACGCCGAGCCGGGACTGGAAATCGGGGTCCTGATCGCCGCCGGGCCGGGACACGCCGTCGATGACCCACGTGTCTTCCGCGACCACGCTCGCGGGGTCCGGCGCGTGTTTCCGCTGCTCGTAGACCACGCAACTGACGGCCTGGCCCCCCGCGGCGGCCACCGTGAAGCCGGGTCCGGCCTTCTCGTCAGTCTCGCGCACCGGCTGGCCGGCGGAATCCCGGCACGTGGCGGCGCGGCCGCCCGGGCGGAGCAGCGCGTAGCCCGGCTTGGCGGTCTCCGTCACCCGGACCGCCCCGCCGGTGCCCGCGCTCGATCCCGCGGCGGTCGTGAAGCTCACCGCGCCGCTGGTGTCGGTGACGGCCGTGGCCGGCCGGACGCCGTCGCCGGACGCGGTGACGTTCCACCCGGGCGCCGGGCGGGCGGCCGCGCGGTCGCCGGCCCGGCTCGCCGGCAGGACCTCCGTGGCGACGTTCACCGTGCCGGTGCACTGCTGGCGGGCCGTGTCCGTCACCAGGCCCGCGAGCGCGCCGGAGTTCGCGAGGTAGTAGTCGCTGTCCGCGACCGGGCCGGAGATCGCCGCCAGGTTGGCAGCGGCGCCGGCGCCGGTGACGCCCGCGCCCATCGCGACCACCCGGGTCCCCTTGGCCTTGAGGGCGTTGGCGGAGAAGATCCCGTTCTCGGTGTCGAGGAAGCGCGCTGGCTGGCCGGCGCCGTCGGTCAGCACGAGCGCGAGGGCGTACCGCACCGGGTCGCTGGCGACCTGCCACAGCCCCTGGCCCCAGTCGGCCGGGCCGCCCGGCCGCGCGCTGAGCGCGCTGAGCTTCGCCTTGACCGTCGCGGCGCCCGCCGCCGTGGACACCGGGGTGGCCGCGAGGTTCCCGTCGCCGGCACCCGGTGCGGGGGCGGTGGCCCCGAATGTATACACGGCCACGCTGGACGGAGTGCCGGCGAGCGCGGTCACGAGCGCGTGGCCGGCGGCTCTGAGATCGGCCAGGCGCGACGCCGGGCCCGCCGCCGGCCCGGACAGGTCGAACACCAGCGCCACCTTGAGCCCGCAGCCGGCGGGCAGCGCCGGGTTGCCGCGCGACGCCGCCCACAGGCTGCCGCGCGCCGTCCCCGCGGTGCCGTCCGGGGCCGGGACCGGGACGGCCACACGCTGGCTGCCCGCGATCGGGCCGGGCACGAACTCACGCGCGTAGCTGGCCACCGTCGCCGCGGACGGACCGTTGCCAAGCTGCGGGCTGGCGAGCCAGCCGGCGGGCACGCTGGTCTGCTGCACCCAGTAGCCCGCGCCCGCCGCCACCGCGCTGACCGGCACCGAGCACGCGCCGTCCGCCCCGGTCACGCAGCCGCCCACGGGCGCGCCGGCGCTGCCGCTCGTGCCCGCGTAGACCGTGAACGTCTCCCCCGCGAGGCCTGCGACGGCGGTGTCGCCTGTCCGGTCGCCGCCGGCGTGGATCGTCAGCGCCGGGCGGGCCGCCGGCACCGCTGTGGCCGCCGCGACCGGGGCGGCGGGCAACGTCGCGAGGCCGAGTGCCGCGATCTCGGCGGTCACCGCGAACGCGAGCGTCGCGAGCGCCGCGCGCGGTCGGCGGGCGGGGCGGGAAACTATCACGGCTTCGTCCTTTTCCGCGTGGCATACCGCGAGGTGAACCATGGGAATCAGCGAAGCCGAGCGTAACAGCCGGCGCGGTGGCATCGGCGTAACGCCGCCATTTCGAGAAATGGCGTTTTTGCGAGTGGAATGGTCGTTAAGGGGAATAGATTTTTTATCGGAAGCGGCGTTCCAGTCCCGTCCATACCCGGTCATAATCCTGCTGCCGCCAGGCCGCCTCCATCGCCTGGCGGGACGGGATGATCGTCCAGCGGCTCTCGAACATGAAGGCCAGCGTGTCGTCGAGCTTCTGGGGCGCCAGATCGGCCGTTGACGCGCGGCGGTAGGTCTCCGCGTCCGGACCGTGCGAGGCGAACGTGTTGTGCAGGCTCGCGCCGCCGGGGGTGAATCCCTCGGACTTCGCGTCATAAGCGCCGCGCACCAGGCCCATGTACTCGGACATGATATTGCGGTGGTACCAGGGCGGGCGGAACGTGTTTTCGCCGACCAGCCAGCGCGGCGCGAAAATCACGAAATCCACGTTGGCCAGCCCGGCTGATTCACTCGGGCTGGTGAGCACGGTGAAAATCGACGGATCGGGATGATCGAAGCTGATCGTGCCGATAACCATGAATTTGGCGGTGTCGTATTTATACGGCGCGTAGTTCCCGTGCCAGGCGACCACGTCGAGCGGCGAGTGGTCGTAGTCCGCGGCCCACAGGTTGCCGCCGAACTTGTTCACGACCCGCACCGGCCGCCCGCGCTCCTCGAAGGACGCGTGCGGGTAGCGGAAGTCCCGCTCGCTGGCCAGGCCGTTCGCGCCGATCGGGCCGCGTTCGGGCAGCGTGAACGCGGCGCCGAAGTTCTCGCACACGTAGCCGCGGGCGCGGCCGTCGGGTAGTTCGACGCGGAACCTGATGCCCCGCGGGACCACGGCGATCTCGCCGGGGCGCACGCGCAGCGAGCCAAGCTCGGTGTGCAGGATGACCGGGTTGAGTTCGGGGACGAACAGCAATTCGCCGTCGGAGTCCACGAAGTACCGGTCGGTCATGTCGTGGTTCGCCGCGTACAAGTGAATAGCGACGCCACTCCGGGTCTTGAGGTCGCCGTTGCCCGCGACCGTGAACAGCCCGTCAACCCAGTCCACGCGCTCGTCCTCGAGCGGCAGCGGCAGCGGGTCCCAGCGGAGCCGGTTGGGGTCGGGCTCGATCTCGCCGAACGGCGTGCCTTTGAGCCGGTTGCCGGGAATCCGCGAAAATGGCGGGTGCGCCGCCGACGGCACGATCCGGTAGACCCACGTCCGGCGGTTGACGGCGCGGGGCTGGGTGAAGGCGGTGCCGCTGATTTGTTCGGCATAGAGGCCGAGTGGTGCTTTCTGTGGCGAGTTGCGGCCTTCCGGGAGGGCCCCCTCAACAGCCTCGGTCGTGAATTCGTTGCCGAATCCGCTCGCATAACGGAACTCGTCGTCGGCCATGGCCGAACCTCCTTGTAGCCGTCGTCTCTACCGATCATGCCTCACAATCGGGCAAACAGAAGTTACGGTAGACACGAACGCCTACTCGGGAGGTAACTCGGAGGTCACTGGGGAGGTTGTGATGGCCAGTGACAGATGGCTGACCTTCGACTGCTACGGGACGATCGCGGACTGGAATACGTCCATGCGCAGGGCGCTTGAACCGTGCGCCGGCCGGCGCGCCGCTGCCATGCTCACCGCTTACCACCAGGCAGAACTGATGCTGGAAGCCGCTCCGTGGCGGCCGTACCGCGAGATTCTCACCGAGGGCGTGCGCGGGGCGGCGCGGCGGGCGGGCGTCACGCTCGACGATTCCGGCGCCGCGGCGTTCGTCCGCGCCTGGCCAACGATGACGATCTTCGACGACGCCGGGCCGGCGCTCACGGCGCTCGCCGACGACGGCTGGCGGCTCGCGATTCTCACTAACTGTGACGACGATCTGTTCGCGGCGACCGCGGCGAAGCTGCCCGTGCAATTCGACGAGGTCGTGACCGCGGAACAGGTTCGCTCGTACAAGCCGGATCTGCGTCACTTCACGACATTCTCCGAACGGACCGGGGCGCGCGCCGAGAACTGGATCCATGTCGCGAACGGGTGGGTACACGATATCCTGCCCGCCGCGCGCCTGGGCGTGCGTTCCGTGTGGGTGGACCGCGATCTGACCGGGCACCCGGCCAAGGTCGCCGACCGGCGCATCACCTCGATGCGCCGCCTCGCCGACACGGTCGCCGACGTCAACGCGCTGCCGGCGTTCTCGCTCCCGGGCGGCGCGGCCGGTCTCAGGGACTGAGCGGCCGTTTCAGGGACTGAGCGGGCCGTTGAAGGCCGACGCGTCGCTGCCGCATGGTTGTGTCGGTGTTGTTGCCCTGGTTATCGCCGGTGTGCAGCAGGACTTGCTGCCGTAGGGTCGGGTGCGTGGCGCGATTTACGGGACAGACGGTTAGACAGTGATAGCTAGGAGGCTCACGTGAAGAGTGCGGACCTGCTGACAGATGCTTTCGGCCGAATTCGGGAGACGGTATCAAGTGTGGTCGACGGGCTAACCTCCGAGGAACTCGCGCACCGGATCGACGCGGACGCGAACCCGGTCGGCTGGCTGGTCTGGCACCTGACGCGGGTGCAAGACGACCACGTGGCGGCGGCGTTCGACGCCCCGCAGGTGTGGGAGACGGGCGGCTGGGCGGAACGGTTCGGGCTGCGGGCGGGCACGATGGAGGTCGGCTACGGGCACAGCTCGCAGCAGGTGGCGACCGTCGGCCGGGCGGTCGCGGCGTCCGCGGACCAGCTGGTGGCCTACCACGAGACGGTGTACGAGCAGACGATCAAGCACGTGTCCGGCATCGCCGACCCGGACTTGGACCGGGTCGTGGACCGGTCGTGGACACCGCCGGTCACCCTGGGGGTGCGCCTGATCAGCGTGATCGACGACGACGCGCAGCACGTCGGCCAGGCGGCCTTGGTGCGTGGCATCCTCATGCGCCAGCGCCGGTAAAGCGCGGCCGGTGAGCGGCGTGCCCGGGTCGGCGCAGATGAGGCCCCAGGGTTTGTCGTCGACGCGAGTGAGGACGATAGTCGCGCGGTGCGGACCGGAGAGCTTCAGCCGGCGGCGGATCTGGTCCACGTCGCCCGCCAGGCCGCGACGGCGGAGGTCGGCGGCCCCGACGCCGAGTTCCCGCAGCCGCCCGGCGAAATGTTTCTCGTTCCACGGCGCGGAATAGATCACGCGCAGCGTGCGCGCGAACGGCGTCGCCACTTCACGGTTCACCGCCAGGAAGGCGATCTGGTTGTCGATCTTCCAGGCGGTGATCGTGCGTGCCAGGTCTTCGACCAGGCCCGCGCGCGTGACCGCGGGGTTGGGGTCGAGCAGGTACTCCCCCGGCGGGGAGACCGGCACGGGATCGCCGGGCACCGCGAGGAGCGTGTGGCCGGCCGGCAAGATCGTCGCGCGCCGCGGGCCCGTCGCGCCGCGGCCAGCCACCGGGGCACGCCCCGCGGCAGCGCCGTCCGCCGCGGCAAGGCCGGCCGCCGCCAGGGCCGGTGACCAGAGCACCGCTTCCTTGAGGTCGCGGCCGTCGGCGATGAACTCCGCCTCCCAGCCCGGCGGGATCACTTCGGCGGGCAGGCCCGGCGCGGCCTTTATCCCCACGGCGGCCACCTGGTCCGCCAGCGCCAGGCACCAGGCGAGCGGCGGTTCGGACATCCCGGCCCGGAACCGGCCCGGCGCGGCCTGCCCGCCGCGGACGTCCGCGCGCCGCGCCGGATCGATGAACACCGCGTCGAACCCGCGCACATTGATGTCCCGCACGTCGGCGACGCACGTGCGTACCCGGTCTCCCACCCCGCTGACACAAGCGTTGTACCGCGCGAGCCGGGCGTGCACCGCGTCCCGGTCGACGCCGAGCACCTCCCGTTCGGCGGCGGACGCCAGCGCGATCAGGTCGCCGCCGATCCCGCAGCACAGGTCCGCGACGCGCCGCGCACCGCCGAAACGGGCCGCCTGATGCCGCGCGAGTACCTCGGGCGACGCCTGCTCGTAGCCGCCCCGGGTGAACAGCATCTCG
>DASZKN010000109.1:0-9824 GCA_035552855.1 Trebonia sp. | reverse complement strand
CAGAGCGCGCCCCACACGGCCGCGGCCACGAGTGCGACGCCGATGAGGCTGCGCACGTCACCAACCGCGGACGGGAGCAAGTTCGCCAGCAGCACGCCGATCGCCACGCCCGCTCCGCAGAGCGCCACCGCGAGCAAGGCGAGCGCCAACCGCACGGCGACGTAGCCGCGCGGCCGCGTGCGGAGCTTGCGGAAGCCGGGGGCCCTCCCCCAGCGCGGCACCTGGCGCCTCGCCTCCCGCATGGTCAGGTACTCAGGGCGGTCGGTCCCCAGCGTGCGGAACAGCTCGAAAAGGTCGCTGTTCACCCACTTCGCGGTCGTTCCCGACTTCACCTGACGGGCGGACTGCCAGTCCCAGGTGCCCCGCGCGCGCAAGCGCAAGCGCGCCGCCTTGTCCAGCACGACGAGGGACGGGCCGCTCTTCCCCCAGCCCTTGCCGTACCCGCGGTACACCTTCACCGCGCCTATCTCGGACGCCGGGATGGCGATCCGCTGGCCGTTGAACCCGTACGCCAGCAACTCCCCGTGGCCCGCGGCGAGCCGTACGGGCATCCGGCCCAGGAGGTCGGTGACCCCGGACACGGGGTACGCCTCGATTACCGAGTCACCGGATTCACCGGATTCACCGTCAAGCCGCCCAGATCTCTCGCCCAGCACAGTAGAGAAAATAGCGTGCCGCGCCGCGGCGTGTCAGCCCCGCCCGGTACGGAGCGCGGACAGCAGCGGGATCGCCGCGATCTTCTCCTCGGTCAAGTCCGCGAAGAACGGCTCGGGTTCGGCGAGCCGCGGGACCGCCATGTACACGGTCTTCCCGTCCTCGAGCGCGCGCTGCCGCACGGGCAGCTGGGCGGAGTCCGGGTTGGCCTTCAGCGCGGCCGCGCGCGTATCCCATCGGTAGCGACGAGGGTGATGGCGGGGAGTGAGCAGGGGATCGTTCAGAGGAAGAGATTGATCTGCTGACTTTAGAGCTCGTTCTTGTGGACCTGGCCATCCTTCATGATCAGCTTCAGCGTCCGCTCCGGGGTGGTCAGCACCCGGATGTCGTCGAGCGGGTTCCCGTCGATCACCAGCAGGTCGGCGAGCGCACCCGGGGCCAGCACGCCCAGTTCGCCCTCGCGGCGCAGCAGGCGGGCCGCGGTCGTGGTCGCCGACCTGATCAGGTCGGCCGGCGGCTGGATCTGCGCGCGGAGCACAAACTCCTGTAGCTGCTGGTCGTGCAGGCCGGCGAAGAGGTCCGTGCCGTAGACGACCGGCAGGCCGGCCGCGTGCGCCATTTCCAGCGCGCCGAGCGCGCCGTCGATGACCTCGCCCAGCTTGACCTCGATGTCGCCGGGCAGCAGGCCGGCCCGCGCCCGGCCGGCGAGCGCGTGGTAGGTCACGAGCGTCGGGACGTAGAAGGCCCCGTACTCCCGGAACAGCGGGATGCTGCTGGCGTCCATGAGGTTGCCGTGCTCGATGCTGCGCACGCCTGCCTCCAGGCCCCGGTTGATCGCGCGGGACGTGTAGGCGTGGCCGGCCACGTAGATGTTGGCGGCCGTGGCCTCCTCGACGATCGCGAGCAGTTCCTCCATGGAGAACTGGGTGGAGTCCACCCGGTCGCTCGGGGAGTCGACGGCGCCGCTCAGGTACACCTTGATGTGGTGGGCGCCGCGGCGCACCTCCTCGCGGACCGCGCGTCGCACTTCGGGCACGCCGTCGCAGATCACGCCGATCGCGGGCGAGTAGTAGTTGTCGTCGTACACGCGGCGGCCGGGCGCCCGCCAGTCCCCCGCGCCGCCGGTCTGCGTCAGCTGCTTGCCGCCGTAGAACATGCGCGGGCCCGGGAAGTAACCTTCCTCGATCGCGCGGGCGAGCCCCATTTCACCGGCGCCGACGTCGCGGATCGACGTGAACCCGCGGGACAGCATGCCCGCGAGCACGCGGCTGGCGCGGGCGGCGACGTAGGCAGGCGGCCATTCGGCGAGGCCGAACACGTCCTCGTCGACGATCGCGGGATGGGTGTGGGCGTCGATGAGGCCCGGCATGACCGTGCGGCCTTTTGCGTCGTGGATCGTCGCGTCGTCCGGGCCGGTCAGTTTAGAGCCGATGTCCGCGATCCGGTTGCCCTCGATCGCGATCGACTGACCGGGGGTCAGTGTGCCGCTGGCCGGGTCGAGGACGGACGCGTTACGCAGGATCGTGACTGTCACTCGTTCTCCTTCGGTGCGAGCCGGCGGCGGAAGAAGCGCACGTTCGCCTCGAGCAGCCGCTCGATGACCGCGGGCTGCCAGACCATGTGCGTGACGCCGGGGAGCAGCAGGAGCTCGCAGTCCCGGCCCGCCGCGAAGAGCTCGCGGGCCAGCCGCAGCGAATGCCGCGGGTGCACGTTGTCGTCGGTCAGCCCGTGCACGAGCAGCAGCGGGCGGGTCAGTCCGGCCGCGAGCGGGAGAAGGGAGCTCCGGTCGTAGGCCTCGGGATGTTCCTGCGGGAGACCGAGGTAGCGCTCGGTCGCGACCGAGTCATACCAGCGCCATTCGGTGACCGCGGCCCCGGCGACGGCCGCCGCGAACACGTCGGGCCTGCGCAGGACCGCCAGCGCGGCGAGGTACCCGCCGAACGACCAGCCTTTGATGCCGACCCGGCTGCTGTCGAGTTCGCCCGGGTGCTGCTTGATGACGTGCTCGAGCGCCGCCACCTGGTCATCGAGCGCGGCGGTCGCGACGTCGAACCGGAACGCGCGCTCCCAGCGCGGGCCGCGCGCGGGCGAGCCGCGGCCGTCCGCGACGATCACCGCGAACCCCTGGTCGGCGAGCCATTGCGGTTCGTAGAACAGCCGCCGCGCGCGGAGCACGCGCTGGGTCAGCGGGCCGCCGTAGGGGTCCATGATGACCGGCAGCGGGCCCGCCGGGCGCACCTCGTCGCGCGGTAGGAGCAGCGCGGTGCGCAGCTCGCGGTCGCCCGCTTTGAGGAGCGTGACGCGCGGGGGTTTCTCGCCGTCGACGGTAGTGGGCTGCGGGAGGGAGTTGAGCGTGGCGCGGCTTCGGCTGTTCTCCTGGTCGGCGTCGAGGCCAGTGCCTGTGCCTGTGACTGTAACTGTGACGCCGTCGGCCTCGAGGGTCTCGGAGGAGATGGCGAGCAGCGTGCTCGACGGGCCGGCTGTGGTGGCGGCGTGAACGCCGGGTTCGGTGGTGAGTTTTGTGACGTGGCCCGTGTCGTGGTGGAGGGCGTAGACGTGGCGTTCGGTGGGTTCGTCAGTGGCGATGAAGATCGTGCGGTCTTCGCTGAGGCCGGCCACGCTCAGCACCTGCAGGCCGGGCTCGGTCACGGCGCTGTCGTCGATGAACAGCCGGCGGGTGTCGATGTCGCCGTCGCTGGCGCTGGCGCTGGCGTGTCGGGCGTGCAGCAGCCTGCCGTCCGGCAGCCGCCGCGGAGTCCCCGGCATCAGCTCCAGCCAGTCGGGGTCGGTGTCGGCGGTCAGCAGCTGGGTGGCGCCGGTGGCCGGGTCGATGGAGCGAATCTCGGCGCGGCCGTGGTCGCGGGAGTGCAGGGCGAGCAGCAGGCCCGTCTGGTGCCAGCGGACCGCGTGGAGGTAGGGCAGATCGGCGTACGGGAGGTCGACGTTGGTGGCGTTGTTCGAGGTCTTGGTGAGGTCGGCGATGACCAGGCGGACTTCCGGGTTGGGCGTGCCGGCGAACGGATAGCGCTGGCGCACCGGTTCAGTCGAGGCATCGGCTGGATCGCCCAGCCACCAGGAGGCGACGTCGTGCTCGCTGACCTTCGCCACCAGCAGGCTTCGCCCGTCCGGGCTCCACCAGTAGCCGTGGTGGCGGCTCATCTCTTCCGCGGCGCCGAATTCGGCCGCGCCGTAGCGCACCTCCGGGTCGCTGTCGGACAGCTCAAGGATGATCTGGCCCTCGAGGTCGGTCACGCGCAGCGCGCGGCCGCGCAGGTAGGCGACGGCGGTGCCGGCCGGGTTGGGCCGCGGGTCGACGCACGGGCCGGCCGCGGGGATCTCGCGGGTGACGCCGGCCGCGATGTCACAGGCGAACAACCGGCCGGACAGCGCGAAGATGGCTAGCTGACGGGTGTGGGTGGCGGAGCCGGCGGCGTCGGTCACGGAGTAGGCGACGATGCCGCGCGCGGACTCGCGCATGCGCTCCCGGCGGCTTAGCTCATCGGCGGGGATCTGCTCGGACGCGCCGGCCAGGAGTTCCCGGGGGCCGGCCAGCAGGCGTTCGGCGCCGGTCTCCAGGCTCAGCGACCACAGGGCGGTCGTGGGGTCGTCCGGAGCGAGCGAGCGCAGGAACAGCAGCCGGGCCGGATCTTCGACCAACGTCAGGTCACGGGGCCTGCCGAGCTGGAACCTGCGGCTGCGCGCGAAATCACGAAGCCAGGCCATAAAGGCTGAGCGTAACGCGCCCCGGACGACGGCGTCCGCTGCGCCCCGGCGAAGTCCGCTGCGCCCCGGCGAATTTGACCAGATAGAAAACACCCCGAACCTGATAATGGTTCAGGGTGTTCTCAACGCCACTGGAGCTCCCGCGATAGGACTCGAACCTATAACCTACCGGTTAACAGCCGGACGCTCTGCCGATTGAGCTACGCGGGACTGCCAACACCAGTGCGACCGGAGTTCCAGTCACCTGGAGTGCTGCGGATAAGCGTAGCGCACTTCAAGCGGTGGCGTGACACGACACCACCCCAGGCAGGACAGGACATCACACCATGCATAGGCCGCCACGCATTGGGGAAGCTGAAGACGCATGACGCTACGCAGCGGAAGGGGTGAGCATCATGCGGTATAAGGCCATGTTTGTGGCGGGATTCGCCGTCGGCTTTATCGTCGGCGCACGGGCCGGCCGGGAACGCTACGACCAGCTCATGAAGGCCGGCCGCCAGATCGCGGAACATCCCGCGGTCCAGAAAGCCACACAGGCGGCCACGGCGAAGGCGACGTATCTCACAAAGACGGCGACGGCCAAGGCGCCCGACCTGGCGAAGACCGCAAGCTCCCGGGTGCCGCGGATCATGAACTCGGCGCGGCAGCAGGCGGCCAGCAGGATGCCGTTCGGGGGGAAGTCGGCGGGCGGCACGCCCGCCGGGGAAGCGGGTGACAGCGGCGAAGTTCACTTGCCCTACCAGGCGGACGGCAGCGGCCCTTCCTACAACGGGATGCGCTCAGGCACCGACTGAGTGCCCGCAACTGCCCAGAAAGGCGGCTGGCGTTCCCGGTGTCGTCAAGTACCGGGGAACGCCAGCCGTTTACGTCCGCCAATCCCTCAGTCCAGATACTCCCGCAGCAACAGCGCGCGGCTGGGGTGCCGGAGCTTCGCGAGGGTCTTCGACTCGATCTGCCGGATCCGCTCTCGCGTGACGCCGAACTCCCGCCCCACTTCCTCCAGCGTCCGCGGATGTCCGTCCGACAGCCCGAACCGCAGCTGGATGATCCGCTGCTCCCGGTCCGCCAGGTTGCACAGCACGCGGTCGAGCTGGTCCTGCAGCATGATGAACGCCGCCGCCTCGATCGGCACGACCGCGTCGGCGTCCTCGATGAAGTCCCCGAGATCGGACTCCTCCTCGCCGATCGGCGACTGGAGCGACACCGGCTCCTGCGCGATCCGCTGGATCTCCGCGACCCGCTCGGTATCGACGCCCAGCTCGGCGCCGATCTCCTCGACGGTCGCCTCCCGTCCGAGCTCCTGGTGCAGTTGCCGCTGCACGCGCGCGAGCTTGTTGATCGTTTCGACCATGTGCACCGGCACCCGGATGGTCCGGGCCTGGTCCGCGATCGCGCGCGTGATGGCCTGCCGGATCCACCAGGTCGCGTACGTGGAGAACTTATACCCGCGGGTGTAGTCGAACTTCTCGACCGCGCGGATCAGCCCCAGGTTTCCTTCCTGGATCAAGTCGAGGAACACCAGGCCGCGCCCGATGTACCGCTTGGCGATCGACACGACGAGCCGCAGGTTGGCCTCGATCAGCCGCTGCTTGGCGCGCACCCCGTCGGCCGACAGCCACTCAAGGTCGGCGCGCTCGGTGCCCAGCAGCGGGAAGCCGCCGGTCAGCTTCTCCTCGGCGTACAGCCCGGCCTCGATCGACTTAGCCAGCTCGACCTCGTCCTCGGCGGTGAGCAGCGGGACGCGGCCGATTTCCCTGAGGTAAAGCCGCACCAGGTCGCTGGTGCCGCCGCGTCTCGCCCCCGTATCCTCGGCAGCCTCGGGAAGCCTGGTATCAGTATCCTCTTCGGCCGGAGTGTCGACTACCTCGATGCCCTCCTCCGCGAGCATCCGCACTGCCCCGTCCAGCGCGTCGGCTCCCAGATCAGCCCGTTCGATTGCCGATGCGACGTCCCCCATCGTCACGAATCCTCGTGTGCGCCCGAGCGCTACGAGGTCCGTCAGTTGCGCAGTTAGCGATGGTCCGCTCGTTATTACGGTGAGGCTCACGAAGACCAGTGTGCGCCACGGACCCCCTGCTTCGGGGGACCCAATTTTGTTACCTCGGGTTCAGGTTTAACCTCACGGCAACCTGTTCAAGACCTGCCCGCAACCTTCGATCACGCGCCCATCGCACGCTCTAGCAGGCCTTTTCTCCGCTGCTCGAGCATGATCAGTTCGCCGAACAGCCGCATGTGCTCCGCTTGGTCCGACACCGGGTTCATCCGCTGCAGCTTCGCCTTGAGCGCGGCGATCTGCCGCCCGGCGGCGAGCTCACCCACCCGCGCGAGCACGACGTCCGCGTACTTCTCGTCGGGCTCCCCCGGCACCTGGAGCGACTCGACCGCCAGTTCGTTGAGGAACCCGCGGGCCCGGTCGTCGGGCGCGGCCTCGAGCAGCCCGCTGATCCAGTCCCTGGCCCGCCCCGCGCTTGTCACGCCGCCGCACCCGGCGATGAGCGTGCACACGGAGGCATGCACCGGGACGTTGAAGGCGGCGGCGCCCAGCGCGTCGAACTCGGGTCCGCACAGCGCTGGCCACTGGACCGCGAGCTTGAGCGCCTCACGCTCCACGCGGAGCACTGGATCGTTCCGGTCGTAGGGAAAAGTCTTTTTCTCTTCCGAACGGACCGTGGCGCCTCCCACCGGTCCCTTCCTCCCCGCGTGCTGCCGGACGCGGTTCAGCACGAACCGCTCGTCCATCAGCCCGAGCCAGCGATCGAGGTTGACAGCGTACCTGGACCGCTTGCCGGAGTCCTTGATCCGCGCGATGATCGGCGCGGCCTCGTCCAGGGCGGCGAGCTGGCCGTCGGTGGTGTCCAGGTCGTGCTTGGCGAGCACGGACCTGATCGCGAACTCGAACAGCGGCACCCGCCGCGCGACAAGATCCCGGACGGCGGCCTCGCCGTGCTTGAGCCGCAGGTCGCACGGGTCGAGCCCGTCGGGCTGGACGGCGACGTAGGTCTGGGTGACGAACTTGTCCTCCAGGCCGAAGGCCCGCAGTGCCGCCCGCTGCCCCGCCGCGTCCCCGTCGAAGGTGAAGATGATCTCGCCGTCGGACCCGTCCGTGTCCATGATCAGCCGCCGCAGCACCTTGACGTGGTCTTCCCCGAAGGACGTACCGCACGTCGCCACCGCCGTCGGCACCCCCGACAGGTGGCAGGCCATCACGTCGGTGTATCCCTCGACGATGACGGCCTTGCGCTGCTTGCCGATCTCCCGCTTGGCCAGGTCCGCGCCGTACAGGACATGGCCCTTCTTGAACAGCGAGGTCTCCGGCGTGTTGAGGTACTTGGGGCCGTCTTCGGCGGAATTGAGCTTGCGTGCCCCGAACGCGATCGTCTCCCCGGTGATGTCCCGGATCGGCCACATCATCCGGCCGCGGAACATGTCGATGAGCGTGCCGCGGCTGGACCGGCGGGCGAGGCCGGACTTGGTCAGCTCGTCTTCGCTGAACCCGCGGGCGCGCAGGTGCTTGGTCAGCTCGTCCCAGGCGTCCGGCGAGTACCCCATGCCGAACCGCTGCGCGTCGCCGAGCTCGAACCCGCGCTCGGCGAGGAAGTCCCGCGCGATCCGCGCCGTGACCATCTTGTCCGCGTAGAACTCCTGCGCGGCCTTGTGCGCCTCGAGCAGGCGGCGCCGCTGACTGGTCTCCTGGCCGGGCACGTAGCCGCCCTGCTCGTAGCGGGGCTCGACCCCGGCACGGGCGGCCAGCCGCTCGATGGCCTCGGTGAAGGACAGGTTGTCGAGGCTCTGGACGAACTTGATGACGTCGCCGCCGGCCTGGCAGCTGAAGCAGTAGTACAGCTCCTTGCCCGGCGTCACGTTGAACGACGGCGTCTTCTCGTCGTGGAACGGGCACAGCCCCTTGAATGACCCGCCGCCGGCGGGCCGTAGCTGCAGGTACTCCCCCACGACCTCGACGATCGGCGACCGCTCGCGGACCGCCGCGATGTCCTCCTGGCGAATCCGACCTGGCATACCCCGAGTCTATGCCGGAGCGGCGATCGGCCGGCCGTTCCGGCACGTCCGCCTGCCCGGTGGCCCTTGCCGCGTGGGCGATCTCCTCGTGCTGTGGGACCTCGACGGCACGCTACTCAACGCCGGGCGCGTCGGCAGCGACTTGTACACGCTGGTGTTCGCCGGGCTGTTCGGGCGGTCGCCGAAGGCGCTGGCGCCTATGGCGGGGCGCACGGACCGCGCGATCATCCTGGAGACGCTGGAGACGCTGGAGATGGCGGGGATCAGCGATCCGCGCGCCGCTATCCGGCCGCCGATCTCGCGGCCGCCGGGGCGCATGCCGTGCTGCCGGACCTCACGGACGCCGGCCTGGTGGTGCGGGCGCTGCCGGCGTCCTGATCGCGGCGCAGCGCTGTCACGCCGTCGCGGTCGTAGCGGAATTCGAGCACCGGATGCGTGCCGAGCGACGCCGCTGTGAGAATCTCGCCGAACTCCAATCGCCAGCGCAGCTTTTTGCGATTCCGCGCCGCCATGCGCAATGCCGTATCGCTGGTAAGCCCGCACCCGAAAGCACGCGTAACCCACCCGCAGACATCATCGAAATTGACCGCGGAATCCACGAGATCCAGGATCGTGTTTTCGACAGAAGTATGCGGCAGCACCGGCCGCGGAAACCGGGCCAGGCCCGCGCGAGACGAGAGGTGGATCAGCAGGCCGCGTACCGGCTGCACGCGGCGGCTGGGGGGAATCGACACGTGAATAACCGACGACCGGCGAGCAGCGAACCCGTGCAGTTCCGCGGCGGTCTCGTGGCTGAGTTCGGCGCCGGGGCCGGCGTAGCCGACCGCGGCCCACAGTCGCGCCCTGCGTGGTACCGGCCCGGTGAACGTCGCGTACACGCCCCGGTAAAGCTGACGCCATCTCCCGGATCTGAGCTTCGACACGATCGCGCCAGTCGACAGGCCGGCGTCGAGCGCTTGCCGCCGGGTCACGATTCCATCCTGGAATTGCGCTATGTCGCGCAGGAGCGGGGGAATTTGACTGCCCATGGCAATGAAGTATGGCCGCGGGCACTGACATTCTGGCTCCCGCGCGTCCGATGCGAGGCAACCAGACGATGATCACGAATACTTTTAGCACCTATTCGATGAATAAATTACGTGACGCATAAAGTCTTCGAGGGTTATTCAGGGGATAGGAACGTTATGTGAAGTTTATCCTGTCCCGCGGTGTGGCGCCATAAAAAGATGGCCCGTTCGCGAAAGGATTGAGTTACCATACTTAATCCGTAGAACAGGCCATCACGTGTATCATACCACCGGGTTCGACCGCGAAGAAATCATCGACCTCTGCATCCGGATAAATTCTGTGCGGCTTGGGGCGGGATCCCCGAATTGGCCGCCATGCCTCGGTCTTTTCAAATCGGTAGTGGCCACACTGACATACATGCG
>DASZKN010000108.1:0-1505 GCA_035552855.1 Trebonia sp. | reverse complement strand
CGGTGCGCAGCACCGACCGCACGGGTGTGGAGATGGAGGCGCTGACCGCCGTCAGCGTGGCCGGGCTCACGCTCTACGACATGATCAAGGCGGTTGACCCGGCCGCTCGCATCGATGACGTTCGGGTGCTCCGCAAAGAGGGGGGCAAAGGCGGAGATTGGACACGGAGATGAGCGCGCGATCAGCACGAGTCATCATCGCCTCGACCCGCGCGTCTAGCGGCGAGTACGACGATCAATGCGGGCCGATCATCGCGGAATGGCTTGAGCAACGCGGCTTTTCGCCCGTGCAGCCCGAGGTGGTCGCGGACGGGGGGCCGGTCGGCGAGGCGCTGAATAATGCCCTCGACGCCGGAGTCGATCTGATCATCACGTCTGGTGGTACCGGCATTTCGCCCAGCGACAGCACCCCGGACCAGACCGTGGCGGTGCTGGACTACATGATTCCCGGGCTGGCCGACGCCGTCCGTCACGCCGGGCTGCCGGAGGTGCCGACGTCGGTGCTGTCGCGCGGTGTGTGCGGTGTGTCCGGCCGGACGCTGATCGTCAATCTGCCGGGTTCGACCGGCGGGGTGCGCGACGGCCTTGGGGTGCTCGCCGATGTGCTCGACCACGCGCTCGACCAAATCGCGGGCGGGGATCATCAGGAATGACACGCGTCTTGCGTGCCGCCATGACCGACGAGCCGATCTTGCTGGCCGAGCATGAAGAGCTGGTGGGCCATCAGTCGGCGGGAGCCATCGTGGGGTTCGTCGGCATGATTCGCGATCACGAGGGTGGCCGCCGCGTGGTGCGCTTGGAGTACTCCGCGCATCCGTCGGCGGCACAGGTCATCGACGACGTGGTGACCGAGGTCGCCGGGGAGGCGCATGGGGTGCGCGCCGTCGCGGCCAGCCACCGGATCGGGGTGCTGCACATCGGTGAGGCCGCACTGGTGGCCGCAGTCGCCGCCGACCATCGGCAGGCGGCATTTGAGACCTGCGCCCGTCTGGTCGACACCATCAAGGCGCGGCTACCGGTGTGGAAGCATCAGTTCTTCGATGACGGAACCGAAGAATGGGTGGGCTCGGCCTAAAGGTGTCGGGCTTGTCCGGGGCTAAGTCCCGGCGTCAGTTGCCGCCGGGTGGCTGCGCAAGAGCGTCCAGCGCATCGTTTCCGTGGATATCCGCGCCCTGGATGGCATCCCAGACTTTCTTCGTGTAGCCCACCGTCGAGGCCCGCTGCGGTCCGGCCGGCCCGGCGGTGAGTAGATCGGACGGCGGCGGTGCGGGCTGGTCAAAGGAGGCCAGCTGCACGGGCGGCGGCGGTGCGGGCTGGTCAAAGGAGGCCGGCTGCACGGACGGCAGCGGTGCGGGCTGGTCAAAGGAGGCCAGCTGCACGGGCGGAGCAGGGTCAGCGGGCGGCGGGGGAGGCGGCGGAGGTGCGTCCGGCGGCGGCGCGTCCGCGGGCGGCGGAGCAAGCGGCGGAGGGGCGTCCGGTGCCGGCGCGCCGTTGATCCCGGGCGCG
>DASZKN010000107.1:0-14636 GCA_035552855.1 Trebonia sp. | reverse complement strand
TCGTCCGCGTGGTACTGCATGATCCGGTTGTTCGGGATGTCGCTCCAGCGCAGCGCTCGCGGTCCCGGCAGCCAGACCGGCCCCTCGCCCCATTCGGTGCCGGTGTACAGCCGCTCGAGCGACGCGCCAGAGGCGACAAGTGACGACATGCGGCCACCTTTCCGCGAATCCGGTCCGCTGCTGAAAGCGATTCAACCACAACCGGGCCACCACGGTTCGTTAGGGAAAGTAAACATCTTTTTCCCTTAACGGACAGCGGCACCGCCCCACCGCACCCGTGACCCCGCGGCATGGGCGGCGCGATGTGTGCCCCAGGCGTGTGCCCCAGGCGCGCCCTCGGCGGTGATGGGCGCGGTCGCGTCCTTAGCCGCGAGGAATCCCCTACGGGCTCGACGTGGGATCAGGCGTCGCGGCCGGGCTCGGCGCGCTGGGGGAGGACGACGCCGGGGCCGTCTGGCCGACGCTCGCGGGCGCGGTCGGCGTCGCCGTCCGGGTCGGCGTGGGCTGGTGGCGACGCGTCGGCGACGGGGACGGCGAGCCAGGATGAGTCGGGCTCGCCGCCCGGGTCGGGCTCGGCCGCGATGTCGGACTCGGCCGCGTCGTAGGACTCGCCGGCGACGTCGTGCCCGTCCCGTAGCTCCCGGAAGTCCCGGATCCCCCAGACGTACCGGAAGTCCCGGCCACCCCCGCCGACGTGTCCGGCGGCCGCACGTATATCCAGAGCGCGAACACGCCCGCGAAGAGCACGATCAGCACCAGCGTCGAGGTGCGGGGCCGGTGCAGTTCGCGCATCCAGCTCATCCGTCCCTCTGTGCCCGTCCGTCCCTCTGTGCCCGTCCGGCTCCTCCGTCCATCCCGGCCCCTCAGGCCCCGCCCGCTCATGAGGCACCCCCGCCGTCACCCGTGGGGCGCGCGGTGTCGAGTTCGGCGGCGACGATGATGCCTTCCGCGCGGAACATCCGGGCGACGCGGGCGCGGAGCGCGCGGCCGACCCGGAACTGCATGCCCGGCAGCGTCCTGGCCACCATGCGCACCGAGAACGTGTCGACCTCGATCCGTTCGACGCCCATCACGCTGGGCTCGTCCAGCATCATCCGGCGCAGGCGCTCGTCGGCGTACGCTTCCTTGCCGACGCGCTGGAGCACCTCCGTCGCATGGCCCACGTCCACCGACGACGGCACGGGCACGTCGATCACGGCCCGTGCCCAGTCCCTGGAAAGGTTGGTGACCTGGATAATCTGGCCGTTCGGGGTGGTGATGACCTCGCCGCTTTCCGACCGGATCCGGGTCACCCGGAGCGTGACCTCCTCCACGGTGCCGACCGCCGGCTCGGACACGCCGGTTACCGAGATCCGCACCACGTCGCCGAAGCCGTACTGCCGCTCGCCCGTGATGAACAAACCCGCCCCGATGTCCTGCACGAATCGCTGCAGGCCGAAACCGAGCGCGGCGCTGATCAGCGCCGCGGGCGCGATCAGGCCGGCGAGCGGGACGCCGAGGCGCTGCACCACAAGCACCGCGGTGACGACGTACCAGACCGCCAGGACGCTCCAGGTGACGACCTGGGCGACGACGTGCCGGTGCTTGGCGGCCTCGGAACGGACAAGCTCGTCGGCCTCGGCGGCTCTCGTGTCGATGCGGCTCATGATCCGGCCGCGCGCCCAGTTCGCCAGCCGGGTGAAGAGAGTGGCTCCGAGTATCAGCAGGATGATGACTAGCAGGTTCCCGCGTGCCCAGACACTGAAGTCGGACAGCGGCGCGATGGCACCCGTCACTGTGGCCCCCTGTCTCTGGTCAGTGCTGCTCGCGAACGAACCAGTCTAGGCGCCACGCGACGGGCACCGGTCACCCGCCGGCGGCCCGGGCGCTAGCTATTGTGGACCAATGCGGGTAGCGACCTGGAACGTCAACTCGGTTAAGCAGCGGGTGCCGCGGCTGCTGCCGTGGCTCGACGAGCGGCGGCCCGACGTCGTGTGCCTGCAGGAGATAAAAGTGACCGGGCAGGCGTTCACCGAACTCCTCGGCGCCGAACTGACCGCCCGCGGCTACGAGTTCGCCGTCCACGGGCAGGCGCAGTGGAACGGCGTCGCGATCCTGTCGAAAGCCGGGCTCGGCGACCCGCGCACCGGCCTGCCCGGCGAGCCCGGGTTTCCCGCGCCCGACGCGCCCGACGCGCCCGAGGCCAGGGCGGTCGCCGCCACGTGCGGCGGCCTGCGGGTGCGGTCGGTCTACGTGCCGAACGGCCGGACGCCCGGCTCTGACCACTACCGCTACAAGCTCGACTGGCTCGCCGCGCTCACGGCCGCGGTCGCCGCCGACCGGGAGCCGGCGCTGGTCTGCGGGGACATGAACATCGCGCCCGCCGACGCGGACGTGTTCGACCCGGCCGCGTTCGCCGGGTCGACACACGTCACGGAGCCCGAGCGGGCGGCGCTCGCCGCGCTCGAGGCGACCGGCCTGCGGGACGTGGTGCGGGACCGCTGGCCGGACCGCCGGGTGTTCACGTACTGGGACTACCGGGCGGGCATGTTCCACACCGACCGCGGGATGCGGATCGACCTGATCCTGGCCGCCGCCCCGGTGGCGGCCAGGGTCCGCGCGGCCTGGGTGGACCGTCAGGCGCGCAAGGGCGCCGCGCCCAGCGATCACGCGCCGGTCATCGTCGACCTGGACGAGGCGCCGGATGGCGACATGGGACCGGTCGTCCCCCCGCCATCAGCGAGAAAATTATCCTCAACGCGCCCTGCTGACTCCCGTCGGTCCCGCGACTCCCCTAACGGCCGGTTACCGGCCCCTACCGTGACCGTGGCACACTTCATTACGGGCCGGCCATGGGGGTACACCTTTCCATAGCCGCGCCAGACCGCCCGCGGTCCGCGCCCGCGGCTATTAGCCGGCACCGACATCCCACACGGAGGCAGCACATGGCCGTTCCGAAGCGCAGGAAGTCCCGCAGCCGCAGCCGGCACCGCCGGGCGCAGTGGAAGGCGGACCGGTCCGCGCTCGTGCCCGTCAGGATCGGCGGCCGCGAGTACCTGGTGCCGCCGCGCATGGTCGCGGCCTACCGGCGCGGACTGCTCGAGCCCCCGTCCTGACTCACCGGTAGCGGAAGCCGTCGAGGAACCGCCGGAACACGCCGCCTTCACGCGTGAGCGGGACGGCGGGCGCCGGGGTGGTGGCGCGCTGGCGGGCGATGGGCTTGTCGTAGTCGGTGCGGGCGATCGCGTCCACGATCCGCGGCTCGTCGAAGTCCTCCGAGCCCTCGATCTCGGGCACGTACCCGACGAGCATGCCGTCGCGCATGACCTGGGCCTCCAGGCCCGCCGTGCCGTCGGTGTCCCACTCGGCCTCGCGTCCGCCGGGCAGCGACACGCGCACCCCGTACTGGCCCTCCCCCCGGAACAGGTGCGCGTTGACGCCCCGGTCGCGAAGGGCGTCCACTACCCGGCGGGCCTTGAACTCGTCCATGTCAGATAAAGATAGCCGCCGTCCCTGCAAGGAAGCTGAGTCTTCGCTCCGCACAGCCTTAACGATCTCTGCGGTCTCGCCTCGGTACTCCTGGCCAGCGGACGCGTTCCCAGGCCGCGGGCTAAGGTGGCGAGGGCATAACTAGCAGGTATGACGATGCCGGCGCCGGCGCGTGCGGGCACGGTGGGAGATGTGAGTAGCCCCGAACCACTCGCCGCGGCGGCCGGGCGTTCACACCTCGCGCTCCGCCGGATGGGCGGATCGCCGGACCTGGTGGGAACACTGAACTAGCCGGTTTGCGGATGTGCGCGCGGGCCCGCCCGGCCACCGTGGAAATGTCCACGTGTTCAGCAAGGAAGGTCCCGCCATGAGCGACCTGATCGTCATCGGATACCCGGACGAGGCCACGGCCCAGAACGTCTGGGACGAACTCGTCAAAATGCAGCAGCGCTACCTGGTCGACCTCGAGGACGCCGCCATCATCCGGCGCGACCAGAAGGGAAAACTGCACATCACGACCCCGGCCCACCACGCGGTGGCCTGGGGCAGCTTCAGCGGCCTCTTCTGGGGCGTGGTGATCGGGCTGCTGTTCCTGTTCCCGTTCGCCCCGCTGGTCGGGGTGGCGGGCGGAATCGTGGGGGCCGCGCTCGGCGCGGCCGGGAACCTCGGCATCAAGGACGAGTTCCGGCAGCGCGTCCAGGACTTGGTGCGACCCGGGACGTCGGCCATCCTGGTCATCGTGCGCAAGGTGACCACCGACAAATTCCTGGAGGCACTGAAGCCCTACGGCGGCACGGTGCTGCAGACCTCGCTGCCGCACGACGCCGAGCAGCAGCTGATGCGGGCCCTGCACGGGGACGACCCGGCCGCGCCCACCTGGGAGCAGCCGGCCTCGACCGGGGCCACGCCCTGAGCCCAGGGCCTGAGGCGCTCGCCAGGACCGCGCGGGAGCCCGGCGGCCCGGGGAGCCCGGCATCCTATGAACGGGGGATGTGAGCCAGCTCGCCGGAGGCCAGGCTGACCTGAACGCGGCGGACATGGCCGCGGTCGGCCACGTACCGCTAGCCGGTCTCCCGCAGCTGCCGGGCCGCCTCCGCCACCGCGGTCATCTTGCTGATCGCCAGCGCGCGCGGCACCCGGCGCAGCCCGCAGTCGGTCGAGAGCTCCAGCCGCTCCGGGTTCCGGTACGGCAGGCACGCCCGCACCCGCTCGATGACGTCCGCGGCCGTCTCGGCGTAGTGCGTCTTGATGTCGATCAGCCCGGCCGACAGGATCCGCGACAGGTCCCACTTGCCCACGAGGTCGATCTCCGCCATCTCCCGCGCGCCGAACTCCAGCGAGAACCCGCGCCGAGTCGCGCAGCCAGTACCGTTGCTCGTCGGCCTTGCGGAACGGGGGCACCGGGCCCGCCACGAACGGCTGGCTGCCGAACGCCTGCTTGTAACCGGGATACAGCTCGTCCGTGACGAACTCATCGACGGGTACGACACGCGCCTTGCCCACGCTCGGTCACCTCGGGTCTGCGGGACATAATTTCCCAAAGTGTCGCCCCGTCCCGCCGCCCACGGCAATAGGAGAACGATGACCCCATCCGGATTCGGCCTGGACAACCTGCCGTACGGCGTGTTTTCCGGCCCCGGTTTGGCTGACGCGCCCCGGGTGGGCGTGCGCCTCGGCGACAGCGTGATCGACCTGGCCGCGGCCCTCGGCGACGACGTGTTCGCCGCGCCGGCGCTGAACCCGTTCATGGCTCAGGGACCGGAGCGGTGGGCGGAGGTGCGGTCGCGGCTCACCGACCTGCTGTCCGCGGCCGGCGGCGTGCCGGACGCGGCGGTGCATCCGCTGGCCGCGGTGACGCCGCACCTGCCGTTCGCGGTGGCGGACTACGTGGATTTCTACGCGTCCGAGCACCACGCGGCCAACCTCGGCCGGCTTTTCCGGCCCGGCGCGCCGCCGCTGCTGCCGAACTGGAAGCACCTGCCCGTCGGCTACCACGGGCGGGCCGGGACCGTGGTCGTGTCCGGCACCGATATCGTGCGGCCGCGCGGCCAGCGCCGCGGCTCTGACTCCGGGCCGGCTTCCGGGTCGCCCTCCGGGCCGGCTTCCGGGTCGCCTTCCGGGCCGGTCTTCGGGCCGAGCACGCGGCTGGACATCGAAGCGGAGCTGGGCTTCGTCGTGGGTGCCGGCTCCTCGCTAGGTTCCCCTGTGCCGATAGACGCGTTCGAGTCGCATGTGTTCGGTGCGGTCCTTGTCAACGACTGGTCGGCGCGTGACATCCAGTCCTGGGAGTACGTCCCGCTCGGACCGCACCTGGGCAAGTCGTTCGCGACATCGGTATCGCCGTGGGTGGTGCCGCTGGCCGCGCTGGCCGCGGCGCGGGTGCCACTGCCCCCGCAGGACCCGGCGCCGCTGCCGTATCTGCGGGCCTCGTCGGCTTGGGGCCGGTCGGGGCTGGACATCGACCTCGCGGTGGCGTGGAACGGCGAGGTCGTGTCCCGGCCGCCGTACCGCTCGATGTACTGGTCACCCGCGCAGATGCTGGCGCACATGACGGTGAACGGGGCCGCGCTGCGGACCGGAGATCTGTACGCGTCCGGCACGATCTCGGGTCCTGAGCGGGCGCAGCGCGGCGCGTTCATCGAGCTGACCTGGGGCGGGGCGGAACCCGTGCTGGTGAACGGGGAGCGCCGGACGTTCCTGGAAGACGGCGACGAGGTCGTGATCACGGCGACGGCGCCGGGCCTGTCCGGCGGCCGCATCAGCTTCGGCGAGGTGCGCGGCACGATCCGCCCGGCCCCGGCCCCGGCCCCGGCCCCCTAGCTTTTTAAGTGGTGTGTCACCCAGGCCCGAGCGCCACCCACGCCGCCGTGTCGGCCGGCAGTTCGTGGCCGGCGAGCGGCTGGCTGGACAGCAGCACCGAAGCGCCCGCCGGCAGCGGGACCGGCGCCGGACCGAGGTTCACGAAGCAGCCCACGGGACCGCGCCGGAACGCGAGCACGTCGGAACCAGCACCGGCACCAGTACCAGCACCAGCAGGCAGCCACGACAACGGCGTCCCTGGATCGAGCAAAGAAGGAGTAGCGCGCCGCAGTCGCAGCGCCGCGCGGTACAGCTCGAGCATCGACGCCGGGTCACCGGTCTCGGCCTCGACCGTGTGGTCCTTCCACGATCGTGGCTGCGGCAGCCAGGTGCCAAGACTCGAACTGAACCCGAACGGCGGCTCCGTGCCCGACCACGGCATCGGCACCCGGCATCCGTCCCGGCCCGGGTCGGCGTGCCCGCTGCGCCGCCAGATCGGGTCCTGGCGGACCTCGTCCGGCAGGTCCTCCACCTCCCAGAGCCCGAGTTCCTCCCCCTGGTACAGGTAGACGGCGCCGGGCAGCGCGAGCGTGAGCATGATCGCGGCGCGCGCCCGGCGCGTGCCGAGGTCCAGGTCAAGCGGCACGTCGTGCTGCCGGTGCGCCATGTCGAACGACGTGTCCTGTCGGCCGTACCGGGTGACGTGCCTGGTCACGTCGTGGTTGGACAGCACCCAGCTGGCCGGGGCGCCGACCGGTGCGTGTGCCGCCAGCGTCTCGTCGATGACCGCCCGCAACTCGGCCGCGTCCCACGCCGACTGCAGGAACAGGAAGCTGAACGCGCTGTGCATCTCGTCCGGGCGCAGGTAGCGCGCGAACCGGGTGTGGTCGGGCAGCCAGATCTCGCCGATCAGCGCCCGCGCGCCGGGGTAGGAGTCGGTGACACGCCGCCACGCGCGGTAGATGTCGTGAATGCCGTCGCGGTCCGTGTACGGATGGCCCGGGCCCGGCGGCACGTCAGGACCGGCGTCGGCGAGCAGCGGGTCCTTGACGCAGACCGCGGCCGAGTCGACCCGGATGCCGTCGACGCCCCGGTCGAGCCAGAACCGCAGCACGTCGCCGAACTCCGCGTGCACTTCCGGGTGCCCCCAGTTGAAGTCCGGCTGCTCGGGCGCGAACAGGTGCAGGTACCACTCGCCGGGCTGCCCGTCGGGCTCGGGAACGCGGGTCCAGGCGGGGCCGCCGAAGATCGAGTTCCAGTTGTTCGGCGGCTGGTCACCGCCGCTGCCCCGGCCAGGCCGGAAGAAAAAGCGGTCCCGCTCCGCCGACCCCGGCGCCGCCGCCACCGCGGCGCGGAACCATGCGTGCTCGACCGAGCAGTGGTTGGGCACCATGTCGATGATCACCCGGATGCCGCGCTCGTGCGCGCCCGCCATGAGCGCGTCCGCGTCCGCGAGCGTGCCGAACGCCGGCTCGATGTCGCGGTAGTCGGCGATGTCGTAGCCCGCGTCCGCCATCGGCGACGGATACCAGGGGTTGAGCCAGATGGCGTCGACGCCGAGGTCGGCCAGGTAGCCGAGGCGGTCGATCGTCCCGCGCAGGTCCCCGGTCCCGTCCCCGTCGGAGTCGGCGAAACTCCGCAGGTACACCTGGTAGATGACGGCGTTCCGCCACCATGGCTCATTCACAGGCTGGTGCTCCTTCTGCTGGTTTCGGAACGTGCGCGGCACAGGACTCCGGCGCCACGAGACGGGCCCGTCAGCCCTTCACGCCGCCGGCGGTCAGGCCGGCCATGATGTTGCGCTGGAAGATGAGGAAGAAGATCAGGGTCGGCACGGCCGCGGCGGCGGAGGCGGCGAGCACCAGGTTCTGCGGGGCGGCCTGGGCGGCTTCCCAGATGCCGACGTTGAGCGTTTCCCGCGTCGGATTGTAGCCCGCCTCGACGAGCAGCGGCCACAGGAAGTCCTTCCAGACCGCGACCAGCGCGAAGATCGAGACCACGCCGAGGATCGGACGCGAGATCGGCAGCACGACCGACCGGAGGGTGCGCAGCGGCGACGCGCCGTCGATCGCCGCCGCGGCGAGCAGTTCGTCCGGTATAGAGTCGAAGAACCGCTTGAGCAGGAAGATGTTGAACGCGTTGGCGACCGCCGGCAGCCAGATGGCCTCCGGCGTGCCGATCAGGTTGACGTGCAGCAGCGGCAGGTTGGCCACGGTCAGGTACTGCGGCACCACGAGCACGGTCGCCGGGATCATCAACGTCACCAGCATCAGCGCGAAGATCGCGTTGCCGAGGGCCGGCCGCAGCCGGGAAAGGGAGTACGCCGCGGCCACGTCGAACACAAGCTGGAACGCGAGCGCCCCGAACGCGTAGTACAGCGTGTTCAGCATGAGCCTCCCGAGTCCCACAAGGCTCCACGCGTGGGAGAAGTTCCCGGTGTCGATGTGCCGCGGCACGATCGTCGGCGGCATCTGCACCGCCTCGGCCGCCGACTTCACTCCGTCGCTGAACAGGAAGTACAGCGGCCCGATGAAGACCAGCGTGAACACGACGATCACGAGCGTGAGCACGATCCGGTAACTGAGTCGCCCGCGGCGCCGGCTGAGCTGCGCGCTGGAGATGAGCGTCCTGGTTTCCGCCGACATTGCTTTTCTTTTCCCCCTAACGACGTTCGCGACTGACCCACAGGTAAGCACCCGAGAACACGGCGAGGACGAGCATCAGCACCACGCCGAGCGCGGAGGCGCTGTTGTAGTTGCTGGCGCCGCTCATCGCGAACGCGTACTGATAGATCAGGTTCACGACGGACAGGGTGTTGTTGTTCGCCCCCGCGCCGCCGTTGGTCAGGATGAACGCCTCGACGAACATCTGCATGGTCGCGACGATCTGCAGCAGCAGGAGCATGGACAGCACGAGCCTGGTCTGCGGCACGGTGACGTGCCGGATCCGGCGCAGCACCCCGGCGCCGTCGAGTTCGGCGGCCTCGTACAGTTCCCCGGGGATGTTCTGCAGCGCCGCCAGGTAGATCAGTGTCGCGCCGCCCATGTTCATCCAGGTCGCCGCGATCACGACCGAGAGCATCGCCATCGTCGGCACCGCGGTGCCGGGCGACTGGACCCACTGCGAGGCCGGCAGGTGCAACGCACGCAGGATGTCGTTGAACAGGCCGTACGTGGGGTCGTAGAAGTAGGCGAACAGCAGCAGGGCCGAGGTGGGCGGCAGCATCACCGGCAGGTAGACGAGGACCCGCAGGTAGCCCTTGGCGTGCCGCAGCTCGTTCAGCAAAATCGCCACGAAGAACGGCACGACGTACCCGATGATCAGCGCGAGCACGGTGAACTCGGCGGTGTTGCGCCACGCGGTCCAGAACGTCGGGTCCGCGAAGATCCGCCGGTAGTTCCCCCAGCCCGCCCAGCTGGTCACGCCCAGGTGGGTGCGCTGGAAGCTCATCACGATCTCGCGGACCATCGGGTACCAGGAGAAGAAGGCGAAACACAGGACCGCGCCGATCAGGAATGAGTGCGCGGTGGCGTTGCGCCGCAGCCGGGCGGCGCCGCCCCCGGCACGCGTGCGCGCCGGGGACAGCGAGGCTGGCTTGCGTAGCGTCGCTACCATGGCCCGCCTATGCGCCCGTGTTGGCCAGGAGCTGGTTGACCTGGCTGGTCGCGGTCGACAGGAGCTGGCTGATGCTGGCGCTGGGCTCGGTCAGCACGCCGAGCATGACCGGGTCAAGCGACTTGTAGACGGCCTGCGCGTCGACCGGCTCGCCCATGCCGACCTCGTGCGCGTTGGCGAACGTCGAGTAGTAGGACACGTTTACCGTCGCGTACTTGTCCATGAGCTTCTGCTGCGCCGCCTCCGTGGCGCCGGTGAACAGCTGCGGCTCCGGGAACCCGACCGGCTCGCCGTCGGCCTTCATCCTGGCGTAGTTGAACTGGCCCGCGCCGAGCGTGAGGTCCTCGAAGTTGAGGAACTTGATCCCGGCCTCGATCTGCGCGGGCGTGTCCCGCTTGGCGAACATGTAGTCGTTGCCGCCGGACAGCGAGCCCGCCGGGGTGCCGGACGCGCTGGGCAGCGGGCCCATGCCGTAGTCCTGCACATTGCCGCCGTCCTGGGGAACGATCACCTGGTAGATGTCGTCGGGCGCGGCGATGTACATGCCCAGCTTGCCCGCCGCCATCTGCTTCTGCAGCGCTCCCCATTGGAGCTGCTGGGTCGGGCTCATGCTGTGGTCGGTGAACCGCATGGTGTGCAGGGCCTGTAGCACGGCCTGGCCCTGCGGCGAGTCGAACGTCGCCTGCGTGCCGGCGGCGTTGATCATGTGGCCGCCCATGGCGTCCAGCTCGGACGAGAAGTGCCAGCCGCCGTTGTTGCCCGCGCTGTAGTCGCCGTAGCCGTAGATGCCGTGCCCGAGCCTGGTGATCGCCTTGGCGTCCTGCTCCACCTCGGTCCAGGTTGTCGGCGGCTTGTTGGGATCGAGCCCGGCCTGCTGGAAAAGCTTGCGGTTGATGACCAGGCCTTGCGTGTAGTTGTCCGTGGGCAGCCCGTACAGGGTCTTGCCCGCGGTCACCGCGGCCAGCGCCGACGGCACGATGTCCTTCAGCGCGGGGACCGTCTTCGAGTTCACGTACTGCGTGATATCCGCCGCCTGGCCCGCGTCGAGGACCTGGTTCTTGTCCGTGAAGTACGTATAGAACACGTTCGGCTCGGTGCCCGCGTCCAGCTGGGCGGTGAATGTGGCGGGCACCTCGCACAGGCTCGTGTAGATGCTCTGGATCGTGATGTCCGGGTTCTGCTTCTCGAACGTCGCGACGTCTTCATTCCACTCTTTGTGCAGGGCGGTCGCGGCGGCGGGCGGCGCGCAGTTGACGCTGATCGTCACCTTGCCGCCGGCCGCGCCTGATGAGCTGGCGGTGCTGCCGCCCGAGCAGGCCGCGGCACCCAGCGCGACCGCCGCGGCTGCCAGCGCCAAGGCTCTGGTATGTCTCATGAGCGGTTCCTTTCGGAGCGGTACGAGGGCGTGAAGCCAGGTAACGCATACCGTACATATCGAGACTTCAATCAGCAATAACTAGAGCGATGCCTGCAAGATATGGACAGAAGGACGCAACGACGAGATCGTCGAAATCCTGAGCGAGGATTCGCGAATTTACAGCGCCGTTAACCGGCGCCGCCAGCGGATAACAGTTCCGTAACGCGAAACGGGCCCGCCCCCCGGGACCAGCGCGCCAGCGCGCCAGCGGTCAGCGCTCGGCGGTGGCTCGCGCGGGGGCAGGCCCGGTGGAGCCGCGGACGACGAGTTCCGGCTCGAACAGCAGCTCGTCGTGCGCGGCCGCGGCGCCGTCGATCTGCCCGACGAGGATGGCGACCGCGGCCCGCCCCATCGCCTCGATCGGCTGCCTGATCGTGCTGAGCGGCGGCTCCGTGCAGCTCATGAGCGGCGAGTCGTCGTAGCCGACGACCGACACCTGGCCGGGCACCGACAGCCCGGCGCGCCGCGCGGCCCTGATCGCGCCGAGCGCGATGAGGTCGCTCGCGCAGACCATCCCGGTGACACCGCGGTCGATCAGCCGCGCGGCCGCCGCCTGGCCGCCTTCGATCGAGAACATGGTCCGCTCGACGCGGTCCGGGTCAGGCGCGGTGCCCGCGCGCCCGGCGGCCTGCTCGAACGCGGCGAGCTTGCGCCGCGACGGCATGTGGTCGGCGGGGCCGAGAATCAGCCCGATCCGCTCGTGCCCGAGCGAGGCCAGATGCCCGTACGCCTGCTCGGCCGCCGCGACGTCGTCGGTGGACACTCGCGGGAAGAAGTCGAGTTCCGCCGCGGTCGCGTTCACGAGTACGACCGGCAGCCGGACGTCGATCAGGCGCTGGAAGTGCTCATGCGGGGCGTCGGCCTCCGCATGGTGCCCGCCCGCGAAGACCATGCCGGACACTTGCTGCTCGAGCAGCATCTGCACGTAGTTGGCCTCGGACAGGCCGCCGGCGGTGCGCGTGCACAGCACGGGCGTGAAGCCACGCTGCGCGAGGGCGCCTCCGACCACCTCGGCGAGCGAGGGGAAGATCGGGTTCTGCAGTTCCGGCAGCACCAGGCCGATGAGCCGTGCCCGCTCGCGCCGCAACTGCGTGGGGCGCTCGTAGCCGAGCACGTCGAGGGCGGTGACGACCGCCGCCCGGGTGGCTTCCGACACCCCGGGCTTGCCGTTCAGCACCCGGCTGACCGTTGCCTCGCTGACTCCGGCCTTCTGTGCGACATCCGCAAGTCTCCGCGCCATGACGCAAGAATACTACAACGGCTTGCAATCTATTTCAGCGACCTGACAGGCGCCGGCGGCTGTCAGGACGAGCCGAGCACATCGGCGCTGCCCGGTTCCCTGCCCAGTACGCGCCAGCGGCCCGCTACCCCCAGCGTGACAGTGCGCCACGCCGGAACGGCCGGGCCCGGCGACGGGCGGCGGCGACCGCCCGGTGGACGATGCGGACGCGGTGTGCGGTAACGTTCGGAACGCGAACGTGACCGGTAGCGGCATCAGCGTCGTGCCCGGCGGCCGCCGGGCCGCCGCCGGGCGGTCCTGCTAATCCCTCGCGACGACGCCACCGTCATTTTCTGTTGATATATGTCGCCCCTACCAGGGCCGTCCGACTTCAAATCGTGACGCAAAGTACCTGTTTTCTTGATCGCGGTTAACGCTCAGGTTCAGTAAGTTAACTCCCATTTAGCAGGGCTAACTTATGATCCTCCGAGGTTAGCCCGGGACCCGTTCGATGGTCGGGCGGGCACATGAGTTTCTGGCAGTCAAAGGAGCGTACATGTTTCATAACAGGCAGCGTTCTCGCCGCGGGCGGCTAATAGCCGCGGCCGCGGCGAGCCTGCTCGCGGTGGGGATCGCCGCGTGCAGCAGCGCGGGAACCCCGCCCGGCTCGTCGTCATCCTCTTCGTCGGCGGCCAAGCAGTCCGGCGGTACGGCGACGGTCGCGCTGCCTGCGGACGTCCAGCCGAACTGGATCCTGCCCTTCGGGTCGATCACGACCGCGAGCGTCTACAACGGCTCGTGGTTCCAGCAGCTGATGTACCGGCCGCTGTACACGTTCGGCGGAAACAACAACTCCATCGCGATCAACTACGCGCTGTCGACGGCGAACGCCCCGGTCTACAGCGATGGCGGCAAGACCGTCACGATCGCGATGAAGGGCTGGAAGTGGAGCAACGGCGAGACCGTCGACGCTCAGGACGTGGTCTTCTGGCTGAACCTGCTGGAGTCGGAGAAGTCCAACTACTACGGGTACGCCTCCGGCCTGATGCCGGACAACGTCGTGTCATACTCGGCCACCGGCCCGAACACGGTCGTCCTGCACCTGGACAAGGCCTACTCGAGCCTCTGGTTCACCTATAACCAGCTCGCCGAGATCAACCCGTTCCCGCTGTCCTGGGACGTCACCTCCGCCGGCGCCAAGGCGGGCAGCGGCGGCTGCGCGACCGACAGCGCCAAGGACAAGTGGGCCAAGTGCGTCGCGGTCTACAACTTCCTTAACGCGCAGGCCAAGCAGGCGGCGAGCTACGCGACCAACCCGCTGTGGGCCGTGTCCGACGGCGCGTGGCAGCTGTCCGCGTTCAACACGGACGGCCACGTGACGTTCACCCCGAACACCAAGTACTCGGGCAGCCCGAAGCCGACCCTGAGCGCGGTCAAGTTCGTGCCCTACACGTCCGACTCGACCGAGTACACGGCGCTGCGCACCGGGCAGGTGGACGTGGGCTACATCCCCTCGCAGGACCTGCCGCAGAAGTCGCTCAGCCAGGTGCTGCCGTCCACGAATCCGCTCGGCAGCAACTACACCCTGCTGCCGTTCTACCAGGACGCGATCGCGTACTACCAGCCGAACTTCAACAACCCGACGCTGGGCGCGGCGTTCAAGCAGCTGTACGTCCGCGAGGCCCTGCAGCAGACCGTGGACCAGGACGGGATCAGCAAGGCGATCTGGCGCGGCTACGCGTACCCGACCTCTGGCCCGATCCCGAACCAGCCGCCCAGCCAGTGGATCCCGTCCATTCAGGGCCAGAACAGCAAGCAGGGCCCGTACGCGTTCAGTGTCGCGACCGCCAAGTCGCTGCTGACCAGCCACGGCTGGTCGGAGGTGGGCGGCGTGATGACCTGCCAGACCCCGGCGAAGTGCGGCGCGGGGATCGCGAAGGGCACCAAGCTGGCGTTCACGCTCGACTACTCGACCGGCACCGCGGCCTTCGCCCAGGAAGCTTCGGTCTACAAGTCGGACGCCTCCCAGGCCGGCATCCAGATCAGCCTGGTCGGCCAGTCGTTCAACACGATCATCGGCGAGTCGGCGCCCTGCAAGCCGGGGCCGAAGTGCAACTG
>DASZKN010000106.1:0-15559 GCA_035552855.1 Trebonia sp. | reverse complement strand
GCAGTCGCCCCAGCTGTTCAAGCAGCTGCTGATGGTCGGCGGCCTGGAGCGGTACTACCAGCTCGCGCGCTGCTTCCGGGACGAGGACTTCCGCAAGGACCGGCAGCCGGAGTTCACCCAGATCGACCTGGAGATGTCCTTCGTCACCCGCGAGGACGTCATCAACGTCGGCGAGGCGGTCGTCTCGACGCTGTGGCGCGAGATCACCGGCTACCAGATCCCGCTGCCGCTGCCCCGGATGACCTACGCGGACGCGATGGCCCGGTACGGCTCGGACAAGCCCGACCTGCGCTTCGGCCTGGAGCTCACCGACCTGTCGGGCTACTTCGCGGGCACCGAGTTCCGCGTCTTCCAGGCCCCGTATGTCGGCGCCGTCGTCATGCCCGGCGGCGCGGCGCAGAGCCGCCGCGAGCTGGACGCCTGGCAGGACTGGGCCAAGTCGCGCGGCGCCCGCGGTCTCGCCTACGCCCTGATCGCCGAGGACGGCTCGATCTCCGGTCCGGTCGGAAAGAACCTTTCGGAATCAGAACGGAGCGGGCTGGCCGCGGCCGTGAGCGCGTCTGGCGGAGATGCGGTGTTCTTCGCGGCGGGCGCTGCCCGTGCCTCCCAGGAACTTCTCGGGGCGGCGCGGCTGGAGATCGGCAACCGCTGCGGGCTCATCGACACCGCGGCGTGGTCGTTCCTCTGGGTGGTCGACGCCCCGATGTTCGAGGAGACCGACGCGGGCGGCTGGACGGCGGTGCACCACCCCTTCACCTCCCCGCTGCCGGAATGGGCCGGCAAGTTCGTCGCCGAGCCCGGCGGTGCCCTGGCCGACGCCTACGACATGGTCTGCAACGGCTACGAGATCGGCGGCGGTTCGATCCGTATCCACTCCCGCGCGATGCAGCGGGAAGTCTTCGACGTGATCGGCCTGACGCCCGAGGAGGCCAGGTCGCAGTTCGGCTTCCTGCTCGACGCGTTCAAGTACGGCCCCCCGCCGCACGGCGGCATGGCCTTCGGCTGGGACCGCGTGATCATGCTCCTGGCGGGCGCGGAAAACATCCGTGACGTCATCGCCTTCCCCAAGGCCGCCTCCGGCGCCGACCCGCTCACCGGCGCCCCCACTCCGATCACCCCCGCCCAGCGCAGGGAAGCCGGCATCGACGCCCCGGCCAAGCCAGCCCAGCCCAGCTCATCGGCCAAGCCCGCCTAGCGGCGGCAACCGCGGTCACCCTGGCCCCGGCTAGCAACTCGCCGGGGCCAGGATCGCGGGAGTCGGTAGCCAGGTATTGACGACTTTCGACAGGTTGCCGAGGCCGGTGAAGACGTGCCCGGTCATACCGGCGGCCTGCGCTGCGCGCACGTTTTCTTCGCGGTCGTCGACGAAGAGGAAGTCGGCCGGTGCGGCGTGCATGGCGGTGACGCAGTGCCGGAACGCGGCCGGTTCCGGCTTGGCGGCGTTGATCTTCCCGGAGAAGGCGACGTAGTCAAGGCTTTGCAGCCAGGGCTGGGCGGCGCGGAAAGCGTCCGCGTGATCTGCGGGAATGTTGGAGAGCAGGGCGACCTGGGCGCGGCCGCGCAGGGATTGCACGTAGCCGACCATGTGGTCATCGACGCGTGACCAGCTGTCGATGTCAGCGAGCCGCAGTTTCTCGATCGCGGGAGTATCGACGGGGCGTGACAGCCGCCGTAGAACCGCCGTCCAGTACTGCGGTGCGGACTGCCGCGCGGCGTCGTAGGGCGGGCGCAGGGCCCAGTAGGCCTCGGTGAAGGCGTCCGCGGGTGCATGGCACGAGGCGGCCATCTCCGCCAGGGCGCCCGGGCGCTGGTGCCGGGCGATGACTCCGAAGAGGTCGAACAGCACAATCCGCTGGCCGGCCGACACGGGGATTCCGTTCCGTTGTAGCGGCTGTAGCGGCGAACTCGCTCGGAGTGAACGTTCCATGCAAACCACCATAACGATCAAGGGCCGGGCCGGGCAGCGGGCGCCGGTAGGCTCGCAGGCGTGGACAGTTTGTTCGATGAGGCGGGGGAGCGGGCCGCGCAAGCCGCCGCGCCGCTGGCCGTGCGGATGCGGCCGCGCACCCTGGACGAGGTGATCGGGCAGCGGCACCTCACCGCCCCGGGCACGCCTTTCCGCAAGCTCATCGACAACGACGCGCCGATGTCGCTGATCCTGTGGGGCCCGCCGGGGACGGGCAAGACGACGCTCGCCTACGTCGTCAGCCAGGTGACCAAGCGACGGTTCACCGAACTGTCCGCGGTGACCGCCGGGGTGAAGGACGTGCGGGCGGCGGTGGAGGCCGCCCGGCGCGAACTCGGCCTGAGCGGCCGGCAGACGGTGCTGTTCGTCGACGAGGTGCACCGTTTCTCCAAAACCCAGCAGGACGCGCTGCTGGGTGCGGTGGAGGTCCGGACCGTGCTGCTGGTCGCGGCGACGACGGAGAACCCGTCGTTCTCGGTCGTGTCGCCCCTGCTTTCCCGGTCGCTGCTGCTCACGCTGCAGCCGCTGGACGACGACGATATCCGCCAGGTGGTCAAGCGCGCCCTGACCGACGAGCGCGGGCTCGGCGGCAAAGTCGAGATTGACGACGAGGCGCTGGACAACCTGGTCCGGCTGGCGGGCGGCGACGGGCGGCGCTCGCTGACCTACCTGGAGGCCGCCGCCCTCGGCGTCACCCGTATCGACACGGCGACGCTGGCGGCCGCCGTCGACCGGGCCGCCGTCCGCTACGACCGCGACGGTGACCAGCACTACGACGTGATCAGCGCGTTCATCAAGTCCATGCGGGGCAGCGACGCGGACGCGGCGCTGCACTACCTCGCGCGGATGATCGCGGCGGGGGAGGACCCGCGGTTCATCGCGCGCCGGCTCATCGTGCACGCGAGCGAGGACGTGGGCATGGCCGACCCGAGCGCGCTGCAGACCGCCGTCGCCGCCGCGCAGGCGGTCGAGTTCGTCGGCCTGCCCGAAGCCAGGATCAACCTGGCGCAGGCCGTCATCCACATCGCCCTGGCGCCGAAATCCAACGCCGTTATCCGGGCGATCGGCGCGGCCGAGGCCGACGTGCGGGCGGGCCTGATCGGCGGGGTGCCCGCGCACCTGCGCGACGCGCACTACCCTGGTGCCGAGCGTCTCGGTCACGGCAAGGGCTATGTCTACCCGCACGATCTGCCCGAGGGCATCGTGGCACAGCAGTACGCCCCGGACGTGATCGACGGCCGGGCGTACTATGAGCCCTCAAGCCACGGCATGGAAAGTCGTTTCTCCGAACGGAGCCGGCTCATCCGCGCCATCCTGCATCCTGAACAGGAAGGCGGCCAGCCAGCCGGGGGCCCAGCTGGCGGCGAGAAGGGCGACGAGGGGAAAAAGACGGAATGAGCCTGACCGGGCTGGCCGCGCTGATCGCCGCGGTGAGCTTCGCGGTACTCGCCTGCGCCGGCGTCTACCTGGCGGTGCGCTGCACGAAAGTGCTCGGCGAGGCCGCCACCCTGGTCCGCGACACCCGGGCCGACCAGCAGGCGCTGTTCGCGCGGGCCAACGCCGCGGTCGACCGGGCCAGCGCCCAGCTCGACGCGACGCAGGCCGCCACGTCGGCCGTGGCCGACCTGGGCGACTCGATGACCGAACTCGCCGGGCAGGCCAGTGCGCTGGCAGGCATCGGGCGGTCGGTAGCGGGCGCCGTGGTCGGCGGTCCGCTCGGCCGCGCCGCGTCCCTCGCCTACGGGGTACGGCACGCGGTGGGAGTGCGCCGCGGCACGGTGTCCCGGCGCGGCACGCTGCCTGGCCAGGTCGTGAACGGCGCCGAGCTGCCCGCGGCCGGTCGGCGCCAGACGGGAGCCCGGGCATGATCCGGCGCGGATTCTGGCTCGTCGTCGGGGCCGCGGGCGGCATCATGGGCTACCGGCGGGTCTCTTCGCTCGGCCGCCAGGTATCGCAGAAACTCGGCGCGCGCCCGGAGGGCCGCGCGGCGGTGAAACGCCACTGGGCCCGCGAGACGATCCGGTTCACCCGTGACGTGCGTGAGGGCATGGACCTGTATTTCGATCGGCGTCGCGCCCGCTCAGCCCCTACGCTTGGCGCAGGCGTACGTGCGCCGCGCAGTCGCCCGCAGAGCAGTACCGACCACGACAAGCACGATAAGAGAGAAGACCACTGATGCAGTCGGCAGAGATCGCCCGCCGTTTCCTGGCGCATTTCGAGGCGCGAGGGCATGCTATCGTCCCCTCGTTCAGCCTCGTCGCCGACGATCCGACGCTGCTGTTCGTGGTCGCCGGGATGCAGCCCTTCAAGCCTTACCTGCTAGGCCAGCAGACGCCGCCGTTCAAACGCGCGGCGGACGTGCAGAAGTGCGTTCGGACCCTGGACATCGAAGAGGTCGGCAAGACGACGCGGCACGGCACGTTCTTCCAGATGCTGGGGAACTGGTCGTTTGGCGACTACTTCAAGCGGGAGGCGATCCGCTTCGCGTGGGAACTGATCACCCGGCCGGAGTCGGACGGCGGGTTCGGGTTCCCGGAGTCGCGGCTGTGGCCGACCGTGCTGCACGGTGATGACGAGAGCTTCTCGATCTGGCGGGACGAGATCGGCGTGCCGGAAAGCCGGATCCAGCGCCGCGGCCTGTCGGACAACTACTGGCACATGGGCGTGGCCGGTCCCGGCGGTCCCTGCTCGGAGATCTACTACGACCGCGGCCCCGAGTACGGCCGCGAGGGCGGTCCCGAGGTGGACGAGGACCGGTACCTGGAGTTCTGGAACCTGGTCTTCATGCAGGATCAGCTCAGCGCGGTCCGCAAGAAAGACGATTTCGACATCGAGGGCCCGCTGCCGCACCGCAACGTCGACACCGGCATGGGCCTGGAGCGGATGGCCGCGCTGCTGCAGGGCGTGGACAACATCTACGAGATCGACACCACGTGGAAGATCCTCGAGGCCGCGGCCGGGCTCACCGAACAGGACTACGGGCGCGACCAGCGCACCGACGTGGCGCTGCGCGTCGTCGCGGACCACGTGCGCAGCGCGGTCATGCTGATCGAGGACGGCGTGCTGCCGGGCAACGAGGCGGGCGGATATGTCTTGCGGCGCATTCTGCGCAGGTCTATCCGCAATTTGCGGTTGCTGGCCGGCGCGCAGCGCGGCGGCGGCGCGGGCGGCGGCACCGGCTTCATGCACGACCTGACCACGGTCACGATCAACGCGATGGGGGAGCAGTTCCCCGAACTGCACAGGGACGCGGCGAACATCCACACGGTCATCGACGCCGAAGAGGCGGCGTTCGCCGGCACGCTCCGCACCGGCACCGCGATCTTCGACGTCGCGGTCGAGGAGACGAAGCGCAAGCGCTCGTCCGTGCTGTCCGGCGACCAGGCGTTCCAGCTGCACGACACGTACGGCTTCCCGATCGACCTGACGCTGGAGATGGCGGCGGAGCAGGGCCTTTCCGTGGAGGAGGAGGGCTTCCGCCGCTTGATGGGCGAGCAGCGGGAGCGGGCGAAGAAGGACGCGCGGGAGAAGAAGACCGGGAACGCCGACATCTCGGTGTACGCGGGGCTGCTCGAGAAGGCCGGCAAGGTCACGTTCACCGGGTACGACGACACGACCGGCGAGTCGGTGATCGTCGGCCTGCTCTCCGGCGGCGTGCCGGTGAAGTCCGCGACCCCCGGGTACGAGGTGTCGGTCGTCCTCGACCGGACCCCGTTCTACGCCGAAGGCGGCGGCCAGCTGCCGGACTCGGGCGTGATCAGGGCCGATGGCCCCGGCGGCGCGGCGGAAATCCAGGTCAACGACGTCCAGGCGCCGCTGCCCGGCCTCGTCGTGCACCGCGGCGTCGTCCGCTCCGGCGAGGTGACCGTGGGGCAGCAGGCGTACGCGGAGATCGACGTCGAGCGGCGGCGGGCGACCTCCCGCTCGCACACCGCGACCCACCTGGTGCACCGCGCGCTGCGCGGCGCGCTCGGCGAGTCGGCGGCACAGGCGGGCTCGGAGAACGCGCCCGGCCGGCTGCGCTTCGACTTCACCGCGACCGGCGCGGTTCCCGTGACGGTCCTGCGTGAGGTCGAGGACGAGGTCAACCGGGTGCTGATCAACGACCTGTCGGTCCGCGCGTTCCACACGTCGCTGGCGGAGGCGCGGTCGATGGGGGCGCTGGCGCTGTTCGGCGAGAAGTACGGCGGCGAGGTCCGGGTGGTCGAGGTCGGCGAGTACTCCCGCGAGCTGTGCGGCGGCACGCACGTCGCCCGGTCGGGGCAGCTTGGCCTGGTCAAGCTGCTCGGCGAGTCGTCGATCGGTTCCGGCGTGCGCCGGGTCGAGGCGCTGGTGGGCATCGACGCGTTCCGCTTCCTGGCGCGGGAGAGCGTCCTGGTCAGCCAGCTGTCCGAACAGCTCAGGGCGCGTCCCGAGGAACTGCCCGAACGGATCTCCGGCGTGGTGACACGGCTCCGTGACGCCGAGCGGGAGCTTGCCCGGCTGCGGTCGGCGGCGCTGCTCGAGAACTCCGGGGCGATCGCGGCCGGCGCCGAGCGCCTTGGTGGTGTCGCCTTCGCGGCGCACCGGGTGCCGGACGGCACCGACGCGGACAGCATCCGCAAGCTCGCGCTGGACGTGCGCGGTCGCATCCCCGCCGCGCAGCCAGCGGTCGTGATGGTCGTCGGCGTGCCCGCGGACCGGCCGGTGGTCGTGATCGCGCTGAACGAGGCGGCGCGGGGCGCCGGGCTCGCGGCGGGCAGCCTCGTCGGCGGCGCCGCGAAGGCGCTCGGCGGCGGCGGCGGCGGCAAGCCGGATATCGCGCAGGGCGGCGGTGCGCCCAATGCTGGTGCCGATGAGGTGAATGCGGCTTTTGAGGTCGTTCGCAACGCATTGCGGGACAGCGGCAGCACTGGCAGGTAAGTTGTTCCCATGTTGTTGCGGGCCGGTGACCCGGTGCGGCTAGGGGTACGCCTCGCGGTCGACCCGGGCTCCGTCCGCATTGGCGTGGCGCGCAGTGATCCCCGCGGCGTTCTCGCCACCCCGTTGACAGTCGTGCGGCGAGGCAAGGGCGACCTGGACGCGCTGGCTTCGCTCGCCCAAGCCGAGGAAGCGATGGAGATCTTGGTGGGTCTGCCTAGGTCCCTTACCGGCCGGGAGGGCCCGGCGGCCGTCACGGCGAAGAAGTTCGCCGCCGGCCTGGCGGCCAAGGTGGCGCCGCTGCCCGTGCGTCTCGTCGACGAGCGGTTCACCACCGCCAGCGCGCACGAGGCGCTGCGCCGGGGCGGGCACGACTCGCGGGCGCGGCGGGAGACGGTCGACGCCGCCGCCGCGGCGGTGCTGCTCGAGGCGGCACTGGAAGCCGAGCGGCGGACCGGTCAGGCGCCAGGAGAACTGGTGGCTCCATCATGAGCTCCGGTTACGGCGGCCCGGGCCCGGGACCCGGTTACGGCGGTCCGGGCGACGGTTACGGCCCGCGCGACGGGTACGGTGCGGGCGACGATGGATACGGTGCGGGCGACGAGCGCGACGAGCGCGGCTATGAGGGGCGCGGCTACGACGAGCGCGACGGGCGCGGCTACGACGGGCGCCCCGGCGGACCGCCGTCGGCGGATCCCACATGGCGGATCGGCCCAGGCACAGCCAGAGGCCAGCGCCGGGACCCGGACCAGCGCCGGGACCGGCGCGGCGAACCGCGGGCCGATCCCCGCGCCGACCCGCGCTACGGGCCACGCCGCCCGCAAGGCCAGCCGGGTCCGCTGGCCCAGCCGGGTCGGCAAGGCGAACCGGGTCCGCAAGGTGAACCGGGGCGGCACCAGCGGCAGCGGCCGCCGGTCCAGCCGATGCGGTACCAATCGCGCGGTTACCAGGGCGACAGCTATGACGGCCTGGGCGGCGACAGCTGGGGCGGCCCCGAAGGCGGCCCGTCAGGCGATGATTCGTTCCTGCCAGGCTTCGGCGACGGCCGAGGCCGCCGCGGCCGCGGCAGCGACCGGCGCGACAGCTGGGATGATGACTACGACAGTTACGACGACTACGGCGCCGGCGAACAGCGCCAAGGCGCCACCGGTGGTCCCGCTGGTCCCGGCTACCCCGGTGGCCCGGGCTACCCAGGCGGTCCGGAAGACGGCCAGCGCTCCGGCCGAGGTGGCCGAGGTGGCCGGGCCGGCCGCGGCGGCCGCGGCGGCCGGCCCGACGACTACGACGACCTCGACGACTACGACAGCCGCGACAACCTGAGCACCGTCCGTCGCAAGCGCGGCCCGGTCCGCCGCCTGGCGCCGTGGATCGCGCTCCTGGTGATCCTCGTCCCGCTCATCGTCGCCGCGGTGTACGTCTACGGCCGGTACCAGAGCAAGTACCACCCCGCGGACTTCGCCGGCCCGGGCAGCGGCCCGGCGGTGAGCGTGCAGGTCGTCCAGGGCGCCACCGCGAGCGGCCTAGGGCCGGAACTCGCCCAGCTCGGCGTGGTCGCGAGCTCGCGTGCCTTCGTCCTCGCGGCGGAGCACGCCGTGAGCACCGCGGGCCTTGAGCCCGGCACCTACAAGCTGAACCATCACATGCAGGCCAGCCTCGCGTACGCCGCGCTGGTCAACCCCAAGAACCGGGTGCAGCTGACGGTCACGATCAGAGAAGGCCAGCGCGCCGCCCAGATCATCGCGACGCTCGCGGCCACGATGCACCAGCCGGTCTCCAAATTCGAGCAGATCATCAAGAACCCCGGCCAGCTCGGCCTGCCGTCCTACGCCAAGGGCAAGGTCGAGGGCTACCTGTTCCCCGCCACCTACGACATCCAGCCGAAAGAGACCCCGCTGCAGGCCCTGACGGCCATGGTGGCCAAGTTCAACCAGGAGTCGCAGGCGGGCGGCCTGCCGGCCGCCGCCGCCCACCGCGGGCTGAACATGGAACAGCTGATGATCGAGGCCAGCCTCGTGCAGGCCGAGGGCGGCACCGCGGCCGACTTCCCCAAGATCGCCCGCGTCATCATCAATCGCTTCAACAACAACATGCCCCTCCAGTTCGACAGCGTCCTCGAGTACGGCCTCAACCGGTTCGCCGTCAACATCCAGAACAGCTGGGCCTCCATCCCGGGGCCCTACAACGACTTCCTCAACAAGGGCCTGCCGCCGACGCCGATCTGCAACCCCGGCCTGTCCGCCATCAGCAGCGTGCTGCACCCGGCGACCGGCAACTGGCTCTACTTCCTCGCGTACCCGAACGGCAAGTCCAAGTTCTCCGCGACCCCGCTGGCCGGAATGGGCGCCTGACGATGAAAGCCGCCGTGCTCGGCCAGCCCATCGCCCATTCGCTGTCGCCCGTCATGCACCGGGCGGCCTACGAAGCGCTCGGCCTCACCGACTGGTCGTACGAGATCGTGGAGTGCGACGAGGCCGGGCTGCCGGGCTACGTGACGTCGCGCGGCCCGGACTGGGCCGGGCTCTCCCTGACCATGCCGCTCAAGCGCGCGGTGCTGCCCCTGCTCGACCACGTCGACCCGCTGGCCGCGGCGACCGGCGGGGCCAACACGGTGGTGTTCCGCCCCGAAGGCCGGCACGGCTACAACACCGACGTCCAGGGCATCGCGGACGCGCTGGCCGAGGCGGGCGCGCCCGCCGCCCCCGGCAACGTCACGATCCTGGGCGCGGGCGCGACGGCGTGCTCGGCGCTGGCGGCCGTCGCTCAGCTTGGCGCCGCCACGGCCGATGTCCTGGTCCGGGACCCGTCGCGCGCGGCCGGCCTGCTCGCGGCCGCCGAACGCCTGGGCATGCGGGTGCGGCTGCGCCGCTTCGACGAGCCGGCCGGCGCCTCCGCCCCGGACCTGCTGATCTCGACGCTTCCCGCCGGTGCCGCCGATTTTTATCCCGGACGCGCCCTCCTGGCTCCCCCTCCGCCCGCCACTGTCTTCGACGTCGTGTACAGCCCGTGGCCCACTCGCCTCGCGCAGGCGGCTTCGGCGACGGGCGTGACCGTCGTACGGGGGTTCACAATGCTGCTGCACCAGGCCGTGGCCCAGGTGGAGCTGATGACCGGCAAGCCCGCGCCCGTCGAGGCGATGCGCGCCGCCGGCGAGGCCGAGATCGCCCGCCGCGAGGCGGCCGGCGCTTAGCGGTTCGCGCGCTCGACGTCGTCGGCCATCGCCGCGTCGCCGCGCTCGCGCAGCCCGCTGATAACGCCCGCGACGTCGGCGGCGGGGCGGTTCTGGCTCAGCTTGGCCTTCGCCTCGATCCGGGTGATCTGGAGCTCCACCCCGACGATCGCCCGCAACTGGCCCTCGATGAACGCGCGCGGCGCGTCGTCGACCGACCACGCGTGCGCGCGCCCGGCCTCGTGCTTGGCGGTGAGCCGGCGGACCAGGTCGTCGGTCCATACTGGGTCGTCGTGCACCACGAAGCGGCCGTACACATGGGCGGTGACGTAGTTCCAGGTCGGCACGACCCGGCCGTGCTCGGCCTTGGCGGCGTACCAGGAGGGCGTGATGTACGCGTCGGGACCGCGGACGATCGCGAGCGACTCGCCCTGGGCGGGGCGCCGCCACTGGTCGTTGTTCCGTGCGAGGTGCCCGTGCAGGGCGCCGTGCTCGCCGGCCGCGGGCACGTAGACGAACGGCAGCATCGTGGCCGCCAGCCCGTCGGCCGTGACCGTCACCAGGTCGGCCGCGCCATGGTGGCGGAGCAGTTCGGCGACCGTCGCCTCATCCGGCGCGAAATGGGCGGGAACGTACATCATGCCCCTTTCTCGTCCCCTCACATTACTCGCCCCGCCCCGCCGGCCTGTCTCAACGAGCCGCACCTACCTGCCCCCGCCGGCTTCCAGCCCCCGCCGCCCGCCTGCTCCTACGCTGTATGCATGGGTGGACATCCGGGGCGCGCGGGCTGGCGGTTGCGGATCGCGCATGTCACCGAGATCACGTACGCGGGGCCGGTGCTGGCCTCGTTCAACGAGGCGCGGATGACGCCCTTGACGCTGCCGACGCAGACGACGTTCGAGGCGCGCCTGACAGCCGGGCCAGGCCCCGTGGCAACCCGGACGTATGCCGACTACTGGGGAACGAGCGTCACGGCGTTCGAATTGCCTGACCCGCACGATCACCTGGTGGTCGAGGCGCGCGCCACGGTCGCGACGTCCGGCCCCATCCCGGCGGTGCGCGGCCTGCCCTGGGACACACTGCGCGCGGCGGCGGCCGGTGGCCGGCTGCTCAAGTTCTGCCTGCCGACGTCGCTGACGACGATGACACCCGGGTCCGTCGAGGCCGCGATCGCCGACATCGCCGGCCTGCCGCCCCGCGACGCGGCGGCGGCGGTCGCCGCGCGCGTCCACGACAAGATCGCTTTCGTGCCCGGCGCGACCAGCGTGCGCGGCGGTGCCCAGGAGGCGTGGGACAAGGGCCAGGGCGTGTGCCAGGACATGGCGCACGTGACGGTCGCGCTGCTGCGCGCGGCCGGGCTGCCCGCCAGGTATGTCTCGGGCTACCTGCACCCGGACCCCGAAGCCCGGCCCGGCCGCGTCGCGGTCGGCCAGAGCCACGCGTGGGCGGAGTACTGGGCGGGTTCGTGGTCGGCGCTCGACCCGACAAGCCTGTCGCCGGTCGGCGAACGCCACGTGGTCGTCGCGCGGGGCCGGGACTACGATGACGTCCCGCCCCTCAGGGGTGTCTACCAGGGTCCCGCGGAAACCGCCCTGAACGTCTTTGTCCAGCTCATCCGCCTCGCCTGACCCGGTAGCGACGCGGCGGGCGGCCGCTATCAACTTCGAGATCAAACTATTTGACCTCAAAATTCATCTCGGGCATACTGGACCGCGTGAATCCAGCCGAGCTTCAGCCGGCCGCGGACGGGGATAACTGTGCCGGGAAAGGCCCCTGGGAGTGGCGTGACGATCCCGCCGGCGTCCCCGCCGACGCGCCGCTGCCCGCGCTGCTCGTCACGGCCACGAGGCTGATGGGGGCGTTCTTCGGCGGCACCGTGCACGCGGCGGGCGTCCGGATCAGCCCGGCCGGGCTTGGCGTGCTCCGCACGCTGCTGGCCCACGACGGCCTCAAGACCAGCGAGGTCGCGGCCCGCGGCGGGTCGACCCCGGGCACCCTGACCGCCGTCGTCAACACGCTGGTCCGCGAGGCCTACGTCGAGCGCCGCCCGGATGAGAAGGACCGCCGGGTGGTCCGGCTGTATGTGACCGACGCCGGACGGGCGGCGTGCCAGGCCTACGCGGACAGCGCGGGGCCGAAATGGCAGCACGCCTTCAGCTTTCTCGACGCGGCCGACGAGCCCGTGGTACGCAAATTTTTCTTGCAGATGATCGAGCAGTTTAGTACGCTAGTTCGAGAGGAACGCGGCAAGTGACGATCACTACCGCGCAGGACTCGGAACGGGGACAGTCGGCAGCGCCCGTTCCGGCTATCAACACCAAAGACCTGCGCAAGACCTATAAATCCGCGCGCGGCGACGTGGAAGCCGTGCGCGGCATCGACCTCGACGTGCCGGCCGGCGAGTTCTTCGGCCTCCTGGGGCCGAACGGCGCTGGCAAGTCCACCACAATCGGCATGCTCACCACGCTCGTCCGCCCGACGGGCGGCGCCGCCATGGTCGCGGGCCACGACGTCGTGCGGGACCCCGTCGGCGTCAAGCGGCGGATCGGCGTCGTCACCCAGAACAACACGCTCGACATGCAGCTGACCGTGGCCGAGAACCTCGAGTTCCGCAGCCGGTTCTTCGGCCTGAGCGCGCGCGAGGCGAGCAGGCGGGCCGCGCAGCTCATCGACGCCTTCGGCCTCGGCGACCGGCGCAAGGCGATGGCCAGCGACCTGTCCGGCGGCCAGGCGCGCCGGCTGCTGATCGCCCGCGCGCTCGTGCACAAGCCGGACGTGCTGTTTCTCGACGAGCCGACCGCCGCCCTCGACCCGCAGACCCGCGTGAACCTGTGGAACATCCTGCGGGTCCTGCACGAGCAGGGCCAGACCGTCCTGCTCACCACGCACTACATGGAGGAAGCCGAGGAGCTGTGCGACCGCGTCGCGGTCGTCGACCACGGCCGCGTGCTCGCTGAGGGCACCGTGGGCGAGCTCAAGGAAAACGCCGGGGCGGTCACGATCGTGACAGTCCGCTTCGAAGAGCAGATCCAAGCAGATTTCCCTGAACGCGCCGGGGTGACCGCCATGCCCGGCGTCACCAGCGCGGAGATCAGCGGCGACCAGCTCAAGGTGTTCAGCCGGGAGCCGGAAGGGCTGCTCGGCGAACTGGTCGCGCTCGGCGCGCGGGAGGGCCTGCACGTGCGGGACGCCGCCACGCAGGCGCCCAGCCTGGAGACCGTCTTCCTCACCCTGACCGGCCGAGAGTACCGGGAGTAGACATGGCAACCACCGTAACACGGCCCGGCGGACCCGGCGGACCCGGCGGACCGGGCCAGGGGCCGGGCGGCGGCGCGGGCGCCGACATCGGCGCCGGCGCTGACGAGCTCACCGCCGCGAGTATCGCCGCCCTGGTCAGCGACGCGCCCACGCCGCGCCCGACGCTGGCCAAGACGTTCTGGGCGATGATGACGCGGGAGTTCCGCGTGCTGCGCCGCAACGCGATCTCCACGTTCACCCGGTCGGTCATGCAGCCCCTGCTGTTCGTGTTCGTGTTCGCGTTCGTGCTGCCGAAGATCGGCGGCGGGATGAGCGTCGCCGGCGGGGGCGGTGGCGGCGGGACCAACTTCGCCACGATCCTCGTGCCCGGGCTGATGGCCTCGATGCTCTTGATGCAGGGCATCTTCGGGACGACGATGCCGCTGGTCATGGAGTTCTCCTGGCAGCGCACGATCGAGGACCGGGCGCTCGCCCCGGTGCCGATCCGGATGCTCGCGGTGCAGAAGATCCTGGCCGGGTCGATCCAGTCGTTCATCGGGGCCTGCATCGTGTTCCCGATCGTGCTGTTCGTGCACGCCGCCGGCCAGGCGCCGCACGTCAACGTGACGAACTGGGCGCTGCTGCTGGTGATCCTGGTCTTCGGCGCGACGATGACGTCCTCGCTCGGGCTGCTGCTCGGCACGCTGATGGACCCGCGCAAGATGCAGATGCTGTTCGCGGTGATCCTGCTGCCGATCACGATGCTCGGCTGCGTGTACTACCCGTGGTCCGCGCTGCACACGATCCGCTGGCTGCAGATCGTCACGCTGATCAACCCGATGGTCTACATGGCGGAGGGCCTGCGCGCGGTGCTGACCCCGTCGCTCGGCCATATGCCGCTGTGGGCGGTGTTCCTCGCGCTGATCGGCGGGACGGTGCTGTTCGGCTACCTGGGCACCAGGACCTTCCGCAACCGCGTGGTCAACTAACGTCGTATCCGTGGCAGACAGGCAGGCCAAGTCGCCGAAGGACACGTTCATCACCGTCTACGGGCGGATGCCGGTCCTGGAAGTGCTCCAGGACCGGCGCCTCGAAGTGGACAAGCTGATCGTCGCGGACAACGCCCGCGGCGAGAGCCTGGACCGGATCCTCGGCCTCGCCAGGCGGCGCGGGGTGCCGGTCAAGTCCGCCGCGCCGCACCGGGTGAAGCTGCTGGCGGGCAACGGCAAGCAGGATCAGGGGATCCTCGCGGACGTGATCGCGCCGCGGATGCGCACGCTCGGCGAGTTCACCGAGGCCGAGCGGCGGGGCCGGAGCCAGGTCCTCGTGCTCGACGGCGTGAACAACCCGCAGAACGTCGGGATGATCATCAGGACCGCGACCGCCGCCGGGCTGGCGGGCGTGGTCCTGCCCCGGGTCGGCTCGCCGACGATCGACCCGCTCGTCATCAAGGCGTCGGCCGGCGTGGCGTTCCACGCGTCGATAATCCGCTGCCGCACCGGGGCGGAGGCGGCCGAGGAACTCGGCCGGGCCGGATTCGTGATCTACGGCCTGTCGGGGGAGGCCAGCACCTCGCTCTACGAAGCGGACGACCTGCCGGGCCGGCTGGCCCTCGTGCTCGGCAACGAAAGCACCGGGGTCGCGCCGGAGACCGCGGACTGGGTCGATCGCTGGCTGTCGATCCCGATGGCCGGCGGCGTGGAATCGCTCAACGTCGCCTCCGCCGCGGCCGTCGTGTGCTTCGACCTGGTCCGCCGCGCCCTGCCTGCGCGCCCGCGCCCGTCCCGCCCGCGCCCCTAGCCGCACCCGCACCCCTAGCCGCACCCGCACGCACCCGCACCCCTACCCGACCGGCTTTGATCGAGCGGATGGGCCGTTCGCGGCGGGTATCGCCGAAAAGTGCCCGTGATCATGGAAAACGGAGGCTTGGGGGAGCTTGGCAAGCTGGCTGGCCGGGAATACCCAGACGGTCCGAAGTGCTGTTACACTTAGTCGCTGACCAGTCCGGTACGCATGTTATGCCGGACGAGCAAGCGGAGGACCACCTCCCACCTAGCCGGCCGACAGGCTGGCGGGTCTGGCCGGAACCATTGAGTTCCGGGCACGGCGCGGTTGTCGGGTTCGCCCGGCGGCGGTGACGTTGTTGTGGTTGCCCCGCGGCGCTTAGGCGCTTTGCGGGGCTTTTCCGTTCGGCGTGGTCGCGGCAAGATGCCGCCGGATAGGCCGGCGGCGACAGATGAGCCTTGTGGAGGTCACATCAGCGCCGAAACGCGTATCAACGATCGGATCCG
>DASZKN010000105.1:0-12378 GCA_035552855.1 Trebonia sp. | reverse complement strand
GCTGCAGTCAGGGAGAACGCTGGTAGTTAAGGCGAAGGCTGAGCCGACCTATCTAGTTACGCTCATTCATCATCGAGTTTCACCTACATGGCTGATAGGAGATCAGCCCCTGGGCCCACCCGGAACGGCCCCGGCGCAGATGGCGCAGCCGCAGCTCACCCGCGACGGCCAGGGAGCGGCTCAGGAGGCGGGGTACGGGTCGCCGTGGGGGTGCAGGGCCGTCATCGAGACCGACGCGCTGTCGATCGCGGAGCTCATGTGCATCTCGCCGCTCTTGATCGCCGTGTTCATCGCCTTGAGGACGTCGCGCGGGTCACCGTCGAGCTCGTAGATCGCGGCGTATGACGCCGCGGCCCCCGGGCCGATGGGCGCGGCCTGGAACCGGCGGCCCGAGACGACGCCCGGCAGCGCGGTGAACTCCGCGAGGTGCGTGTTGTCGTACCAGTCGTTGTACTCGTCTTCCCGTCCATCGACCGGGCTGCTGAACACGATCAGCTGCGTCCGCTGGCTCATTGGCGAACCTCCTGGAACGTCCTCGGATCCCGTTATATCAGGGACACGTTCTCACAGCCGCGGATCGATGTGAACCTTCGTGCCCGGCGCGGGGTCGACCCGGCCGGCCAGCGCGTCCGCCGCGCGGTCGAGGCCGACCACCACCGGGGCCAGGTCACCGGGCACGACCCGGCCGTCCGCGTAGTGCTCGATCGCGGGCGCGAGCCCGGCCGACGCGCCCAGGATCCCCATGGCCGTGACGTCGTTCAGCACCAGGTCGCGGGAGTCGATGTAGCTGGGCCGCGCCGACACGCCGATGTACACCACCCGGCCCGCCGGCGCGGCCAGCCTCAGGGCCGTGGCGGGGATCGTGTGGTCGCTCGTGCAATCGACGACCGCGTCGTAGGTCTCCGCCGCGAGGTCGCCGGCCGCCAGGTCACGGGCCGCCAGTTCACCGGCCGCCGTGCGGTACCCGGTCGCCCCGAACTTCGCCGCCAGCTCCCGGCGGCCCTCGTCCGCCGCCAGGACGTCGACCACCGCGCCCGCGGCGTGCGCGAACGCCACGGCGAGCAGGCCGATCGTGCCCGGCCCGCAGACCAGGATCCGCTTGCCCGGCCCGGCCTGGGCCGCCGCCACGGCCCGGTACGCGTTGCCGCCCGGCTCGACGAGCGCGCCCGCCTGGTCATCGACGCTGTCCGGGAGCCGGTGCAGGCTGGCCGCCGGGACGGGCAGCTTAGCCGCCAGCGCGCCCGGCCAGTTCATGATCCCGATCTCGTGCCGGTCCGCGCAGACGTGGCCGTGCCCGGCCGCGCAGCGCGCGCACTGGCCGCAGCCCAGCATGGTGTCCCCGGTGACGCGCGCCCCGAGCCAGCGCTCGTCCGCTCCGGCGCCGACCGCGGACACCACCCCGCACCACTCGTGGCCCGGGCGCACGGGGAACTTCGACTTGCCCTGGGCGAAGTAGGCCATCTCCCCCGTGAACAGCTCCGCGTCGGTGCCGCAGATCCCGGCCCGGCGCACGTCCACGACCACCTGCCCGGCGGCGGGGACCGGCGCTTCCACCTCGGTCACCCTCGCCGCGCCAGGGCCCTCGATCACCAGCGCGCGCATCAGCTCGGTCAACCCCGGAGTCCTTTCTCCTCATGCGCCGGAACGCGGCGCTCCGGCCTCCTGCGAGACTAGGGGCTGACCGCCGATCGAACCACCTGCCCGGAGACCGCCCGATGGACCCTGCCGCGACACCGCCCGCCGCCCCGATATCCGCGCGCGGGCGAGAGACGGCGGACTCGCGGGCGCGCCGGCTGGCGGCGGCCCGCCGCCGGGCGACCGCGCTCCTGGCCGCGGTGACGGTCGTGTTCATCGCCGTTACCGTGGCCGGCGTGCACGGGACGGCCCTCGGCTACGTGCAGTCGGGCGCCGAGGCGGCCATGGTCGGCGGTGTCGCCGACTGGTTCGCGGTGACGGCGCTCTTCCGCCGCCCGCTCGGCCTGCCGATCCCGCACACCGCGCTGCTAGTTGAGCGGAAGGACCAGTTCGCGGCCACGCTCGGCCAGTTCGTGCAGGAGAACTTCCTCAACGCGGACGTGCTCACCGACCGGATCCGCGCGGCGCGGGTCGCCCGGCGGCTGGCCAGCTGGCTGGCCGACCCGGCCAACGCCGCCCGCTTCGCCGGCCACGCCGCGAACCTGGTCGTCACCGCGGCCGGCGCCCTCCGCGACGAGGACGTCCAGCGCGTGCTGACCGCGGAGCTGACCCGGGCGGTGAACGACGTCGAGGTGGCGCCGCTGGCCGGCCGCCTGGTGCGGGCCATCGTCGAGGGCGGCCACCACACCGAGCTGTTCAACGTGATCGTGACCGCCGCCGACCGCTATCTCGACGCCCACACCGGCGAGCTCCGCGAGCGGTTCGAAGCGGAGTCGCCCCGGTGGATGCCCGACCCGGTATACCGGCGGGTCTTCGACAGCCTGTTCACCCGGCTGCGGCGCCGGCTCGCGACGATGGCCGCCGACCCCGACGACGAGGCACGGCATCAGTTCGAGGAGTGGCTGGTGGCGCTCCCCGGCCGCCTTGAGTCCGCACCGGACCTGCACGAGCGCGGGGACCGGATCAAGAGCGAGGTACTCGGCAGCGCCGTGCTGCGCGACTGGTCGTCGGCCATGTGGGAGCGGATCAAGAAGACGCTGCGGGTCCAGGCCGCCGACCCGGACTCCGAACTGCACCGCCGGCTGGCCGAGGCCCTGGCCGCGGCCGGACGGCGGCTCAGCGCCGACGAGCGCCTCCAGGAGAGTCTCGAGCGCGTGGTCGAGTCCGGCGTGCGGTCGCTCGCCGACCAGTTCCATGACGAGCTCGCCGGCCTGGTCACCGGGACCATCGAGCGCTGGGACGCCACCCAGACGTCGAGCCAGCTCGAGCTGCTGCTGGGCCGCGACCTGCAGTTCATCCGGATCAACGGGACCGTGGTCGGCTGCGGCGTGGGCGTGGCGCTGCACGCCATCGCGCTGGCGCTGGCGTAACGCGACCGTAGCGGTCCCGCGTAACGCCGGATCGCGCTCGATCGGGCAGGTCATGCAGCGCGGGCCGCCGCGCCCCCGGCCAAGTTCGCCGCCCGGCACGGTGACCACCTCGAAGCCCTGCTTGCGGAGCATCTCGTTGGTGGCGACATTGCGCTCGTAGCCGAAGACGACCCCGGGCGCGACGGCGAGGTAGTTGTTGCCGTCGTCCCACTGCTCCCGCTCGGCCGCCCTGATGTCCTCGTTCGTGCTCAGCACGGTGACCTCGTCCACGCCGAGCGCCTCGGCCAGGCATTCCCACAGGTCGCGGTCGCGCCGGACGTTCAGGTCGCCGCCGTCCTCCCCGGGGGTGAGCGTCCACGCCCGCAGGTGCCGGTCGAGGTACGGGTAGACGACGAACGTTCCCTTGTCGACCATCGTCATGATCGTGTCCAGGTGCATCATCGCGTGCGACTTGGGGAACTCGACCGCGACCACCGCGGTCGCCTGGCCGCCGGCGAACAGCGACCGGGCCAGCATCTCCACCGCCATCGGCGTCGTGCGCTCCCCCATCCCGACCAAGACGGCGCCGTTGCCCACGATGTGCACGTCGCCGCCCTCGATGCTCGCGGGCAGCCGCCCTTCGCCGTCGCCGCCGAAGTACGTGGTGAACTCCGCGCCGGCGAACATCGGGTGGAACCGGTAGATCGCCCGCGTGTGCAGGGTCTCCCGCCGCCGGGCGGGCTTGGCCATCGGGTTCACCGACACCCCGCCGTAGATCCAGCAGGAGTTGTCCCGCGGGAACAGGTGGTTCGGCAGCGGCGGCAGCACGAAGTCGTCCGCGTGCAGGGTCTCCCACTTCAGGCTCCGCGCGCGCAGCGGGTGCAGGTCCGCCTTCAGGATGCCGCCGATCAGGTACTCGGCGAGCCGCGCGGCCTCCAGGCCCGCCAGCAGCTCCCGCACGGGGCCGATGAGCCCCGGGCCGAGGTTCTCCGGCGTGCACACCCGGTCGAGCACGAACTCCCGTCCGGCCGGCAGCTCCAGGGTCTCCGTCAGCAGCCGCGCGTAATAGTGGACGTGGACGCCCTTGTCGCGCAGCGCCTGGGCGAACGCGTCGTGCTCTTCCTTCGCGCGGGCCGCCCACATCACGTCGTCGAACAGCAGGCTCGTCATGTTCCGCGGCGTGAGCCGGGACAGTTCGAGGCCTGGCCGGTGCACGATGACCTGCCGCAGCCGGCCTACCTCCGATGCCACGCCGAGTGCCATGCGGCCTCCCTAGTCCGTACTCCCGCGCGAATAGCAGGGTGCCAGGCTATACAGCCGGGAACCGCGCCCCGCGGGCGACGGCCCGCCAACCGCGGAGCGCGACCTGCAGTGCCTTATTAACGAATTCGCGGTCCGCGCCGAAATCATCTTTCCCGCCCAGGAAAACGTCATAGACACGAGCGACGTTGGGCTTGCTGACATCGATATCCGCCAGCGTGTAGCCATCCGCTATACGACCATGGCCAGCCTGATCATCGGTGGTCATCGTCGACCTCCACCCAGCGGGGGAAACGCGACCCCCCTACTTGACAGCTACCTTAACGCCGGGGCGCTATGTTGGGAGATTAATGAACGATGACGCCGCCATTCTGCTCGTCAACGGACAGCCGCGGGAAGTCCGCGCCGACCCGGGGACCGCCCTGCTGTACGTGCTGCGCAATCACCTCGGGCTCAAGGGCACCAGGTTCGGCTGCGGGCTGGGATTGTGCGGGGCATGCCTGGTGCTCGTCGACGGCCAGGCCGCTTACTCGTGCGACACGCCACTGTGGTCGGTAGCCGGCAAGCAGGTCACCACGATCGAGGGACTCGGCACCCCCGACCGGCCGCACCCGGTCACCGCGGCGCTGATCGACGGGCAGGCCGCCCAGTGCGGCTACTGCCTGTCGGGCATCAGCGTCGCGGCGGCCGAACTGCTCGCCCGCGACGACGACCCGTCCGACGCGGACGTCCGCGCGGCCCTCGACCGCAACCTGTGCCGCTGCGGCGCGCACAACCGCATCGTCCGCGCCGTGCTCGCGGCCGCCGCGCGGCTGCGCGCCGGCCGGGAAGGCTCCGGCCAGCCCCCGGCCAGCCACGAAAGCGCGTCGTGACCACCCCGCTGCCGCCCTCGCTGGCGGCCAACCCGCGGCTATCGGCCTGGCTGCGCGTCGCACCCGACGGCGTGATCGAGCTCCGGCCGGGCAAGGTCGAGCTCGGGCAGGGCGTGCTCACCGCGCTCGCCCAGGTCGCCGCCGAGGAACTCGACGTCGGGCTCGACCGCATCCGCGCGATCCCCGTCACCACCGGGATCAGCCCCAACGAGGGCTACACCGCGGGCAGCCTGTCAATCCAGCACAGCGCAGCCGCGCTCCGCCTCGCCTGCGCGCAGGCGCGCGCCGGCTACCTCGCGAAGGCCGCCGCCAAGCTCGCGGCGCCGCCCGGCGACCTCACCGTCGCCGACGGCGTGTTCCGCGCGCCCGACGGCCGCCGCGTCAGCTACTGGGACCTCGCCGACGACGCGCTCCTCGACCAAGACGCGACCGGCGAGCAGCCGCCCAAGCCGGCGTCGGCGTACCGGCTCGTCGGCACGAACGTCCCCCGCCTCGACCTGCCCGCCAAGCTCACCGGCCAGCCCCGGTACGCCCACGACCTGGCGTTCGACGGCCTCTGCTACGGCCGCGTCGTCCGCCCGCCGTCCCGCGGCGCGACGCTCACGAGCCTCGCCAGCGACGGCGTAGCGGCGGTCCGCGCGCTGCCCGGCGTGCTCGCGGTCGTCCGCGACGGCGGCTTCCTCGGCGTCGTGGCCGAGGGCGAAGAGACCGCGCTGCGCGCCGCCGAGCGGCTGCGCCAGGCCGCTTCCTGGTCGGCCAGCGCGACGCTGCCCGACGAGGACGACCTGCCGGGCTTCCTGGTCACCGCGCAAGCCGAGACCACCGTGCTCGCCGAGCACGGGCACCCGCCGGCGGGCACCAGCGCCACCGGGGCCCGCAGTGCCACCTACCACCGCCCGTACCTCGCGCACGCGTCCATGGGCCCGTCCACCGCCACCGCCCGGTACGACACCAGCGACATCAGCGACATCAGCGGCACCAGCGGCACCAGCGGCACCAGCCACGACGGCGCCCTGCATGTCTGGTCGCACACCCAGGGCCCGTACCTGCTGCGCGCCGAACTCGCCCGGGCGCTCGGCCTGCCGCCGGACCATGTCACGGTCACGCACGCCGAAGGCGCCGGCTGCTACGGGCACAACGGCGCCGACGACGTCGCGCTGGACGCGGCCCTGCTCGCCATGGCGGTGCCCGGGCGGCCGGTCCAGGTCGTGTGGAGCCGGGCGGACGAGCTGGGCTGGGCGCCGTTCGGCGCGTCCGGCGTGGTCCGGGTCGCCGCGGACGTGGACCCCGAGGGGAACATCCTGCACTGGCGCCATGAGATCTGGGGAAACGGGCACTCGACGCGAGGCGGCTCGGTGCGTTCAGTGGCATTGCTTGGAGCTAGCCACCGGGAGAGCGGCAGCGCGATCGACCCCGCGGCCGAGCCCCCGCTGGTGCATGGCGGCGGCGCGGGGCGCAACGCGGTGCCCTACTACGACTTCCCGGCCTGGAAAGTCGTGAACCACCGGCTGCTCGAGATGCCGCTGCGGGTGTCGGCGCTGCGGTCGCTGGGCGCGTTCCTCAACGTGTTCGCGGCCGAGTCGTTCCTCGACGAACTTGCGGCCGCGGCGGGCCAGGACCCGGTGGCGTACCGGCTGGCCCGGCTGTCCGACCCGCGGGCGCGGGCGGTCATCGAGGCGGCGGCGCGCCGGGCCGGGTGGGCGGCGCGGGCCCCGGACGGTGAGTCCGCCGGGCGCGGCATCGCGTTCGCCCGCTACAAGAACACCAGCGCGTACTGCGCGGTCGTCGCGGAAGTCGACGCGGTCAGCGAGATCCGGGTGCGCCGCCTGACGATCGCGGTCGACGCCGGGCTGGTGATCAACCCGGACGGCGCGGCGAATCAGATCGAGGGCGGCGCGGTCCAGGCGGTCAGCTGGGCGCTGAAGGAGCGGGTCCGCTTCGACCGGCACACCGTCACGAGCGACAGCTGGGAGACGTACCCGATCCTGCGGTTCTCCGAGGTGCCCGCCGTCGACGTCGAACTGCTGCCCGGCGCGGGCAACCCCTCGCTCGGCGTCGGGGAGACCGCCGCGGGGCCGACGGCGGCGGCCATCGGCAACGCGGTCTTCGACGCGCTCGGCGTCCGCGTCCGCACGCTGCCGCTGTCGCCGGAGAACGTGCTGGCGGCGCTGCCCGACTGACACCCGCCGGGCGTCAGGTTAGGTGCCAGGTCAGGCGTTAGGCCAGGCCGCGGATCGTCCTGGCCGGCGGCAGGTCGCCGCGGACCACGGAGACCATGTCGAGCGCCTGCCGCGTCGCCGCCACGTCGTGCGCGCGGAACATCCGCACGCCTTCCCAGGCCGCGACCGCCGTCACCGCGAGCGTGCCGGGGAGGCGGTCTTCGGGGCCGGCGTTCAGCGCCTCGCCGACGAAGTCCTTGCGGGACGCGGACAGCAGCACCGGCCACCCGGTCGCGGTCATTTCCCTGATCCGGCGGGTGATCTCGAGGGAATGCCAGGTGTTCTTGCCGAAGTCGTGCGTCGGGTCGATGACGATCCGGTCGGTGTCCACCCCGGCCCGCAGCGCCCGCCCGGCCAGCGCCAGCACGCCGGCCAGCACGCCGGCCATGACATCCGCGTACGAGAGCCGGAACGGGCGCGTGCGCGGCAGTTGCCGCCCCACGTGCGAGCACACGATCCCGGCGCCGAACTCGGCGGCCACCTCCGGCAGCTTCTCGTCCCACCCGCCCCAGGTGTCGTTGATCAGGTCGGCCCCGGCCTCGCACACGGCGCGCCCGACCTCGTGCCGCCACGTGTCGACGCTGATGACGAGGCGGGGGTGGGCGGCCCGGACCTGCTCGACGAAGGGGACGACGCGCCTGATCTCCTCGGTGGTGGTGACCTCGTCGCCCGGCTTGGCGGGGACGCCGCCGACGTCGAGCACGTCGGCGCCCTCGGCCACGACCTCGTCGACCCGCGCGAGCGCGGTTTCCTCGTCCCACGTTATCCCCGGCCGGTAGAACGAGTCGGGCGTCCGGTTGACGATCGCCATCACGAGCCTGCGCTCCGGCCCGAACTCCCGCGTCCCGAGCCGCAGCGGCCCCGGCTGGCGCGGCTCCGCGCTCTCGTCGCTCACCTTGCCACAATACTTCGCCAGAGAATTTGTCCTTAACGACGATTCTGGCTGCCCGCTGACTCGGCGTCTGCCCTCGTCGCACGACGATGAACGGGGCCGGGCGGGGTCGCCGGCAACCGCACCCCCGAGTGCGCCACCGCCCGGGGTCCCTCGTCTGGGGTTGTTCGCCTGCCGTCACACCTGGACTGGTCGGGGAACGCGGTCTACGACCTCGAGACACCGGGCAGGGTCGTTGACCCTTACCGTGCCGTGCTGATCGAGGCGGCCAGCCCCCAGGATCTGTACTCGTATCTGGATGACGGAGTCCTGCGGCGGCTGTGGGCACTGCTGTGGCTTCCGGACCAGCTCCGGAAGGCGTGGGAGCAGAGGTTCCCGGTCCTGGCAGAGATCAGCCATTGCAGACCGCGGCTTCGGCGGATACTGCTACGTCGCGATATTGCGGCTGGTCCGCTCGCCTGAGGCGCGGGAGTGGCCACGCGCGAGCAGGACGACATAGGAGGCGACCACGATGCCGGTGAGGTTGATGACCAACTGCAGGGCCGAGCCGCCCGCCTCGTGGAAGCGGCCGAATACCAGCGCCAGGGCCCCGTTGCCCGCGGCCGGGATCGTGGTAACCGAGATGAACACCCCCACCAGGGCCGCCGACTTCGCGGACGTCAGGGACAGGGTGCCGGCGGCGCCGGCCACCAGCGCGGTGATGATTGAAAACCAGCCCGGCTGGTAAATGAACTCGGTACCGGTGGAGTTCTCCAGCGTACTGACATCGACAAGGCCGGTGACCCGCCACAGGACCGCCACCACTGAAGTCACCGCGATCGCGCCCGCGAACCCGGCAACCAGCGCTAGCGCTCCGCGTCGCACGGCGTCCTTGCGGCGCAGCCGGAGCCCGACGGCGATCCCGGCCAGCGGGCCGAACTCGGGGCCGACGACCATCGCGCCAACCAGGGTGATCGGTGAGTTGGTCGCGACGCCGATCGCCGCCAGCAGGCATGCCAGCACCATGAAGGCCATAAACACCCAGGTCAGCGTCGAGTCCTCGCCGGTACTCGCGATCACCTCATCCCAGATGATGGCGTCGGCGCCGTCACCGGGCGCCTCGCGTTCCGCGCGGCGTGTGTCGGTGCCGATCGCGGTATCGACCGCGAACCAGCTGATTGAGCCGCTTTCGTCGACGCCTAGCGCGCGCATGTCGCTGACAATGTCCTGGACGCACTCGCGGGCTACATCCGCTTGGATCAAATCGCCGTCCGGGTCCCGGGCCGCGCCCGGGAGCACGATCAGGTTGGTCGCCCCCCGCTGGTCCCGCAGTACCGCCTGCACGCCCTCGCTGATGCTGGCTGGGCAAACTATGCGTATATGCAGCAACGACATGAAGCGCAAGTCTGCCCAACATCTTGGCTCCCGTCGAACCGGACGGCGCTCGTCGACAGCCGCTCGCCACACTAGACGCGCGGCTGTGCTGCGTACAATCCCGGGGTGATCAACGACGCGACCTTGACTCCGCGCCTACGACGAGCAGATGCGCCGGGCACGGAGTTCGCCGGGCTGTGGGGCGGCTCGACGCTCGCCGATCGTTTGCAGAGCCGATTTAGCTGGCCGATGGCCGGACTCGGGCGACCGGGGGCCGGGGCTTAGTCGCCGACTTTCGTCGCGGCCGTCAGGGCTTCCGTGACCGCCGCGACCGCGGCGGCGGCGTCCGCGCCGGCCGCGCGGACCGTGACCGGCTGGCCGCTGCTCGCGCCGAGCTGCATGACCGCCAGCACGCTCTTCGCGTTCGCCTCGCGGCCGCCGGCCACGAGCACGATCTCGGCCGCGTAGCGGGCCGCCGCCATCGACAGCGCGCCCGCCGGGCGCGCGTGCAGGTCACCGGTCAGGGTGACGGTCGCCTCAGAGCTTGCCGGCATGCCGGGCCTCCCGCGCGGCGGCGAGCACGTCCGTCAGCGAGCCGCCGGCGGCCGCCGTCACCGCCGCGGCCACCGCACCCTCCACGAACGGCGCGTCCGCCAGTTCGACCGGGCCCAGATCCGCGAGCTCGCCGTCGGCGAGCAGCGACCGCACGGTCAGCACCGAGCTGCCGAGGTCGGGCAGCACGACCACCCCGCCGCCGCCCGCGGCCGCGGACCGGACCGCCGCCGCCACCTTGTCCGCGCTCGTGCCCAGCCGCCCGTCGGATGTCCCGCCCGCGGCCGCGACCCGCACCGCGCCGCCGCCGACCTGGCCGGCCAGCTCCGCCGCGCCCGCCGCCAGCTCAGCGCTGTGCGAGACGAGGACAATTCCTACCGTCGCTGCCATCTAACCTGCCCTATCATGAGCGTGTTCGACATTACCGAAAGGGTCCCATGATCCAGTCTGTGGAGCGGGCCGCCGCCATCCTCGCCGTGCTCGGATCGGGCACACCGCGCCTGGGGGTGACGGAGATCGCCGACCGCCTGGGGCTGGCCAAGCCGACGGTCTTCGGCCTGCTGCGAACGCTGGTGAAGCACGATCTCGTGGCCCAGGATCCGGTCAGCGGCAAGTACAGCCTGGGCGCCGGCGTGCTGCAGCTCGGCAACGCCTACCTTGACGGCTCGGAGCTGCGCGCCCGGTCGCTGCTGCGGGCGGAGTCGCTCGCCCAGCGGGCGAACGAGGCCGTGTGGGTCGCGACCCTGTCGGGGACGCGGGTGATCGTGCTGCACCACGTGTTCCGGCCGGACAACACCGTGCAGATCCTCGAAGTGGGCGCGGCGATCCCGTGGCACGCCTGCGCGCCCGGCCACGCCATCGCCGCTTACCTGCCCGCCGAGCAGACCGCGGCGCTGCTGTCCGGCGAGCGCACCCCGCTCACCGGCCGCACCAAGACGACCCGGGCGGCCCTCGGCCAGGCGCTCGCCCAGGTCCGCAGGCGCGGCTACGCGATCGAGAACCAGGAGGCGACGGTCGGCGACGCCGGGATCGCGGCGCCGATCTTCAGCCGGGAGGGCACGGTGGCCGGCGCCGTCGGCGTGGTCGGCCCGGTCGAGCGCCTCCTCGGCCGCGGCGCCGAGGACGACCTCGCCCGCGCGGTCACCGAGTCGGCGCGGGCCATCTCCCGGGACCTGGGCGCGGGTCGCGGCGGCGCTGTCCTGTCCGCGCTGCGCTGAGCTCAAACCGTCAACCCCCCTATCCCCGAACGGACGCCGCTGACTCGCGCCGCCGCCACGCTCACCGTCCGGATCCCGGCGGCGACCAGCAATGGCAGCACGCTGAGGTCGGCGGCCGCGTCGCCGCACACCGAGACGTCGATCCCGGCATCCCGGCCCGCGTCGGCGACCTGCCCGACCAGCGCGAGCACGCGGGGATCGGCGGCCAGCGCCGGGCCGGCGGCGGGGTCGTCGCGGGCCAGCCCGAGCACGTCGCCAGCCAGATCGTTGGTGCCGATCGAGAAGAAGTCGGCGGCCGCCGCGAACTCGGCGGCGCGGGCGGCGGTCGCGGCCAGCTCGACCATGATGCCCACCGGCGGGGCGGGCACGCCGGCGTCGGCCGCCACCGCGGCGAGGACGTCGCGGACCCGGCTGATCTCGCCGCGCGCGCGGACCATCGGGATCAGGATGCGCAGCCGGGTGTCCCGCCCGGTGCCGAGGATCGCGCGCAGCTGATCGGCGAGCGCGGTCGGATGTCCGAGCAGGGCGGCGAGACCCGGCCCGCGCAGGAACGGCGGGATCTTGTCGCCGGAGAAGTCGAGGAGCCGGACAGTCGCGGCCTTGCCGGGCAGCAGCGCGAGGATCGGAGCGAGCTGGGCGCGCTGCCGGTCCAGCGTCGGCCAGTCCGCCGACTCCGTGTAGGGGATCTCGGTGCGCAGCAGCCCCACGCCGGCGGCGCCCGCCGCGAGGCCGCGCCGGGTCTCCGGCACGGACGCGACGTTGCACTGCACGGTGATCGCGGTCCCGGCGGCCGTCCGCACCGGCCCGTCGTCCGCGGGCGCCGCCGGTCCCGCTTCCGGGCCGGGTGCGTGCTGGCCGGCCAGCCGCCAGGCGGCGTCGTGCCCGGCGCCGCCGACGACGAGCTCGCCCGCGTCGGCGTCCAGCGCGGCCCGCTGGCCGGGCACCGCGGCCAGCACCGCCGGGTCGGCGCTGGAGATCATCGGGACGCCGAGCCCGCGGGCGATGATCGCCGCGTGCGAGCTGGCGCCG
>DASZKN010000104.1:0-4114 GCA_035552855.1 Trebonia sp. | reverse complement strand
CGAGCCGGGAGCGCAGTTCGACCGCGCGCAGGAAGGCGCTGTCATCGGACGGCACCGCCTGGCGGGCCCGGGCACGGCTCACCGGACTCGTGCTCATAGAGCGGGTGACCTCATCGCGCAGGCGTTGCTGAAACTCGGGATAGCTGCCGAAGCCGAGCCTGTCCAGCAGGCGCAGCACCGTTGGCTTGCTTGTCCCCGCCGCCGCTGCCAGCGCGGCGGTGCTCTCAAGCCCCGCGGCCGGATAGCGGGCGAGCAGGGTGCGGGCCACTTTTCTCTCAGCAGGGGTAAGCTCATCCATCCGCTGAAAGATCTCGTCCCGCAACGGCAGTTCTTCGGCCGGAGTGTCCGTCATGCTGTGAGCGTAGGTTCCGGGCCGGTACCGCGGGCGGAGAACATCGCCGGCGAATTGTGCGCCACGACGATGCGGCCATCGCCGGCGACGGCGACGACGCCTCCGGTGGCGCCGCGCTGGCGAAGTTCCTGCTCGAAGGTCTCCCGGACCGCCGCGGCGAGGTCCGCGCCGGTGTAACGGATCCGAGCGGCGATGTCGTACGCCACGACGCCGCGGATGAAGGCCTCGCCGTGGCCGGTGCTTGAGACCGCCACGACATTGTCGCGGGCGTACACGCCCGCACCGACGATCGGTGAGTCTCCGACGCGTCCGTCGGCCTGGCCGACCATCCCGCCCGTGGACGTAGCGGCCGCGACACGGCCGCCGGCGTCGCGGGCCACCGCGCCGACCGTTCCGTGGCGGGCGGCGGCGGCGCGGCCGTCCATCACTCGCCCCAGCTGCCGCCGCCGCGGCTCGGTGATGAAGTAGTCGCGCTCGGCCACCTGGAGTCCGTGGCGTTCAAGGAACGCGACATCCGGGTCGACGATGAGGGCGTGCTCAGTGTGCTCCATCACGGTGCGGGCTAGCCAGACCGGGTTCTTGGCGTACTTGGATGCGGCGACCGCGCCCGCGAGTCCCGCTCCCGTCATCACCGACGCGTCGAGCTCGGCGTGTCCCGTCGCGGTGAGCGCGGCACCACGGCCAGCGTTGAACAGCGGATCGTTCTCAAGCACTTCAACGCTCGCGCAGACGGCGTCCAGGGCGCTGCCGCCTGATGCGAGCACCTGCCAGCCGGCCGAAAAGGCAGCGTGCAGGCCCTCCGCGTACGGCGCGCGGCCCGCAAGGGCCAGCTCCTCCACGCGTCCGCCAGCCCCGCCGTGCAGGGCCAGGCTGGGTCCTTCGGCAGGCGGCGCCGCTTCGAAGATATTCATAGAGATCGTCTTTCTGTCGTTCAATGGAGGCTCAGCGCCCGCCGGCCTGCCGGGTGATGTAGGTGACGGCCACGAAAGACTGGAACACGCGCAGCAGGTTGTCACCGGCGATCCGGGCGGCGCGCTCACCAGTGCGTTCCGTGTCACGGGCCCAGGTCGCGACCTCCGCCATGTCACCCGTCTGGAACTCCATGTCCAGCGTCACCGGCTTGTCGATCGCGGGCGCCCGCACTTTTCCGGCCGCGACACGGCGGACCGCTTCTTCGGCGCCGGCGCGGATCAGCCGGCACGATTTGTCCGGATGCAGGTTCAGCGCCGCCGCCCGGGTGATGGACTCCTTCGTGGTCACGATGCAGGCGTCCGGTGCGAACGGCCCGGTCTCCTGGGCGGTCACCCGGTCTCCGGAGACGAAGGCGATGGGGGTGCCGTAATGCGCCATCGGCAGGGCGTTGATGCCGCTCTCCCCCACGTACTCGCCGTTCACCCGGACACCCGCGAACACCTCGGGGTTATAGGTGTGGGACAACGTCGACGGGCGCCCTGAGATCGAACCGTGATAGCCAACCAGGAAGACAGCGTCGAAGCTGTCGTCGAGCCCCTCGGCCATGTACATCGGCTTGTGGCGGCCCGACAGGTAGCTGGCGCTCTCCGCGATCTTGCGCGGGTCGAGGTTGGCCATCCGGCTGTGCGAGTCGTTGACGACGATCTCGGTCGCCCCGCCGGCGACCGCGCCCTCGATGGCCGCGTTGACTTCATCCTGCAGCAGCGCGCAGCCAAGAGCGTAGCCTGAGCTGCCAGGGCGGCACTGGTCCCAGTCGACAATGCCGGCGACGCCTTCCATGTCGCATGAGATCCAGATCTTCATTGTTCCTCCTTCAATGCGGGCACACCCCGGTACGGGGGGAGTTCTTCGGCCAGCAGGCACGCGCTGGCATGCTCGGGACCGATCAGCGAGAGCCCGGGGTCCTCCGTGCGGCACCGATCGACGGCGACGGGGCAACGCGGATGGAAGCGGCAGCCAGACGGCACGTTGATGGGACTCGGCGGCTCGCCTTCGACCTCAAACTGATCGGTAACGCTGTCGGCGGACATGCGGGGGATGGAGTCGATCAGCGCGCGCGTGTACGGATGCCGCGGGTTGCTGAAGATCTCGGGCGTGTCGGCGGTCTCGACGATCCGGCCCAGGTACATCACGGCCACCCGCTGGCTGAGGTGCTGAACGACCGCGAGGTTGTGCGCGATGAACAGGATGCTCAGTCCCAGTTCGTCCTGCAGCGACCTGAACAGTTCAAGGATGGTCGCCTGAACGGACACGTCAAGCGCCGAGACCGGCTCGTCGGCAACGAGTACGTCGGGCCGGACCGCGAGCGCTCGCGCGATGGCCAGCCGCTGGCGCTGACCGCCGGAGAACTGACTTGGGTACGCGTGCAGCGCGTCCTCTTGCAGGCCGACGCGGTTCAGCAACCGGATGCTCTCGCCGCGGACCTCGCCGTTGCGTACCACGCGGTGGAGCCGGAGCAGTCCGGCGAGCATCGACCCCACGCTGATCCGGGGATTGAGCGAGGAGTAAGGGTCCTGGAAGACCATCTGCACGTGCCGAGAGCGCTCCCTGCGGCCGGCGTCCTCAGCGAGTCCGAGCTCGGCGATCTCTCCCCCGGTCGGCTTCAGCGCGCCGACGAGGATTTTCGCCAGCGTCGACTTGCCTGACCCGGATTCGCCCACCAAGGCGAGCACTTCACCGCGGCGCAACTCCAGGTCCACCCCGTCGAGGGCCTTGAGCGACGCCTTCTTCGCGCCGCCGAACCGGCCGAATAGGCCCTCGCTCAGCTGGTATTCCTTGCTGATGTTGGCGACGCGCAGCACGACCGGCTGCGCGGTGACTTCTGGCTGCGCGGTGACGTCCGTCATGCGGTCGCTCCCTCGAAGATGCGCGCGGTTTCGAAGCAGGCCGCCTCGCGCCCGGGCAGCACGCCCGCCAGCCTCGGCCTGGCAGTGGCGCAGTGCCCGACCGCGAAGGCGCAGCGCGGCTCGAACGGGCACCCCTCCGGGCGGTCGGCGAGGTTGGGCGGGAAGCCAGGGATCGCCGCGAGTTCCCTGTCGGGCTGGTCGAAGTCGGGCGCCGAGTCGAGCAGGCCCTTGGTGTACGGGTGGCGCGGATCGGCGAACACGTCCTTGACACGGCCCCGTTCGACGATCTCGCCGGCATACATGACGCCAAGTTCCCGGCACGTCTGGTTGATGACACCGAGGTCGTGGGTCACGAAGACGAGGGCCGTCCTGGTGTCCTCACACAACTGCTCGAGCAGGCGGAGCACCTGGTGCTGCACCGTCACATCGAGCGCGGTGGTCGGCTCGTCGCACAGCAGCAGCTTCGGCGAGCAGGACAGCGCCATCGCGATCATGATGCGCTGGCGCAGTCCGCCGGAGAGCTCGTGCGGGTACGCCTGGGCGCGGCGAGCCGGGTCGGGGATGCCGGTCTCGCGCATCATGTCGATGGCCAGGTCCATGGCCGCGGACTTGCTGAGTCCAAGGTGGCGGCGCGGTGACTCGGCGATCTGCTCGCCGACCCGCATCACGGGGTTCAGCGCGGTCATCGGTTCCTGGAAGATCATCGCGATTTCCTGGCCGGCCAGGCGCCGGCGGAACTTAGCCGACATGCGCCGCAGGTCTTGGCCGCGGTACTGCATGGTGCCCGACAGCACCTTGACCCCGGCGGGCAGCAGGTTCGCGATCGCCCGCAGCGTCAGCGACTTGCCCGAGCCGGATTCCCCGACGATGCCGAACCGTTCGCCCTCCGCGACGTCGAAGCTGATGTCATCGACGATGAGGGTGGTCGGCCTGCCCTTGCGCT
>DASZKN010000103.1:0-5885 GCA_035552855.1 Trebonia sp. | reverse complement strand
ATGGTGCCCGCGCTCCCTCCCGGAACTCCCCGCCGGCTCGTGTTCGCCGGCGAGGCGATCATCGACGTCGTCATGCGCGTGCCCGCCCTGCCCGACCGCGGCGGGGACATGCTCGCGTCGTCCTCGCGGGTGACGGTCGGCGGCGGGTTCAACGTGATGTCCGCCGCCGCCCGCCAGGGCATGCCCGTGGTGTACGCGGGCGGCCACGGGACCGGACCGTGGGGTGACATGGTCCGCGTGGCCCTCGCCGCCGAAGGCATCCGCCTGCTCCGCCCGCCCGACTCCCGTCGCGATACCGGCTTCGACGTCGCCCTGGTCGACGCGGGCGCCGAGCGCACGTTCGTCACCAGCCTCGGCGCCGAGAGCGCGCACGAGCCGGGCAGCTGGGACGCGATCACCGCCGGCCCGGACGACGCCGTCTACGTATCCGGGTACGGACTTGTCTCGCCGGCCGCGGGTCCAGACGCGGCCGCGGGCCCGGCTCCGGATGGGATGGCGGGTTCGGCGGTCGGGGCGTGGGCGGCGGCGCTGCCGCGAGGACCGGTGCTGTTCGTGGATCCGGGCCCGCTGGTCGCGCAGATACCGGCCGGCGTGCTGGACCCGGTGCTGGCCCGCTGCGACTGGTGGAGCTGCAACGAGCGGGAGGCGGGCCTGCTGACCGGCGTCACCGGCGACCCGCCGGCCGCCGTGCGGGCGCTCGCGCCCCGGACGGCCGGCCACGTCATCGTCCGGGCGGGCGCCGCCGGCTGCTTCCTCGCCGTTTCCGGCACCGTTGTCCACGTGCCCGCCCCCGCCGTCGAACCCGTCGACACCACGGGCGCCGGCGACGCGCACGCGGGCGCGTTCCTGGCCGCGCTGGCGGCTGGCCTCGGCCCGGTGGCGGCCGCCCGCCGGGCGAACGCGGCGGCCGCGTTCGCGGTCACCCGTCCCGGCCCGGCCACGGCCCCCGCCGCCGCCGAGCTAACGGCGTGGCTGGCCACGATCGGCTAGCCCGCGGCCGACCCCGCCGCCGACGCTCTAGCTGGCCTTCCTGATCACGACCACACGGGCGCCGCGGGTGCTGCCCGTGAGCGGGCCGCCGGCGAAGACGGTCTGACCCTGTGCCAGCGTGCTCGCCGGCTCCTTGGTGCCGTTCTCCCGCACGACGGAAGTGCCGGACAGCGCCCACGTCTCGGTCGTGCCGTCTTTGGCGCGGATCACCACGTCGCTGCTCGTGACCAACGTGACCGTGCCGCGCTCGAACGCCAGCGTGCGCGCCCCGTTCTTCTTCGTCTCGTAGGTGAACTGGCCGTACATGCCGCCGAGAGCGCGGATCCGGCGGACCGCCCAGCGGCGGCCGGCGGGAGTGAGGGCGCTGCGCAGCAGGGCCGCCTGGGTGCCCTGGGCCGGCTGCCCGGCGCGCGCGACCGCCGGCGTGCCCGCTGAGGCGGGGCCGGAAACGGCTTCCACTACCGCGAACGTCACGCCGCCGACCGCGGCGCAGACCAGGAGCGCCGCGCCTGCCTGCCTGGCACGGGACCGGCGTGGCCGGCTCCCGGGATCGCCGTCGCCCGCCGTCGGCACGCGATAAGGCGCGGTCGGCCTGCCGTCCTGCCCGTTGCCGGTGTACATGTTCGTCATGTGACCAGGATGACCGCGCTGCCTGAGCCCGGTGCAAGCAGCACATGTGAGAACCCTGGGAATACCCCGCAGGATTGGTTAAGAGCGGTGATAGTCAGGGGCACTGTCAGTCAGGGACGCTGTTAGTCAGGGGCAGTGCTGGTGAGCGGCGTGTCGGCCAGCGGGATCCAGAGGGCCACGGTCGTCCCGCCGCCTGGTGCGGACCGCAGCCGGGCCAGGCCGCCGTGCGCGATCGCGATCGCCTGCACGATCGACAGGCCGAGGCCGCTCCCCGCCGCGTCGGCGGCCTGGTGGTCGTCGCCGTGGTACGGGTCCGCCCGGTAGGAGCCGCCGCGATAGGAACTGCCGCGGTGGAACCGGTCGAACGCGCGGGCCGCGTCCTCCGCCGACATGCCCGGGCCCTCGTCCGACACCTCGAGCACCGCGCCGCCGTCCCGCGCGTACAGCCGCACCGTGGCGGCGCTCCCCGGCGGGGTGTGCGCGCGCACGTTGCCGAGCAGGTTCCCGAGCACCTGCCGCATCCGCGCCTCGTCGGCCGTGACGACCAGTGCGGCCGGCACGTCCGCGGCAATCGGGCGGTCCGGCTCGACCGCCTTCGCGTCCGCGACCGCGTCCCTGGCCAGCGCGGCGAGATCGGTCTCGGTCAGGTCGAGCGAGGAACCGCGATCGAGGCGGGCGAGTTCGAGCAGCTCGGCGACCAGCATGCTCATCCGGTCCGCCTCCTGCTCGATGCGGCGCATGGCACTCGGCAGCTCGTCCGGGCCGAGCGCGCCCTGCCGGTACAGCTCGGCGTAGCCGCGGATCGTCGTCAGCGGCGTCCGGAGCTCGTGGCTGGCGTCGGCGGCGAACCGGCGCACTCGCTGCTCGGATTCGAGGCGGGCGCCGAAGGCCTGCTGGATCCTGTCCAGCATCGTGTTGATCGCCGAGGCGAGCCGCCCGCTCTCCTGCCGGGCGTCCGCGTCGGGCATGCGCGCGGTCAGGTCGCCGCTCGTGGTGATCATGTCCGCGGTGCCGGCCATCCGGGTCAGCGGCGCGAGACCGCGGCCGATGAGCCAGTTGCCGCAGATGACGAGCAGCGCGAGCAGGGCGGCGCCGGTGATCAGCTCCGCCGACACCAGGCCGGGTACCTGGCTGGTGACGTCGCTCGCCGGGCGCCCCACGACGATGATGGTCTCGCCGGGCGGCAGGTACCGGCCCGTGGTCGCGGTCGTCGCGGTCGTCGCGGCCACGAGACGCCAGGCGACGCGCAGCGGCGGCTGGCCTGGCATCCGCAGCGTGAACGGCTGGCCGCGGGCGGCCCGCGCGGCCATGCCGGCGAGGATGGCTGCCCGCGGCCGGGTGGCGAGCGACGCGAACAGGTCCCGCATCTCGGCGGCGGCCGCGCCGTCCGGCGTGAGCGCCCCGTACGCACCGGTGCGCAGCGAGAGGTACGCGGCGTCGAAGCCGTCGGTCCCCTTGACGACTTCCACGATGGGCTGCCGGACCGCCAGCCGCAGGTCGGCGTCGAACTGGTTCTGCTCGAGCCGCCCGAGCACCACCGTGCTGACCGCGCCCATCACGATGAGGAAGCACGCGGTCAGGGCGATGAGGCCGGCCAGCAACCGGGACCGCAGCGACAGCGACCGCCGGGGCGCCGTTGCCTGGGTTGTCACGGGGCGGCCTCGGCGATCACGGCGATCACGGCGGGCGCAGGCTGTAGCCGACGCCGCGCTGGGTGTGGATCAGCGACGGTCCCAGCGGGTCAAGCTTCCGCCGCAGGTAGCTCACATAGGTCTCGAGAACCTGTGACTGCCCGGCGTACTCCCAGCCCCAGACGTTTTCGAGCAGCTGCTTGCGGGTGAGCATGAGCCCCTGGTTGCGCATCAGGTACGCGAGCAGGCGGAACTCCGTCGGTGACAGCTCGATGAGAGTCCCGTTCCGCCGGACGGTCCAGTGGTCCTCGTCCAGTTCCAGGTCGGCGACGCGCAGCGTGGCCTGGTGGCCGTCGCCGTCTCCGTGCCCGTCATGGTGCTTGCGGGCCCGGCGCAGCACCGCGCGCACCCGGGCCACCAGCGCCTCGACGGAGAACGGCTTGGTGATGTAGTCGTCGCCGCCGAGTGCGAGCCCGGTGACGGTGTCCGACGTCGTGTCCTTGGCGGTCAGGAAGATGACCGGCACGTCGTTGTCGCTGGCCCGCAGCCGCCTGCAGACCTCGAACCCGTCGATGTCCGGCAGCATCACATCGAGCACGATCAAGTCCGGCTGGTCGGTCTCGGCCCGGCGCAGCGCGTCCTCGCCCGTGGCGCCGGTGGTGACCGCGCACCCGTGGAACTTGAGGGCTACCTGGACAAGCTCGCGAATATTCGGCTCGTCGTCAACGACCAGCACGCTGGGGATCTGCTCATCATCGCTCATGGTTACCTTGGCCCATTGTGCCTTGCTCTGGGGTGTGCCGGGGACACACCGAACGGGCCGGCTCCCAGCGTGCCGAGGGCGCAATCCACCGCACTCTACGGAGTCGTTCAGGGATGCCCGCGACACCGCACGGCCGTCCGGCCGCTGTACCCCCGCCAACGATCAAAAACACGCGCCTACCAGGCGCGGCGGTGCTGGCCCACTCCGTGACCAGTTCCCGGCCTCACCCCCTCAGAGAGCAAGGCGGCGAGGTTGGGAACACTCCAAGGGCCAGCACCGCAAAAACAAAGCAAGGTCAAAAATCAAAAGCAGAGAACAAAGTCAAAACCATGGGGAGACCCCGCACCTCCTCGGCCGCGTTCCGGACAGTCTCTGGCGCGTTAGCAGCAAGGCGGGCGATCTCGACCACGACGTACCAGCGGCCAGTCCTGCTGTCCCGCGGTTGACGGCAGGCCAGCCCGGCTAACTGACCCGGCCCTGCCGTTAGAATCCCGATGTGTCAGATGATGTTGTGAACGTCCGTGACCTGCTGGACCCGGAGCTGCGTGGCGCGTTCGACGGGTGGCCGGACCCTCCCATCGACCAGTGCATCGCCATCGGGCGGAGCGCGCCCCCGCCCGCCGTTCCGCTATCCGATGCGGTGACCAGGACCGAGCACACGGTTCCGGGCGACCCGGAGGTACGGGTCCGGGTGCACCGGCCGCGCGGGATCCCGGGCTCCCTGCCAGCCGTGGTCAGCATGCACGGCGGCGGCTACATCGTGGGCAGCTACGACTCCGGTGACCCGCTGTTCGATGACTGGTGCCCGCGCCTGGGCGTCATCGGGATCGCCGTCGAGTACCGGCTCGCGCCGGAGACCCCGTACCCGGGCCCGCTGGAGGACTGCTATGCCGCCCTCCGCTGGGCGTATAACAACGCGGCGGACCTCGGTATCGACTCTGGCAGGATCGGTGTCCACGGGAGTAGCGCCGGCGGCGGCCTCGCGGCGGGACTGGCGCTGCTCGCCCGCGACCGCGGCGAGGTCCCGGTCGCGTTCCAGGCGCTGGACTGCCCGATGCTGGATGACCGGCAGGCGACCGGTTCCATCAACGCCGAGGGACTGTTCGTGTGGACACGCGCCCACAACGAGCTGGGCTGGCGCTCCTACCTCGGAGACCTGTACGGCCGCGATGGGGTCCCGCCGTATGCAGTCCCGGCCCGGGCCGGAGACCTCACTGGGCTCCCGCCAGCGGGCATCGTGGTCGGAGCGATCGACGGCTTCCGCGACGAGTGCGTCACCTACGCCCAGCGGCTCATCCGGGCGTCGGTCCCGTGCGACCTGCATGTCGTCGCCGGACTCCCGCACGCCTACCGGGCCGCCCCGGGGGCCGCGGCGGTCCGGCATGCCCGGCGCGACCTCGACGACTGGATCGCCCGGCAACTCGCCGTGTAAGGACGGGCGGTGCTTCTTTGCTCTCTCGGTGGCAACCCGTCGACCCGAATCACAAGCGCCCTGGCACCGAGAATCCGCCGCCCCCGCTATGGCTGAGCAGTTACTCATCGATGCTCTCGGGTCGCGTTCTGGTTCTCAGCCGGGCATGGGGAGGCGCCGGACTCGGAGCATGTCTTCGTGGATAACGACCATTGCCCCGGCCGTGAGGTCCTCGGTGACCTGGTCGAGGTTGGCGAGGATGATCGCTGCCTGCTGCGCAGCCCGGCGTCCGATCAGCCGGCGGATGAGAATCACGGACGGGCCGCCTGCATGCCGAGGTCGCGTACGTGGACGGCGTCGTGCCCGGCCGCCGTGAGCGCGTCTGCCAGGAGCGGGGAGAGGTTGTTGTCGATGAGGAGCTTCACGCTGTGAGCCGCAGCGGCAGCTCGCGTACGGCCTC
>DASZKN010000102.1:0-11922 GCA_035552855.1 Trebonia sp. | reverse complement strand
CCGGATCCGCGCCCGCCAGGACGCGAGCGCGTACGCCGCCGCGGCGGCCGCCTGCGCCGCGACCGTGCCCCACGCCGACCCGAGCAGCCCGGTGTGCAGGCCGAAGACCAGCAGCATCTCGCCGGCCACGTTGAGGAGGTTGGCGCTGACCGCGATCCGCAGCGGTGTGCGCGTGTCTTCCAGGCCGATCATGTGCCCGTTGCCCGCGTACGACAGGTAAAGGAACGGCAGGCCCGCCGCGGATGCCCGCAGATAGCCGGTGGCCCCGGTGAGCACGACCCCGCGCGCGCCGAGCAGCGCGGCGAGCCACGGCGCGACCACCACCACGACGACGGCGGCCACGGCCCCCCAGACCGCCGCCACCGCGTAGGCCGCGCCGACCGCGCGGCCGGCCGCCGCCTCGTCGCGCCGGGCGGCGAGCCGGGCGACGGCCGAGGTCGTGGCCGTGCTCAGGAAGACGGACAGCCAGGCGACGATCGAGAGGGCGCTGCTGGCGATGGCCAGCGAGTCCAGCGGGGTCCGGCCGAGGTGGCCCACGATCGCCGTGTCGGCGAGGTTGTACAGCGGCTCGGCCGCGATCGACCCGAGCGCGGGAATAGCGAGCCTGGCGATACGGCGATCCAGGCTAGTCACAGGAGGCATCATAAGATCGGTCACCATGGAGCAGCGAGTTCTGGGAAAGACGGGCAGGCCCGTCTCGGTGGTCGGACTGGGCACGTGGCAGCTGGGCGCGGACTGGGGCAGCGTGTCCGAGTCGGACGCGCTCGCCGTGCTGCGCGCGGCGGTCGAGTCAGGGGTCACGTTCTTCGACACGGCGGATGTGTACGGGGACGGACGGAGTGAACGGGTCATCGGGCGGTTCCTCGCCGGCAACGCCGGCCGGGGCGTGACGGTGGCGACGAAGATGGGGCGCCGGGTCGACCAGGTGCCGTCGAACTACGTGCTGGAGAACTTCCGCGCGTGGACCGACCGGTCCCGCGTGAACCTCGGCGTCGACCGGCTCGACCTGGTCCAGCTGCACTGCCCGCCGACCCCGGTGTACTCCACCGGCGCGGTCTACGACGCGCTGGACACGCTCGTCGCCGAGGACCGGATCGCCGCGTACGGGGTGAGCGTGGAGACGTGCGATGAAGCCCTCGCCGCGATCGCGCGGCCGGGTGTGGCCACCGTGCAGATCATCCTCAACGCGTTCCGCCGCAAGCCGCTCGACAAGGTGCTGCCCGCCGCGGCCGCGGCCGGCGCCGGCATCATCGTCCGCGTGCCGCTGGCGTCCGGGCTGCTGTCCGGCCGCTACAACGTGGACACCACGTTCCCGGCCGACGACCACCGGACCTTCAACCGGCACGGCGAGGCGTTCGACGTCGGCGAGACGTTCTCCGGGGTCGACTACGCCGCGGGCGTGCGGGCCGCGGCGGAGTTCGCCGCGATCGTCGCGGCCGACGGCCCCGCGCAGGGGACGACCGCGCAGGAGGCGCTGCGCTGGGTCATCCAGCAGCCGGGCGTGACCACGGTCATCCCGGGCGCGCGCAATCCCGGGCAGGCGCGGCAGAACGCCGCCGCCGCGGACCTGCCGCCGCTCAGCGAGGACGCGCTGGCGCGGATCGAGGAGCTGTACGACAAGTACTTCCGGGCGGAGATCCACTCCCGCTGGTAGCCGGGCGGGGCTGGTAGATCACAATTGGGTCTCGTCGCGGGGGGAGCCCGGGATCTTCGCGGCCGAGGAGGCTTGATGGGATGGCTGAGGCACGGCTTCCGGCGTGCCGGGAAGACCCGCGCCATCCTCCTCACGATCACCGCGCTCTCGGTTTCCGCCCCGGTGCTCTTCATTCCGGTCGACGGCGGGGCTTCCGGGCTCGCTGGGCGCCGACCGGCTCGGCACGAGCGGGTCCCCGTTCCTCACCGGCATCTCCGGCGCCACCGGTGAGCGCACCGTGGTGGGCGTGATCGGCGGGAAGTTAGGAACGGCCGCCCGGGCCAGGCACGATCTTGTCGATCTCGGCCAGCTCCGCGGCGGTGGGTTCCCACTCCCCCGCGGCCGCGTTGGCCTTGACCTGCTCCGGGGACATCGCGCCGGCGATCACCGACGAGCAGCCCGGCAGCGCCGCCAGGCCGCCGATCGCGATGTCGAGCAGGCCGGCGCCGCGCTGCTCGCCCCAGGCGATGAGCGCCTCTACCTGGTCGAGCTTGGCGTCGGTGACCAGGTGGGACCGGGACGCGATGCGGGTGCCGGCGGGCACGTCCTGCCCGCGCCGCACCTTGCCGGTTAGCATCCCGTTGGCGAGCGGGAAGTACGGCAGCACGCCGAGCCCGAAGTGCCGGGCGGCGGGCACGACCTCGGCCTCGACGCCGCGCTCGAGCAGCGACCAGTGGTTCTGCGCGGAGATGAACGGGGTGCGGCCGCCGCTGGCCGCCTTGTGGGCGGCGTCGGCGAGCTGCCAGCCCGTGAGGTTCGAGTGGCCGATGTACCGGACCTTGCCCGCGTGCACGAGCTCGTCGAGCGCGGCGATGGTCTCCTCGATCGGCGTCAGCGGGTCGGGCGTGTGCAACTGGTAGAGGTCGATGTAGTCGGTGCGGAGCCGCCGGAGCGACTTCTCGACGGCGATCCGGATGTAGCCGCGACCGCCCTTCGCCCCGGCCGCGGGCCCGTAGCCCATGTCCTTATTCTGGTGACCGAATTTAGTCGCCAGCACCACCTTGTCGCGGCGTCCCGCGAGCACTTCGCCAAGCGCGAGTTCGGAACCGCCGTCCGTGCCATACATATCGGCGGTGTCGAAGAGCGTGATACCGGCGTCGATGGCCGCGTCGACCACCGCGCGCGTGTCCTGCACGTCCAGCCGCCGGCCGAAGTTGTTGCAGCCGAGGCCAACAACCGACACAAGCAGCCCGGAATCGCCTAGAGTTCTGTAACGCATGTTAAGCATCATACGGATCCATACCCGGCGGCCGGCTGGGCGGCCCGCACGCGGCATACCATCGCGGATACCGCGGCGCATACCGTTACTATGGTAAATAGCACCTAATTGTGATTCACATAAATTGCGATTTCCCGGGCCGCCGCCGTATTTATCCGCTGGCGTGCCGCGGCGCTGATCTGATGACCGGCCGGCGACCGCCGCGGCGTGCCGCGGCCCCGACGCGCGGTGCCGCGGCCCCCGACGCGTCGATGGTGCCGCGGCCGCCCGCGGGGCGACCGGTGCCGCGGCCGGCCATCGGCCCGACCGCCGCACGGCCCTGGTTCCCGCCAGCGGCCAGTAATATAGTGGTTCGCACCCTGGCGTGATATCCCATATGGGATATCATCGGGGCTATGCGGGAGTGAAGCGGCTCGCGCAATTGCATAAAACAATTCCATAAGTTGGTAAACTACACGGCCTGTGCATCTGCGAATGTGAGGAGGTTGGCCGACGTGCCTGACTCTTCTGAAGGGCCAACCGTCCTTCGGATCTTGCTCGGTAGTCACCTGCGCCGGCTGCGCGAGGCCAAGGGCATCACCGCGAAGGAAGCCGCGACCGCCATCCGCGCGTCCGAGTCCAAGATCAGCCGGATCGAGCTCGGGCGGAACGCCATCCGGGAGATCGACGTCCTGGACCTGCTCACGCTCTACGGGGTCACCCCCGAGGAGAAGGAGCAGCTACTCAAGCTGGCGGAACAGGCGAACCAGCCCGGCTGGTGGCATCGCTACCACGACATCCTGCCGGAGTGGTTCCAGGCATACGTGGGCATGGAGGAGGCCGCCCGGTCCATCCGGATCTACGAGCCGCAGCTCATTCCCGGCCTGGTCCAGACCGAGGAGTACGCGACCGCGGTGATCTCGCTCGGGGACTTCCCGATCGAGGAAGCCGAGCGGCACGTGGTGCTGCGCAAGGAACGGCAGCGCCGGTTCCGTGAGGGCAAGCTCAAACTCTGGGTCATCGTGGACGAGGCGGCGCTGCGGCGTCCGGTCGCCGGCGTGGGCGTGCAGATCGAGCAGCTTCGTTACCTGCGGGAATGCAGCGCACGGCCGAACCTCACGCTGCAAGTGATCCCGTATGGCGTGGGAGGCCACGCGGCGCCGACCGGTTTCAGCGTGCTCCGGTTCGCCGAACGCGACCTCCCTGACGTGATCTACGTCGAGAACCTCACCAGTGCCCTCTACCTCGACAAGCAGGCCGAAGTGGACCGCTACCTGCTCGCCATGGAACGGCTGAGCATCGTGGCGCACGAGCCGCAGCGAACTCCAGAGTTCATCGACAAGATCATCACCGAACTGGAGGCAGTACAGGATGACTAGCGTACGCAACGGCATGTCCGCGGCGGAGCTGACCCGAGCCCGGTGGGTGAAGAGCAGCCGCAGCGGGCCGACCGGCGGCAACTGCGTCGAAGTCGCGCACCTCGCCGACGGCCAGGTCGCCGTCCGCAACTCCCGGCATCCGTCCGGCCCCGCCCTGGTATTCACCGACGCGGAGTGGGATGCTTTTGTCGGCGGCACCAAGGACGGGGAGTTCGGCTGAGTTTGACTTAGTTCGACCTAGTTCGGACAAGGAGAACGGCGGGTCCCCGTGCAGCTACGGGAACCCGCCGTCTTCTCTCCCCCCGGTCAAGCTCGGCAGTGTGCGCGTCGATGACGGCAAGACCGCGTCCGCTAGGCGAGCGGCAGGTCGAACTCCCCGTTCTTGGCGCCCACGAGGAACGCTTCCCACTCGCCGCGCGTGTAGACGTGCGGCGCCTTGGCGCGGTCCTTGGTGTCGCGGACCGCGACACCGCCACCGGGCAGGTGCGCGACCTCGACGCAGTTTCCGGCTGCGCTGGCGCTGCTCTTGAACCAGTGCGCCTTGGACAGATCGATTTCCATCCGGTTCCCTCCTTTATTACTGACTTTTGGATCAGGCAAGTTCATGCGCGGCCTTCGAGATCAGGTCGGTGGACGCGCCGGGCGAGAGCGCGGCCGCGCGGAGCCGGTCGAAGGCTTCGGCGCGGGCCCGCACTTCCCTGTCTTTTTCCAGGTAAATGATGCCGGCTCCGGACTCCACGTAGGCCACTTCGGAATCGGACCGCTCAGGGAACTCCAGGATCGAGAAGGGGCCGCCGTGCCCGGCGTGGGCCCCGCACGAGAACGGCAGCACCTGCAGGGTGATGCCTTGCCGGCCAGCCATCGCGTTCAGTTGCTCGAGTTGCCCGCGCATGCAGCCGGGGCCGCCGACCGACCGCCGGATCACCGCCTCGTCGAGGATCGCCCACAGTTCGAGCGGCGGGTCATCGTCGAAGCGCCGCTGCCGCGTCATCCGCAGGTTAACCAGCCGCTCGATCTGGTCGTCGGTGTGCCGGGGGAACATCTCAACCAGCACTGCCCGCGCGTAGTCGGGCGTCTGCAGCAGGCCGTGCACCACGGAGACCTCGTAGCTGCGGACGGCCGCGGTCTCGGCCTCCAGCCCGACGTAGATGTCGAAGCCGCTGGGGAGCACGTCGTCGTAGTCGGCCCACCAGCCTTTGCGGTGGCCCTCCCGGGCCATGTCCACCAGGATCTGGCGCTGGCTGGCGTCGCTCACCCCGTACATCTCGAGCATCTGATGCAGGTACGCCGTCTTGGTGGGCGCCTTGCCGGTCTCGATCCGGGACAGGGTCGACGGCGCGACGCCAAGCTGCGCGGCCACTTCTTCCAGTTTGTAGCCACTGCTGTCGCGGAGCCTGCGTAGCTCGGTGCCGAGCCTGCGCCGACGTACGGTCGGTCCCATGGCCATTCCAGATGCCTCCCTCCGCGAGCCTTTCGGCTGGTAAGCGCGGCCGCGAACGCCCGTCCGCGGTCACGGACACCACGTCCGCGGCCAGCACCGTCCGAGCGATGCTGACAAGCAGTACGATACAGCCGAATCCCGCCAAGTGAAATCCCATCCGGGATTTCATCTGCTAAATTTGCTCCACGCACTTGCGCTGCGCGCCCTTGCGCCAGCATCATCTTAGTGAGGTGAGATGCACGTGCAGCGGCAAACCGAGCATTGTCATGACGGCCCGAAACCGTCATATGGTGCAGTGCTCGCCAAAGACCTTCGACTGGTTTTTTATTTGGCCTGACGGCCGGACAGAAGAAGGCGGGGGGCGACAGGGGCTGGTTCCCCGGTGCCGGTCATCCTTGTCCGCCATGACTGGGAGGTACGCAGATGGACACCCCAGATGGTTCCGCCCGCGGGCGGGCGACCATACTCGGATCGGTCACCGTTCCCGGCCGTCCTGAGCATGTCGCGCGGGCCCGGGCGTTCATCGCCCGCACGCTGGCGCCGCTGCCGCGGATCGACTCCGACGCGGCGACTTTACTGACGTCGGAGCTGGTGACGAACGCCATCCAGCACACCCGGTCGGGCGCCGACGACGGCACGGTGACGGTGGTCGTGATCGAGATCACCGACGGCGTGCTCGTCGAGGTGGTCGACGACGGCGCGCCCGGCACGCCGATCGTCAAGGGCGACCTCTACGCCGTCGACGGGCACGGCCTGTACCTCGTGCAGCAGTACGCGGCGCAGTGGGGGTACTTGCGGGACGCCTCCGGCACGACGGTGTGGTTCCACCTGCCCGCGGGCGGACGGCCGGCGGACGCCGCGCCGTGCGATCGCGACCGCGACCGCGACCAGACGCTCGCCGCGGTCTTCGGCTAAGCCCGAACCGGTTTACGCGGCGCGGGCGGCGGCGAGGATGCCCGCGCAGATCAGCGCGAGGTCCTCGTCATCGGTCACGTACGGCGGCATCGTGTAAATCAGGTCGCGGAACGGCCGTAGCCACACGCCCGCACGCACCGCCGCCGCGGTCGCCGCTCGCATGTCCACCTCGTGGGCGAGCTGCACGACGCCGATCGCGCCGAGTACGCGCACGTCCGCCACGCCGGGGAGGTCGCGGGCGGGCGCCAGGCCGGCGTCCAGCCCCGCCGCGACGCGGGCCACCTCCGCGCGCCAGCCCGCCGGGTAGGTCGGCGCGCGACCGAGGTCGGTCTCCGTGCCCAGCAGCACGTCCAGGGACGCGTTCGCCACCGCGCAGGCGAGCGGGTTGCCCATGAACGTCGGCCCGTGCGCCAGCACGGGCAGCTCGCCGCGGGCGATGCCCGCTGCCACCTCCGGCGTGCACAGGGCGGCCGCGAGGGTCAGGTATCCCCCGGTCAGCGACTTCCCCACGCACATCACGTCCGGCGACACCCCGGCGTGCCCGGCCGCGAACAGCGCGCCGCTGCGCCCGAAGCCGGTCGCGATCTCGTCGAAGACCAGCAGTACCCCGTGGGCGTCGCACGCCTCCCTGAGCACTCGCAGGTACCCGGGGCTGTGAAACCGCATCCCGCCGGCGCCCTGCACGACCGGCTCGACGATCACGGCGGCGAGTTCGCCCGCGTGGCGTTCGACCAGGCTGGCCAGCCCGGCCGCGTACGCCTCGTCGACGCCGGCGCCGAACCCGGCGGGCGGCCGCCCGGCGAACACCTGCGGGGACAGCACGCCGTCCCACATCCGGTGCATGCCGCCCTCGGGGTCGCATACGGACATCGCCATGAACGTGTCGCCGTGATAGCCGCCGCGCCAGGTCAGCAGCCGGTTCTTGGCCGGCTGGCCCAGCGACCGCCAGTACTGCAGGCACATCTTCACCGCGACCTCAACGCTGACCGAACCGGAATCGCACAGGAACACGTGCTCGAGCCCGTCCGGCGCGAGCACGGCGAGCCGGTCCGCCAGCCGCACGGCGGGCTCGTGCGTCAGTCCCCCGAACATCACATGGCTCATCCGCCCCAATTGCTCCCGCGCGGCCGCGTCGAGGGCGGGATGCGCGTAGCCGTGGATCGCCGCCCACCACGACGACATCCCGTCGACGAGCCGCGTGCCGTCGGCCAGGGCCAGCCGCACCCCGCGCGCGGACGTCACGACCAGCGGCCGCCCCGTCCCCGGCATCGGCGCGTAGGGGTGCCAGACCCGCTGGCGGTCAAGCTCGCTCAGCTGCTCAGGAGAAGACATCAAACCCATCATCCAGAACGGGCGCTGGTGACTGGCCGCCCGCCGGCTGCATGCCGGGCAGCGGCGGGCCGGTTAGCCGCGGCGAACCGGTTAGCCGCGGCGGGCGGCCGGGCGGGACCTGCCCCCGCCCTTCCCGGCCCCTGGCCTGCCGCCCTTCCCGCGCTTCTCGCGCAGTCGCATCGAGATCTTGACCGGCGTGCCCTCGAAGCCGAACTCCTCGCGGAGCTTGCGCTCGATGAACCGCCGGTAGGTCTCCTCGAGAAAGCCGCTGGTGAAGAGCACGAAGTGCGGCGGCTTGACGCCCGCCTGGGTGGCGAACAGGATCTTGGGCTGACGGCCGCCGCGCATCGGCGGCGGGGTGGCGGCGACGAGCGCGTTCAGCCAGGAGTTGAGCTGGCCCGTCGAGATCCGGCGCTCCCAGTTGGCGAGCGCCTGCTCGATGGCGGGCACCAGCCGCTCGACGTGGCGGCCGGTGAACGCGGAGATGTTCACCCGGGGGGCCCAGCGCGCCGAGTACAGCTGCCGCTCGATCTCGCGCTCGAGGTAGCCGCGGCGCTCCTCGCCGGTGAGGTCCCACTTGTTGTAGGCGATGACCAGCGCGCGGCCCGCCTCGATCACCATCGTGAGGATCCGCAGGTCCTGGTCGGTCAGCGGCTCGCTGGCGTCGATCAGCACGACCGCGACCTCCGCGCGGTCGAGCGCGCCCTGGGTCCGCAGCGTCGCGTAGAAGTCCGCGCCCTGGTTTTCCCTGAACCGCCGCCGGATGCCCGCCGTATCCACGAACCGCCAGGTCACGCCGCCCAGCTCGATGAGCTCGTCCACCGGGTCCCTGGTCGTGCCGGCCACCGCGTCGACGACCGCGCGATTGCCGCCGGCGAGCTTGTTCAGCAGGCTGGACTTGCCGACGTTGGGCTTGCCGATGAGCGCTACCCGGCGGGGGCCCTGCTCGCCTTCGCGCAGCGCCGGCGTCTCGGGCAGCGCGTCGAGCACGATGTCGAGCAGGTCGCCGCTGCCCCGGCCGTGCATGGCGCTGACCATGACCGGCTCGCCCAGGCCGAGCGACCACAGCGACTGCGCGTCGGCCTCGCTCTTGGCATCGTCCACCTTGTTGGCCGCGAGCACGACCGGCTTGCCGGAGCGGCGCAGCACCTGCGCGACGGCCTCGTCCTCGTCGGTGGCGCCGACCCGGGCGTCGACGACGAACAGCACGGCGTCCGCCATCTCGACGGCGGCCTTGGCCTGCTCGGCGATCTGGGCGGACAGGCCGTGCGCGCGCATCTGCCAGCCGCCGGTGTCCAGCAGCGTGAACGTCCGGCCGCGCCAGTTGGCGTCGTAGGCCACGCGGTCCCTGGTCACGCCGGGAACGTCCTCGACGACCGCCTGGCGGCTGCCGAGGATGCGGTTGACAAGGGTGGACTTGCCGACGTTGGGGCGGCCGACGACGGCGAGCACCGGCTGGCCGCCCGCCTCGCCCTCATCCGTGATCTCCGCCGGCTCGGCGGAGTCGATGTCGGCGTACTCCACCCAGCCTTCGTCGTTATCGGTCAACTGAACTCTCCCCCGCGCAGGCGAGCGCGGAGCGCTCGCGGGCCAGCCGGGTGATCTCGCCGATCACCGCGTCCAGCGTCATGTCTGTGGCATCGATGAGCACCGCGTCGGCCGCCATGGCGGACTGCGCGGCGTCGAGCCGGTCGCGGCGCGCCTGCTCGGCTTCCGTGGAGTCGACGGCGGCGCCTTGCTCGGCCGCGCGCCGCGCGGCCCGGGCCCGGCTGCCGGCGGTCAGGAACACCTTCAGCTGCGCGTCCGGCGCGACCACCGTGCCGATGTCCCTGCCTTCGGCGACGATGCCCGGCCGCGCCGCGGCCATGATCGCGCGCTGCCGGCCGATGAGGTGGCGCCGGACGGCGGGCACGCCCGCGACGGCGCTCACCCGGGCGGACACCTCTTGCGTCCGGATCTCGGCCGACACGTCCGTTCCGTCTACCCGGGTCCAGGGGCCGTCGGGGTCGGTGCTGACCTCGATGACCGGCTCGGCGGCGTGCGCCGCGACCAGTGCCTGATCGGCCGGGTCCGCGTCGCGCGCCATGAACCACCAGGTCAGCGCCCGGTACATTGCTCCTGTGTCGAGGTAACGCAGGCCGAGCGCCCGCGCGGTGCCCCGCGAAGCGCTGGACTTGCCAGACCCTGACGGTCCGTCCACGGCCACGACGAGCCCGCCCGGCGTTGAAATTCCCACTTGGAAATGGTACCGGGCATAACGCGTGCCGCCTCCAGCGGAGATTTCATGATCGCGAATGATTTCGATACCTATACGATGGTATTCTTACGTGACGAAAAAAGTTTTCGACCCGACTGTGACACGGGTGACGCCTGTTACGGGAGACCGCGCGCAAACCGCTTAACTTACCGGCCCCGGGTTAGAGGAGGCCCAGAAGGACCGTGACCTTCTCGTTGCCCGGGCTGATCGTGAGCTGGGAGTCGAGCGTCAGGAGGCCACTGACCGTGACCGTCACCTGCACGGACTGACCGGCCGCGAGCGAGCCCGCCGACTGCGAGACGCTGACGTTGCCGAGCAGCCCGGACGGCACCGAGATCGACCAGTGGACCGGGCCGCCCTCGGCGGTCAGCGTGATCGTGGAGCTGCCCGCCACCGCGAGCGTGATCGCGGACCGCGAGACGCTGAGCGTGCCCGCCGTGGCGTTGCCCGACGCCGAGGGCGACCCGCTCTGCGTGGGCGACGAGGAGGGCGAGCTGGACGGCGAGGAGCCGCCGGACGATCCGGTCCCCGACGAGCCGCCGGACGATCCGGTCCCCGAGGAGCCGGACGACGCGCTCGCCGACTGCGAGCTGGTCGCCGCCGACGGCGTGCCTGACGACGGCGAGCCGCCGGAGGACGAGGCCGCCGGCGATCCGGCCGGCGACGACACGTACGACGGCGACCCGGCCGCCGCGCCGCCGCCCGGTGTGACAACTACCGACGGGCGCCCGGCGGCGGTGGGCAGCGCCGTCGGCGAGACCGCCGGGGATGTCGCGCCGGAGCGCGGCGCCCGCGTCTGGGAACCGCCGCTGCGCGCCGTGGCCGACGCGGGCGAGGCCGGCATGACCGCCGATACCGGCGAGCCGCTGGCCGGGCCGCCCGCCTCCGCCTCGTGGTGCCCGGCAGCGATGACGCCGGTGGCGGTCGCGGCGACCGCGACCGCGCCGACGCCGAACGTCGCCACCGCGACGCGCGGCGTCCACGCCGAGCCGTCCCGGCCGGCGCCCCGCGGGAAGCCGTCCTCGCCGAACGACACGTGGCGCTTGCCGACGGAGCGCTGCCAGGCGGCGTCCTCGCTCTGCCCGGACGTCATCAGGTACACCTGCTCCCAGAGCCCGGGCGGCGCCGGGCTGGCGGCCGCCCGGGCCTCCGCGGCCTCGCCGAGGAGCGCGCCCATGGACAGGCTGAGCAGCAGCCCGGGCCGCATCTCGCGCTGACGGCGGGCCGCGCACACGTGGCACTTCTCGGCGTGCCGGCCCACCCGGGCGCGCACGTCCGCGGTGAGCAGCCGGTCGTGGCCCCGCAGCATGTCGTCAAGCTCGGCGCAGTCCGCGCGGCCGGACCAGCCGAGGAGCAGCGCGCCGACCGACGCCTCCAGCTGATCGCGGGCCTGGGTGAACATCGCGTACGCCTCGGCGCGGGACACGCCGAGCACCGCCGCGACCTCCGCGACGTCAAGCCCGTGCCACACCATGGTCATCACGTCGCGTTCGGAGTCGTCGAGGCCGCTGAACGCGGTCCGCAGCACCACGCGCAGCGCCCGCTGCTCGCCGGTGGACAGCGCCGCCGCCGCGTCCCGCAGCCGCGGCCCCTCGTCGATGGCCGCCGCCGCCCGGGACGACCGGAGCCGCCGCAGGCACTCGCTGCGCGCCACGGCGTACAGCCAGGCCCGGAGCCGCCCGAGCGGGCGCAGCACCTCCAGCCGGG
>DASZKN010000101.1:0-14172 GCA_035552855.1 Trebonia sp. | reverse complement strand
CAGGGCAACGGCGATCAGCAGCCACATCCGCAAGCGCCTGGAAAGAAATGCCCACATCGTTAGATTCCCTTCATCGCCACCAGGAGACTGGTGCCGCTACCCGGCATCTCCCCGGGTATTCATGTCCGGAGTCCCGTGGCGAGCCGCCGGCCGTTCTGACGCCCGGCGGCGACCGCGCAGGCGGACGAGGCGCGGCGGCCGCCGCCCGCCGTGGCGCTGGCCGCGTGGCAGTCGTTCTTCCTCGTGGTGCCCGCCGTGCCGGCGACGTTCGCGTCGCTCGGGTCGCTGCTGGCCGGGCTGGGACAGGGCAGCGTCGGCTGGCTGCTGGCCGTCGGCACCGGCCAGGTGCCGCCCGGGCACGTGGCCGGGGCGCTTTGGCGCGTCCGGCGCGCGGTGCTCGGCGGCGAATCCTTGCCGGGTGAGATCAGCGCGCACTGGCTGGCCAGTCAGACGGCCCGGTTCGGGACGCGGCGGCCGGACGGCACGTGGGCCAATCCGCCTGACCTATCGGCCGAGGGCGGGAGTTAGGGGGTCAGGCCCAGGATTTCCGTCGCCTGGGCGCGCATTTCCACCTTGCGGACCTTGCCGGTGACGGTCATCGGGAACTCGTCGGTGATGTGGACGTAGCGCGGGATCTTGTAGTGGGCGAGCTTGCCCGCGCAGAACTCCCGCAGCGCCTCGGCGGTCAGCGGGGGCGCCCCCGGGCGCATCCGGACCCAGGCCATCAGCTCCTCGCCGTACTTGGCGTCCGGCACGCCGATCACCTGGGCGTCCAGAACGTCCGGGTGCGTGTAGAGAAACTCCTCGACCTCACGCGGGTAGATGTTCTCCCCGCCGCGGATCACCATGTCCTTGATCCGGCCGGTGATCGACAGGTAGCCGTCGTCGTCCATCACCGCCAGGTCGCCGGTGCGCATCCAGCGGGCGGCATCGATCACCTCGGCGGTCCGGTCCGGCTGCTCCCAGTAGCCGAGCATGACCGAGTAACCCCGCGTGCACAGCTCGCCGGGCACCCCGTGCGGTGTGGTGAGGCCGGTCACCGGGTCGATGACCTTCACCTCCAAGTGCGGCCCGACCCGGCCGACGGTCGCCACCCGGCGCTCAACCGAGTCGTCGGCGCGGGTCTGCGTGGACACCGGCGAGGTCTCGGTCATGCCGTAGCAGATCGACACCTCGGCCATCCCCATCCGGTCGATGACCTGCTTCATCACCTCGACCGGGCACGGCGACCCAGCCATGATCCCGGTCCGCAGCGACGACAGGTCGAAGTCCGCGAACGCGGGCGCCGCCAGCTCCGCGATGAACATCGTCGGCACCCCGTACAGCGACGTGCACCGCTCCTCCTGCACCGCCCGCAGCGTGGCCACCGGGTCGAACGACGGCGCCGGTATCACCATCGCCGCGCCGTGGCTGGTCGCCGCCAGGTTGCCCATTACCATGCCGAAGCAGTGGTAGAACGGCACCGGGATGCAGATGCTGTCCTCTTCCGTGTAGTCGCACAGCTCGCCGACGAAGTAGCCGTTGTTCAGGATGTTGTGGTGGGAGAGCGTCGCGCCCTTGGGGAAGCCGGTCGTGCCCGACGTGTACTGGATGTTGATCGGGTCGTCGGCGCCTAGCTCGATAGCGGCGAGGGCGTCCGCCGGCGCGGCCCGCCCGGCGGCGAAGAGCGCGTCCCAGTTCTCGTCGCCGAGCAGCACGACCTGCTCAAGCCGCGGACACCGCGGCCGGACGTCTTCGATCATCGCGGCGTAGTCGGACGTCTTCAGCCGCCGCGCGGCGATCAGCAGCTTCGTCCCCGACTGGTTGAGGACGAACTCCAGCTCGCTCGTCCGGTAGGCCGGGTTGATGTTGACGAGGATCGCGCCGATCTTCGCGGTGGCGTACTGGGTGAAGGTCCACTCGGCGCAGTTCGGCGCCCAGATTCCGACGCGGTCGCCCTTTGTGATGCCCGCGCCGAGCAGGCCGAGCGCGAGGGCGCCGACTTCGGCGGCCAGTTCGGCGTAGGTCCACCGGCGGCCGGACGGCACGTCGGCCAGGGCCAGCCGGTCGCCGAAGCGGGCTACCGTCCGGTCCAGGTTCTCCCCGATCGTGTCACCGAGCAACGGCACCGCGGAGACCGCGGACGTGTAGCTCTTCTCGGCCATGAGCTGCTGCCCCCTCATCGTTGAGATCGCTGCCAACAGCATGGCCGCCCGGCGGGCGGGGAGACAAGCCCCGGCGCGATCTTGGCCGGGGTGACGCCGGGAGTGTCGCACGGGGCGGTGCCGGGGCTGACCGAGGCGGCCCGCTACGTTAGGGAGAATGGACTTTGGCGTAGCGATCTTCCCCACGCACGATGCGATCACGCCCGCCGCCGCGGCGCGGCTCGCCGAGGAGCACGGGCAGTCCGCGCTGTTCTTCCCCGAGCACACGCACATCCCGGCCAGCAGACAGTCGCCGTATCCCGGCGGCACCGAACTACCCCGCCGGTACATCCACACCTACGACCTTTTCGTGGCGGTGACCGCCGCGCTGACCGCGACCTCCCGGCTGCGGGTCGGATCCGGGGTGTGCCTGCTCATCCAGCGGGACCCGATCATCACCGCCAAGGAGGTCGCCTCGGCCGACTTCCTGTCCGGCGGGCGGTTCGAGTTCGGCGTGGGCGCCGGGTGGAACCGCGAGGAAATGGCGAACCACGGCACCGACCCGCGGCGCCGGATGTCGGTGCTCCGCGAGCGCGTGGAGGCCATGAAGGCGATCTGGACCACCGACGAAGCCTCGTACTCGGGCGAATTCGTCAAGTTCGACCGGATCTGGTCATGGCCGAAACCCGCGCAGCGCCCGCATCCCCCGGTGCTGGTCGGCGGCGACGGGCCGACCGTGCTCGACCGCGTGCTGGCGTTCGGCGACGGGTGGTTCCCCAATCACGCGCCCGAGGGCATCCTCGAGCGCGCCGCCGAGCTCCGGGCCAAGGCCGACCGGCCAATCGCGCTGCATGTCATGGGCGTGCCCGCGGATCCCGGGGTGCTCGCGGCGTACGCGAACGCGGGGTTCACGCGGGCCGTGCACTGGCTGCCGTCGGCCGGCGCGGGACCGGTGGAGCGCGCGCTGGACAAGTTCGACGCCGCGATCGCGGACTTCACCGGCGAGGCCTCCTGACCGTTTCCCCCTTGAGGCCGACCGGATCGCGAATTCGCATCGATGCCGGCTGCCCGGTGAACTAAGAACGGTCCCCAGGTGTCTTCAAAGCGCGACGTTTTTTAACGCCATGCTTGGGGGGAACCGAGGTGGACGATCCGGAGACACCGGACCCGGAACGGATCGCGACGCAAGCCGACTTCGGCCGTGAGCTGAGGGCGCTGCGGGAGCGGGCCGAACGAACGATCCGCGAAGTCGCGAAGGTCTCGGGGGTGCCGCACAGCACGGTCGGCGACTACTGCTCAGGGCGGCACCTGCCGATGAGCGCCGACCTGCTCGAGAAGGTGCTGCGGGCGTGCGGCGTGACCGACCCGGTGCTGGCCGGGCGCTGGAAGGCGGCGCTGCAGCGCGCCCGGCGGGCGCCCGGCCGCCGGACCGACATCCCGTACCGGGGACTGGCGCGGTTCGAGCGGCAGGACGCCCGCTGGTTCTTCGGCCGCGAGGACGTCACCGACCTGATCGTGTCCCGCGCGGCGGAGGAGTCCCCGCTGCCGCTCGTCCTCGTCGGCCCGTCCGGCGCGGGCAAGTCGTCGCTGCTGCGCGCCGGGCTGCTCCCCCGGCTGCCCGGGCCGGCGGAGGTGTTCGAGCCGACGGCGGCGCCCGCCGACGACCTGTCGGCCCTGCTCGCGCCGCTGCCGGTCGGCGGCGGGCGGCCGACGCTGGTTGTCGACCAGTTCGAGGCCGTGTTCACGCAGTGCGCCGACGAGACTCAGCGCCGCGACTTCATCGCCCGCGTCTGCGATCTCGCTCGCGGCTCGCTGGTGCTGCTGGCGCTGCGGGCCGACTTTTACGACCATGTGATCCGCTACCCCGGCCTGGCCGCCGCGCTCCAGCACCGCCAGGTCGTGCTCGGGCCCATGACCGTCGGCCAGGTGCGGCGCGCGATCACCGAGCCCGCCCGGGTCGCCAAGGTCCACGTCGAAGACGGCCTCGTCGAGGTGCTGCTCGCGGACCTGGCGCCCGATCCGCCCGGCGGCCAGGAGACAGGCGACGGGCATGAGGCGGGCGCGCTGCCGCTGCTGTCCCACGCGATGCTTGCCACCTGGGAGAACAGCCGCGGCGGGACGCTCACCGTGGCCGACTACCGGGCCAGCGGCGGGATCGAGGACGCGCTGACGCGGACCGCCGAGAAGTCCTTCGGCAGCCTGCCGGCCGAGCACCAGCAGCTCGCGCGCCGTCTGTTCCTGCGGCTGGTGCACGTGACCGGCGACCTGCCGCCGAGCCGCGCGACCGTGTCGCTCACCGAACTGCGCGACTCGATGGCCGGCGACGCCTGGGAAGTGCTCGCCCGCTTCGTGGACGAGCGGATGATCACGGTGGACGCGGACACCGTCGCGATCACCCACGACGCGCTGCTCACCGCCTGGCCCCGGCTGCGCTCCTGGATCGAGTCGGGCACCGACGGGCTGCGTACCCGGCGGCGCATCACCGAAGCGGCCAGGGCCTGGGAGGAGGCGGGCCGGGAGAACGCGGCGCTGTGGCGCGGCAGCCAGCTCGCGGTCGCCACCGACTGGGCATCCGACGACGACAACCGGGCGACGCTGCCGCCGGTGGCGGCGGAGTTCGTCGCGGCCTCGGTCGCCGAGGACCGCGCGCGGCAGCGCGCCGAGCGGCGCCGCACCCGGTGGCTGCAGGGCATCGTCGCGGTGCTCGGCGTGCTCATCCTGGTCACCGGGCTGCTCGCGGGCTACGTCTTCAAGCAGCGCGACGCGGTGACGGTCGCACAGCACGAGACGAGCTCGGGCGAGGCCGCCCTCGAGGCGGACCAGGTCCGCGCGCAGGACCCGGCGCTGGCCGCCCAGCTCAGCGTCGGCGCCTACGACCTCGTGCCCGGCCAGCTCGCGACCGCCAGCCTGATCGAGTCCTCCGGCACCCCGCTCGCGGGACGGATCGTCGACTCCTCCGGCGTCGTCCAGTGGACCGCGCTCAGCCCGGACGGCAAGCTGATCGCGGCCGCCGGCGCGAACGGCACGCTGCGCCTGTGGGACGCGGCCGCGCCCAGCCATGTGACGCTCGTCAGCGACGTGGTGCCGGCCAGCCCCGGCGAGCCGCTGTACGTCGCGAAGTTCAGCCCGGACGGCAAGCTCCTGGCCGCGGCCGGCGCCGGGCGGGTCGTGAAGCTGTGGAACGTGGCCGACCCGGCGCGGCCGGTATACCTGGGCGAGCTGACCGGGCCGGCGAACACGATCTACTCGGTCGCGTTCAGCCCGGACGGCGGCCTGCTCGCGGCGGCCAGCGCCGACAACACCGTACGGCTGTGGAACGTCGCCGACCCCGCGCAGGCGAAGCCCGTCGGCGGCCCGCTCACCGGGCTGACCGGCGCGGTCGAGTCCGTCGCGTTCGCCCCGGGCGGCACGGTCCTCGCGGCGGCCAGCGGGAACAGCGGCGCGCCGGGCCGGGCCGACGACGCCGTCGCGCTCTGGAACGTGGCGAATCCGGCCCGTCCGGTTCCGTTCGCGAACACGCCGCTGCGCGGCCCCGCCGACCCGGTGTCCGGGGTGGCGTTCAGCCCGGACGGGCGCACGCTGGCCGCCGCCAGCCAGGACCACAAGGTATGGCTGTGGAAGATCGCCGCGGCGAAGGTGACCCAGGGCGGCACGCTGACCGGCGCGGCGAACTGGGTGAACACGGTCGCGTTCAGTCCCGACGGAAAGTCGGTCGCGGCCGGCACGTCCGACGCCAGCGTGCTCGTGTGGGACCTGGCCACGCGCACGCGCGTCGCCACGCTGCCCCAGACCCAGCCCGTCACGTCGGTGACCTGGGACGGGCCGCGGCGGGTGGTGACGAGCGACGCGGACGGGACGATCTCGCTGTGGGCGCTCCCGGCGCCGGTGCTGGTCACCGGCAACGCGACCACGAGCCTGGCCTACAGCCCGGACGGCCGACGGCTCGTCATCGGCGGCACGAACGCGCAGCTCTGGAACCCGGCCACGCGAAGCCTCGAGGTCACCGCGTCGCTGCCGGCGCTCGTCAACGGGATGGCCTACTCCCCGGACGGCCGCTACGTCGCGGTCGCGCTCGGCAACGGCACGGCGCAGTTGCGCGACGGCGCGACTCTCGCCCCGGTCAGCGCGCCGTTCCTGACGACTGCCACCGGGACGGCGGAGACGGTCGCGTTCAGCCCCGACGGCAAGCTGCTCGTGACCGGCAGCGACGACGGACTGCTGCGCGTGTTCTCGCTCGCCGACCCGGCCCGGCCCCGGCTGCTCGCGGTCCGGCGCGACTCCGGCGACTACGTGTACACGGTCGCGTTCGCGCCGGACGGCACGACGCTCGCCGCCGCGAGCACGGACAACTACACGCGGCTGTGGGACATCGCCGACCCCGCGGATCCGCGCCAGGTCGCCACGCTCGGCGGGCTGAGCAGCTACGCGATCGGGCTGGCGTTCACCCGGGACAGCCGGACGCTCGCGGTCGGCAGCGCGGCCAAGACCGTGCAGCTCTGGAACGTCGCCGATCCCGCGCGCCCGGCCCGGCTCGGCGCGGCGCTGACCGGGCCCGCCGGGTACGTCTGGGCGGTCGCGTTCAGCCCGGACGGACGGACCCTGGCCGCCGGAGTCACGGACGGCACCGTCTGGCTGTGGCACGTCACCGGCCCGGCCCGCCCGTCGCTGATCGCCACGCTGACGGGCCCGGCCGGCCACGTCTATTCGCTCGGGTACTCGCCGGACGGGAGCCAGCTCGCCGCGACGAGCGACGACGGCACCGTGCACCTGTGGGACACCAGCCCCGCGGCGGCGGCCGCGGCGATCTGCGCCGACGTGGGGCAGCCGCTCAGCCAGCGGGAATGGTCGGCCTACGTGCCCAACGTCCCGTATCACGCCCCCTGCTCCTAGCCACGAAACAGGGAAGCTGGCCGCGGGGTCTAGGCGACGAGGTCTAGGCGACCAGCTTCGCGAACAGCCGGTCAAGCTCGCCCTGCGGGTCGGCGGTGACGCCGCCGTGCACGGGGCCGGGCTGGACGATCGCGGAGCGGGGAGCGGTCAGCCAGCGGAACCGCTCCCCCAGCGGCCGGTCGGCGAGCGGGCCCTGCCCGCAGGCCCGCTCGAACGCCGACAGCGCGGCGCGGACCGCGGTCAGGTCCGCGCCCGGGGCGAGCGCGAGCAGCCGCGCCTCGTCCAGCGCGATCTTCGCCCGCAGGTACTTGAACGGCTTGGAGTAGACGATCACGCCCGCGTTGATCAGCTCGCCCCGCTCGACCCGCGGCACGACGCGGACCAGCGCGTACTCGAACACCTCGCTCACAGCCGGATCACCTCAGGGACCAGCGGCGCGCGCTTGAGCAACTGGCTGACGTAAGCCCCGGGACCGCGCTCGCCGTACCAGTCCGGCGGGACACAGGCGGTCACCTCGGCGAGCACGGCCTCGGTGACGAGCGGCGCGAGCCGGTCATGGGCGGCGGCGAGCTGTTTCGCGCGGTCGCGGACCGCGTGCTGGCGGGCGTCGAACGGCTTGGCCGGGTCCGCCCGCGTCCAGTCGTGGTGGAAGTACAGCGCCGCGCCGTGGTCGATCAGCCAGATGTCGCCGTGCCAGACGAGCAGGTTGGGGTTGCGCCAGGTGCGGTCGACGTTCTGGACCAGCGCGTCGAACCAGAGCAGCTCGCTGGCGAACTCCGCGTCGGCCGTCCAGCCGAGCGGATCGAACCCGGCCGAGCCGGGCAGGAAGTCCACGGCCAGGTTAAGGCCCTCGCTGGCCCGCAGCAGATCCTGGATCTCCTGGTCGGGCTCGGAGGTCGCGATCCGGGGGTCCAGCCAGGCGAGGGCAAGCTCGGGTGTCCGCAGGCCGAGCCGCCGGGCGAGCTCGGCGCAAATAATCTCCGCCACCAGGGCGAGCGTGCCGTGGCCGGCGCCGCGGAATTTCAGCACGTACGTGCCGAGGTTGTCGGCCTCGACGATGCCGGGCAGGCTGCCGCCCTCCCGGAGCGGAGCCACGTAGTTCGTGACCGTGACGCGTTCAAGCACGGGCGCCAGGTTAGCCGCCGTACTCGAGGTAGTCGAAGACCTGGCCGCCGCGCCCGCGCCCGCGCCGGCCACAGCTAGGCCAGCGGTACCTCATACCAGTCACCCGGCACCGGCCGGAAGTCGTAGCGCGGTCCGCCGTCCCGGCCGAGCGCGATCAGCGTCTGCGACGTGCTGCCCCACTGGCGCCCGTCCGGCAGCGTCCGGCGCGCGACGATCGCCGCGGGGTCGCCGGGCAGCAGCGCGTCGCCGTCGGTCAGCGCCAGCCACGGCGCCCAGGCCGCCGCGAGCGGCGCCGCCGGCTCGCCGGACGGACGTGCCGCGGCGAAGCGGCCGGCGAAGCGAAGGGCTTTGGGCTCGGTGACTTCCGGGGCGGGATAGGCGTGCCCGGCGTTGGTCAGCATGTGCGTGCCCGGCGGCAGGTCCGCGCACTCGGCGTCCGCCCCGTCCCAGCTCAGCACCAGCACCGCGCCGGTGTCGGCGCACACCAGGTAGAAGGGGTCGTAGGCCGCCAGCCGGGCCGGGTCGGCCGCGAGGTCCTTGAGCGCGCCGGGGCCGTCGAGCGCGGCGCGCAGCGGCAGTTCGCCCCGGCTGCGGCGCCGCGCGGGCGCGGCGGCCGGGCCACGGCCGTTGAGCAGGCAGGACACGCGGGCCGCGGCCGGGTGCAGCGCGAGCCAGGTCCCGCCCGCCTGCTCGTCGATCCCGCCGGTCAGCGGCGACCCCGGCCAGTGCCGCGCGGGCGGCCGCCACGGCCGGCCGGTGAGTTCGTCGCGCACGCCGAGCAGCAGGAGCGGCACGCGGTCGTCCGGCGCGAAGCTGAGAACTACCGTGCACATACCTCCATCATGACCCGTCCCGGCCGGCGCGTGGTCCGTGTCCTGCCCGGAAGGACGCAGAATGGAATATGTGACGCATGCGGGATCAGCGGAATTGGCGGAGCTAGGGAGTCAGCAGGGCGCGTTCGGGGCAATGGTTGATCTGTTGCGGGACGGCGGGGCAGTCATCCTGAGCGGGGCGGGCCTGTCGACGGAGTCGGGCATTCCCGACTACCGCGGGCCGAGCGGGCAGCAGCGGCGCGGGCAGCCGATGACGTACCAGACGTTCACGGGCAGCGCGGCGGCGCGGCAGCGGTACTGGGCGCGGAGCCATCTGGGGTGGCGGCACATCACCGAGGCCGCGCCGAACCACGGGCATTTCGCGGTGGCGGCGCTGGCGGAGCGCGGGCTCGTCGACGGGATCATCACGCAGAACGTCGACGGGCTGCACCAGGCCGCGGGCGCGACCGGGGTGACCGAACTGCACGGCAGCCTGCACCGCGTGACCTGCCTGTCCTGCTGGCAGCGGACGCCGCGGGCGGCGCTGCATTCCCGGCTGGCGGCGGCGAACGCTGGCTGGGTTTCGGCGTCGGGGCCGTCCGGTGTCGCGGTCAACCCCGACGGGGACGTGGCGCTGGAGGAGACGGCGGGGTTCACGGTCGTCGACTGCGAGGCGTGCGGCGGGGTGCTGAAGCCGGACGTGGTGTTCTTCGGGGAGAACGTGCCGAAGGACCGGGTCGCGGCGTGCTATTCGCTGGTGTCGGCGGCGCGCTCGCTGATCGTTCTCGGGTCGTCGCTGACGGTGATGTCGGGGTTCCGGTACGTGCGGCACGCGGCTGAGCATGGGATACCGGTGCTCATTGTTAACCAGGGCGTCACCCGGGGCGACGAGCTGGCGCTCGCCACCCTGGACGCGCCCCTCGGCGCGACGCTGACAGCTTTGCTCTCGGCGCTTTGCGCCTTTGATAGCAGACAGGGGTATTATGACGGCCCTTTCTGTGATCAAAGCGAGGAGTTGTAGCCGCGCGCACGTCTCTCCAAGGCTCGGGCGGCGGCTTATCATGCCGTCGTGAAGAGGGCGCCCGCGTATGCGATCGAGTCGGTCGACAACGCGTTGCGCATACTCCAGTCGCTGCGGGACTCCGGGGAGCTGGGCGTCGCCGACGTGGCGGCCGAGCTCGGCATCGCGCGGTCCACGGCCCACCGGCTGCTGTCGATGCTGGTCTACCGGGACTTCGCGGCGAAGACCGACGATCACCGCTACGTGCCGGGGCCGGCGCTGTCCGCTCCCCCGCTGCGCCCGGGGCCGACGCAGCGGCTGCGGCAGGCGCTCCGCCCGCACATGACGGCGCTGCGCGACCGGGTCGAGGAGACCGTGAACCTCACGGTCCGGCGGGGCGCGCAGTCAAGGTTCCTCGACACGATCGAGTGCCGGCGGCTGCTGCGGGTCACTGACCGGCAGGGCATGATCCTGCCCGCGTGGCAGACGTCCGGCGGCAAGGTCCTGCTCGCCGAGCTACCGGACGCGCGGCTCACCGTCCTGCTGCGCGGCGCCTCCGGCCGCGGCCCCGACCGGATGACCGATGCCGCGCGGCGCGCGCTGGTCAGCGAGCTGCGGGCGGTCCGCGAGCGCGGCTACGCGGAGAACATCGAGGAATCGGAGTCGGGCGTCTGCGCCGTCGGCATGTGCGTCCGCGACAGCGCGGGCGAGGCGGTCGCCGCGCTGTCGGTATCCGCCCCTTCGGTACGCTACACACCCGAGCGGGCGAAACTTTTCCTCCGCGAACTGCGTGTCACCACTTCCGCCATTTATCTCCCGAACGGATCCTCCTGACTCCCCATGCCACAGCTCCCCGCCACTGACACAGAAGCCATCACCCTCGCCGTCGACGGCTGCCGCGCGCTGGCCGCGGCGGGGCAGAACGACATGGTGTGGGGCCACCCCAGCGTCCGGGACCCGGGGGGACGGGGGGTGTGGATGAAGTGTTCCGGGCGGGGGTTCGAGGAGGTGGACGCGAGCCGGATCGTGCTCGTGTCCCCGGCCGGCGAGGTGCTGGCCGGCGACGGGCCGCGGCACATCGAGTACCCGATCCACACGGAGATCATGGCGGCCCGGCCGGACGTGAACGCGGTCGTGCACACGCACTCGGCGGCGGCCAACGCGTTCTCCGCGCTCGACGTGCCGCTGCGGCCGATCGACCACGCCGGGTCGCTGTTCTGCTATCCGGACATCCCGCGGTTCACGCGGACCGGCGGGCTCATCAAGACCGCCGGGCTCGGGAAGGCGCTGGCCGCGGCGCTCGGCCCGGCGGTCGCGTGCCTGCTGCCGCAGCACGGCATCGTCGCGGCGGGCCCGGACATGCCGTCGGCGATCATGGCCGCGGTGCTGCTCGACAAGGCGTGCTCGGCGCAGCTCACCGCGATGGCGGCCGGCCCGCTGCGGAGCTGGGGAGACGAGGCGGACACGGTCGCCAAGCGGGCGGACGTCTGGTCGGAGAAGCAGCTCCGGGCGGGCTGGGACTATTTGCTGCGGAGCGCGAGCTAGGCCAGGAACTCGCGCAGCGCGGCGGTCGTCTCGGCCGGGGCTTCCTCGGCGACGAAGTGGCCGCAGGGCAGCGCGCGCCCGTCGACGTGGTCCGCGTACTCGCGCCAGATTCCGAGCACGTCGCCGTAGTGCTTCCCGACGAAGCTGTGCGCGCCCCAGAGGGCGAGCAGCGGCGCGGTGACCCGCTGGCCGCGGGCGGCCGCCGCGTCGTCGTCGGCCAGGTCGGCCGTGGCGGCGGCGCGATAGTCCTCGCAGGAGGCGTGGATCGCGGCCGGGTCGCGGAAGCAGCGCACGTACTCCTCCACCGCCGCCTGGTCGAACGGGACGCCGCCGCGGCGCAGCGCGCTCAGCCGGCCGCGCACCCAGCCGTCGGGGTCGGCGCCGAGGAGGTGCTCGGGCAGGGGCTCGGGCTGGGCGAGGAAGAACCAGTGCCAGTAGCCGAGGCCGAAGCCGATGTCGGCGTTCCGGAAGGCGTGCCGGGTCGGGACGATGTCGAGGACGGCAAGCTTCGTCACGGCCTCCGGGCAGTCGAGGGCCATCCGGTGCCCGACGCGGGCGCCCCGGTCGTGGCCGACCACGGCGAACCGGTCGAAGCCGAGCTCGCGCATCACCAGCACCTGGTCCCACGCCATCGCGGTCTTGGCGTAGCCCTCGTGGCCGGCGCCGCCAGCGGGCTTGCCGCTGTCGCCGTAGCCGCGAAGGTCGGTGAGCACGACTGTGTGGTTCTCGGCGATCTCCGGTGCGACATGGTGCCATATCAGGTGGGTCTGCGGGTAGCCATGCAAAAACAGCACGGGGCTCCCGTTTCCGCCGGTCAGCGCGTTGATCCGAACGCCGCCGGCGAGAACCTCGGTGCGCCGGAACGACTCGGGCAACGGTACGGTCACGCGGACTCCTCTCAGTGACGGGACTGGCAAGATAATTCAACGCCAACCATGGGGAGGGCGTTGGCGTCTTAGAGGTTGTATCTCGGCTCGGGCCTGACGGCCCGGCGGAGCGGGGACACGTCGTTTCAGAGAGGAATACCAATGACATTGACTGCACACGGCCGCATGTCGCTTACGGGGGCGGCGCTCGGCGTGGCGGCGCTTCTCGCCGCGGGGTGCAGTTCCGCGAGTTCAAGCTCGAGCACGGCGCCGTCGTCGACATCGTCGTCCGCGGCGGCCGGCGGCTCGGCTAGCGCTGGCCCGGGTTCGGCGAGCACCCCGGCGGGCACCGCCACGACCGGCGCTCCTGGTTCCGGGACCTCGACTCCGTCGTCGGCGAACGCCAGCGGGGCGCCCGCCTGCACCACCAGCAGCCTGAACGTGAAGACGGGCGGCAGCGAGGGCGCGGCCGGCTCGGTCTACACCACGCTCGTCTTCACGAACACCGGCAGCAGCACCTGCACGCTGTACGGCTACCCGGGTGTCTCGCTCCTGGACTCGGGCGGCCAGATCGGCGCGGCCGCCACGCGGAGCCCGACGCACGCGCCGACCGTGGTCACGCTGAAGCCGGGGGGCAAGGCGAACGTCACGCTCCAGGTCGCGCAGGCGCTGAACTACCCGAGTTCGAAGTGCACGACGAGGCAGGCGACGGACCTGCGGGTCTATCCGCCGGGCCAGAAGCAATCGATCGATGTGCCGTTCAAGGCCACCGGCTGCGCGCAGTCCTCGGTCAAGCTGCTGTCGGTGACCGCCGCGGCGTCAGGCGCCAGCAGCAACAGCTGACGGGGTAGCGGGGCTCGCGGCGATTCCCGAAGCGCCAGTTTCGGGAATCGCCGCGAGCAGCGCCCTGGTCCAGTCCCGGTATCCGTCCTGGCTGGGGTGGAAGGAATCGCAGGCAAACTTGCCCGTCCACGGCGGCCGGAACTGGACCGAGATCTCGGCGACGGGCAGCGCCCTGCTCAGCGCGACTTCGTGGATGACCCGGTTGATCCGGGTGAGGTACGGCACGCTCACGCGGCCGACGAACCCCCATACCCCGGCCGGCCGTGGCAGGTCGAGCATGACCGTGCCGTCGGGGACGGCGGCGAGCAGCGCGCGCAGGTCGGCGAACAGCCGACCTCGATGCCCGGGACGTCCGTGATGGCGTTGAAGGGACCGGGGGTACCAGGGTAGTTGAGGCCAAGGGAGCGGGCGCGGGGCTTGCCGGCGGGGGTGGTGAGATGGGGGTGGCTCACGGCGATCAGCGTACGAGTACGACCCATGGCCCGGGAACCGGTATGCTATCCACGTTCGGTTCGCGGAGCCTGGCTCCGTGAGTCGCGCGGGGCTATGGCGCAGCTGGTAGCGCGTCTGCATGGCATGCAGAAGGTCAGGGGTTCGAATCCCCTTAGCTCCACCGCAATTTTCGAGAACTCGTTCGGATGGATAGTGACTAACATAGTGACTATCTCCCGGGCGAGTTTTTTAGTTCTCCGCCTCGTCGTCCGGGTCGCCGAAGACGTTGTCCATGATCGTGGCGCCGCCGCGGATGGTGGGCCTGATGACGTGCCGGTAGACGGTCTCGGTGACGTGGGTCGACTTGTGCCCGACGGTATCGCTGATGTCCTGGATCCGGACGCCGTTGCTGCTCATGATCGAGACGGCGGTGTGGCGTCCCTCGTGAGCGTGCCAGTGGCCGATGCCGGCCTTCTTGGTCATCTTGCTGAAGCGCCAGTTGAGCGCGTCGCTGGTGTACGGGTCGCCGTTCTCGT
>DASZKN010000100.1:0-6777 GCA_035552855.1 Trebonia sp. | reverse complement strand
ATTCCTCAGAATTGCAGACATGAGCAGCCAAGAGCCTCGAGCACGGCAGACCGCGGTGGCGGACCGCGAGCAGGGTCGTCGCCGGCTGAAGACCACCACGACGGGCGTCGGTGTCGCGAGTTTCGCGGCCGCCGGCGTGATCGCCGTCATGCTCCCGGGCGCCACCCGCGCCGCGACCAGCACCGGGTCCGCGCACGGCTCCGGGTCCGTGCACGGCACCGGATCCGCGTCGACGGGAAAGTCGGGGTCCGCCGGCTCGGCGGGCACCTCGTCGAAATCGTCCAAGAGCGGCTCGTCTGGCAGCGGCAGCGGCTCCTCCAGCAACAGTTCCTCCAGCAACAGCGGCTCCTCCAGCAGCAGTTCCTCCAGCAACAGCGGCTCCTCCAGCAACAGTTCCTCCAGCAACAGCTCCAGCAATCTGCAGTCACCGTCGAGCAGCCCGCAGCAGTCGAGCGGCGCTCCCGTGAGCACCTCGGGGGGCACCAGTTCCTGAGTCCACGGCATTCGCCGGCTGGCAGGCGCTGGGCATGCTCGTCCAGCTGGTTGTCACCGCGCCCGACAAGATCACCGAGGCCCGCCGCCTGCTGTCGGAGGACCTCGCCGAGCTTGACCGGACGTGCAGCCGGTTCCGCCTGGACTCGGAGGTGGTCGCGATCGGGCGGGCCCCGGCCGACCGGTCCGGTCTCGTCACCGCGACCGTGAGCCCGCTGCTCGCCGAGGCCATCGCGGTGGCGCTCCGGGCGGCCGCCCTCACCGACGGGGACGTGGATCCCACGGTCGGCGCGGCGCTGTCCGCGCTCGGCTACGACCGCGACTTCGCCCACGTGCCGCCGGCCGGCCCGGCGATTCCGGTCGGCGTGCGCGTGATCCCCGGCTGGCGGTCGATCGCCCTCGACATGGACACTCACCAGCTCACGATGCCCGCGGGCATCCAGCTCGACCTGGGCGCGACCGTCAAGGGGTGGGCCGCCGACCGCGGCGCGACCAGGATCGCGGACAAGCTCGGCTGCGGCGTGCTCGTCAGCCTCGGCGGCGACACGGCCGTCGCGGGCGCGCCGCCGGACGGCGGCTGGCGGGTCCGGGTCCAGGACGTCACCACCCGGCCGGGCAACGAGCCGGACGGGCCGGGGGCCGTGATCGCGATCAGGGACGGCGGACTGGCCACGTCGTCCACGACCGCGCGGCGCTGGTCGCGCGGCGGCAGCATCCTGCACCACATCATCGACCCGCGCACCGCCATGCCGGCCCCGCCCGTGTGGCGGACGGTCTCCGTCGCGGCCGCCACGTGCGCCGACGCCAACACCGCCGCCACCGCGTCGGTCATCCGCGGCTGGCAGGCGCCCTCCTGGCTGGTCAGCCTGCGCCTGCCGGCGCGGCTGGTCGAGACCAACGGCACCGTGCACACGGTCGCGGGCTGGCCGGAAGAACCGGCCTAGCGCCGGCTCACAGGCGCCGGCTCACAACAGCCACGCCAGCGCGACGGCGGCCGTCCATGACTGGTGCGGGCTGCCGAGCGGCGCGCCGGTGATCGGCTGGTAGTACTCGGCGTACATCTCGTCCCCGAGCTGCCGCAGCGTCTCCGCGCGGAACTGGCCGGCCACGGCCGCCGAAGCGGGGTCGCCTGACCGCCGCAGCGCCCAGCAGAGCAGCCACGTGAACACCGGCCACACCGGACCGCGCCAGTAGCAATCCGGGTTGAACGCGGCCGAACAGGGGCTCGTGCTCGGCGGCAGCGCCCACTTGAGGTCCGGGTGGCCGGCCCAGCGCGGCCCGGTCAGCAAGCCGAGCTGCCGGTCCCTGATCGCCGACGGCGCGCCGCCGGCGATCAGCGGGGCGAAGCCGGCGACGGTCTCGGTCGCCAGGAGCGCGCCGGTCCGCAGGTCGACATCGGCGGCCAGCCCGGACTCCGGGTCGACGTGACCGAGAACGGCCGCCCGGGCCTCGCCCGCGTAGTCGCGCAGCTCGGCGGCGTCGTCAGGCTGACCCAGTTCCGCGGCGAAGTCGGCGAGCAGCTCGTTCGCGACCGCGAAGATCGCGGTGAACAGCACGTCGCCGACCTGAAAGCTGCCCGCCTCGCGCAGCAGGCCGGCGTGGTACCCCGCCTGCTTAGCCTCCTCGACGAGCCACAGGTAGCGGTCGTATTCGGCGTCGGTCGGGCGCTGCGCCGCGCTCCCGACGTGCGCCTTGTCCCGCCGCACGTACGCGGGCAGGCCCGGTCCCGGCACGACGTTGCGGTACGGCGCGTCCCACCGGGGCGAGTTGTCCGTCCCGCTCTCCCAGCCGTGGAACAGCGTGATCAGCCCGGATTCCTTGTCGGCCCGGTCGCGGACGAGAAACCGGTGCCAGGCGAGCAGCCGCGGGTAGAGGTGCGCCGCCCAGCCGCGGGTCAGCTCCAGCTCGCGCCCGCCCGCCGCGGCGGCGGCGTCGAGGATCCGGCGCACCGCGATGGCGTGCACCGGCGGGTCGCAGATGCCGCTGGTCGCCGGCGCGCCCGGGGCGTCCTCGTTGAATTCGGCGCACTGCCACTCGGTTGGTCCCGGCCAGTAACCGTCCGCCGCCGGGTCGAAGACAATGTGCGGCACCATGCCGTTGCGCCACTGGCCGGCGAAGAGGGAGTCGAGTTCGAGACGGGCGCGGGGGAGGTCGACGGTGGCGAGCCCGATCGCGTTGAAACCGGCGTCCCAGCTCCACTGATGCGGGTACAGCCTGGGCGAGGCCTTGGTGATGAGCCCCGTGCTGTTGTCGCGCAGTATGTAGGCCGCCTGGGCAGCCAGCGTCAATGTTCCAGTCATCCTGATGTAACGACCAAGTTTCAGAAGGTTTCGGAGAAGTTAACCGGCGGAGGCAGCCGAGTCTTCCGCAAACGTGTGCACCGCCACTGCCCGCGTTACCAAATGCAAGTTACCGTGGCCCGGCCGCACGCGCCGTGAAACCCTCGCGGGCGGAGACCCACCATTGGTGAAGCCGGGGGAAAGCTGCGGTGACGTTGTCGCGCCGCGGTTCAGAACTGGTTCAGAGCCTCCCTGTACGCGCCGCTGCGGTTCGCATCCCATCCTGTGCATCGTGAGCGGAATCAATTCTTCGACCGCGCTGTGGTACGTGAGCCGTGCCACGGGGGCAGTCGCGCTGCTGCTGATGACGGCGGTGCTGCTGCTCGGCCTGCTGGTCTCGCGGCAGGGCAAGCTGCCAGGCCTCCCGCGCTTCGCGGTCACCGGCCTGCACAGGAACCTGTCACTGCTCTCGGTCGTCTTCGTGGCACTGCACGTGCTGACGGCCGTCACGGACGGCTACGTGACGATTCCGCTCATCTCGGCGGTGCTGCCGCTGGCTTCTCCGTACGAGCGGCTCTCCCTGTCACTCGGCGCGATCAGCCTCGACCTGACCCTGGCGCTGATCGTGACCAGCCTCCTGCGCGGCCGCCTCGGCCGGCGGACGTGGAAGGCGGTGCACTGGCTGGCGTACCTGACGTGGCCGGTCGCGTGGCTGCACGGCTTCAGCGCCGCCACCGACCTGCGGCAGGGCTGGCTGTTCGCGTTCGCCATCGGCGACCTGCTCCTGGTCATCGCGGCCGTCGGCTGGCGGGTGGCCGCCGCCGCCCGGGAGGTGCCGCGCGCAGAGCGCGTCGGCGTCCTCATGGCCGCCGTCCACCAGCGAGGCAGGGGCCGATGACGACCGCGACGACCACCGGGCTGCCTCGTCTGCTGCCCCGCGACGGAGGGCGGCCCGAAGACTGGCGCCTCCACATGGCCAGGTTCGGCCCGATCCCGTACCGCGGGAGCACCGGCCGCCTGATCGACGACGTCCGGGAGGCCGGCCTCACCGGCCGGGGCGGTGCCGCGTTCCCCGCGCACCGCAAGCTGGCCGCGGTCGCCGAAGCGGCGGCGAACCAGCGCGTGCGCCCGGTCGTGATCGCTAACGGCGCGGAGGGCGAGCCGGCCAGCGACAAGGACGCGACGCTGCTGTGGCTCGCGCCGCACCTCGTGCTCGACGGGCTGCAACTGGCCGCCGAGGCGGCCGGCGCGGACCGCGCGATCCTCTACACGCACGAGGACCGCCGGGACGACGTCGGCCGGCGCCTGCGGGCAGAGCTGAGGCAGCGGCGCGATGACCGCGTCGACGTGGTGCTGGCGACCGCGCCGCCACGATTCCTCGCCGGTCAGGAGACCGCGCTGGTCAATCACCTGGGCGGCGGCCCCGCCGTCCCGCGGTTCCCCTTGCCCCGGGTCACCGAGCGCGGTCTCGACGGCGTCCCCACGCTCGTGCAGAACGCCGAGACGCTGGCGCACATGGCGCTGATCGCGCGCTACGGGCCGCGCTGGTTCCGCCAGCTGGGGACCGGCGCGGAACCCGGCTCGCTGCTCACCACTGTCCGCCGCGGCGGCGACGGGCGGCCGCGGATCGTCGAGGTGCCGTTCGGCGTTCCGCTCATGAGCCTGCTCGGCGATCTCGAAGACGCCGGCGCGGTGCTGGTGGGTGGCTACCACGGGACGTGGCTGCCGACGGCCCAGGCGATGCGGCTCCGGCTGGACAACGAGTCGCTGCGGAGCGCGGGCGCGGCGGTCGGCGCGGGGATACTGGCCGCGCTCCCGGGTGACCGCTGCGGGCTGGCCGAGACGGCCCGGGTCGTCCGGTACCTGGCGCTCGAGTCGGCTGGGCAGTGCGGGCCGTGCCTGAACGGCCTGCCGCGGATGTCCGCGGCGCTGACCGCGCTCGCCACCGGGCGGGCGGCGGGCCGGGCGGCGGCCAGTGCCCGCGCCGACCTGGAGCGGTGGGCCGGTCTGGTCACCGGCCGCGGCGCCTGCCACCACCCTGACGGCACGGCGCGGTTCGTCCGGAGCGCGCTGCGGACGTTCGCCGGGGAGCTTGACCGCCACGAGCGCGGCCGCTGCGGCGCGGCGAACCGCGCACCTTACCTCCCCGTCCCGTCGCTGACCGCGCGCACCGAGGAGGACTGGCTATGAGCGAGAAGCTGCTGGTGAACCCGATCGACTGCGACGGGCACGGCGCGTGCGCCGAGCTGCTGCCCGAGATGATCACGCTCGACGAGTGGGGCTACCCGGTCATCGACGACCGCCCGGTGCCGCCGGCGCTCGCGCGCGACGCCCGGTCCGCGGTCAGCGCCTGCCCCAAGCTGGCCCTGCGCCTGACGCGCTCCTAAACCACGCCGGTCCGGCGGGCACAATGAGGAGCGTGGAGCACGTGAAACTCGAGGTGGACGGCATTCGCCACGGCAGCCTGCGGGAACGTAAGAAGGCGCGCACGCGGGCGGCCATCAGGGAGCACGCGCTCCGGCTCTTCCGCGCGCAGGGGTACGCCGCGACGACGGTCGAGCAGATCGCCGCGGCCGCCGAGGTCTCCCCGTCCACGTTCTTCCGGTACTTCCCGACCAAGGAAGACGTGGTACTCAGGGACGACTTCGACGCCCGGATGTTCGAGGCGTTCGAGCGCCAGCCGGCGTCGCTGCCGCCGGTCGCGGCGCTGCGGGCGGCCATCCGCGAGTCGATCGCGACGCTGACGCCGGAGGAGTGGGCGGAGTTCCGGGAGATGTCCGCGTTCGCCGTGTCCGTCCCCGAGATCCGCGCGCGCATGCTGGACGAGATGACCCGGACGATGGCGGAGGCGGCCGCGGTGCTGGCCCGGCGGCTGCGCCGCGCGCCGGAGGACCTGACCGTGCGCACATACGTCGGCGCGGTGTTCGGGGCGATCATGGCGGTGATGGGACCGGAGACGTACTCCGAGGGCAACATCGACGCGCAGGGCTTCGACCGGATCGACCAGGCCCTCGCGCTGCTGGAGGCCGGCCTGCCCCGGGAATGATGACGCATCATCTATCGTTGGGACAGCTGTCGGCCGCTCCCCAAGCGGGCGTCACCGTGCCGGCCACCGGAATGGAGCCACATCATGCCTGCCGTAACCGTGGAAAACTTGCTGGTCCTGCCCAGGGTCAGCGACCCTGACCAGGCGGCCGAGGAACGGGCCGTGGCCCAGGTCACCACCGCCCCGGCCGGATTCGAGGGAGAGGGGTTCCCGGTCCGCCGCGCGTTCGCCGGCGTCGACCTGAAGCACCTGGACCCGTTCATCCACATGGACCAGATGGGCGCGGTCGAGTACGCCCCCGGTGAGCCCAAGGGCACGCCCTGGCACCCGCACCGCGGCTTCGAGACCGTCACGTACATGATCGACGGCGTCATGCGGCACGAGGACTCCAACGGCGGCGGCGGGCTCATCACGAACGGCGACACCCAGTGGATGACCGCCGGCGGCGGCATCCTGCACATCGAGACGCCGCCGGAGGAACTGGTCGCCAGCGGCGGCCTGTTCCACGGCTTCCAGCTGTGGGTGAACCTGCCGGCCCGGCTGAAGATGACGCCGCCGCGCTACCAGGACATCCGGGCCGGTCAGGTCGCGCTGCTGTCCTCGGCGGACGGCGGGGCGCTGCTGCGGGTCATCGCGGGCGAGTTCGACGGGCACGCCGGCCCGGGCATCACGCACACGCCGATCTCGCTGGTGCACGCCACCGTCTCGGCCGGCGCGCAGGTGCGGCTGCCGTGGCGGGCCGACTTCAACTCGCTGGCCTACGTGCTGGCGGGCAGCGGGACCGTCGGGGCGGAACGGCGGCCGGTGAAGATGGGACAGCTGGCCGTGTTCGGGGCCGGGGACGCGATCACGTTCGCGGCTGACGAGGAGCTGGACATCGTGCTGCTCGGCGGTGCGCCGATCCGGGAGCCGGTGGCGGCGTACGGGCCGTTCGTCATGAACACCCGCGCGGAGCTGCAG
>DASZKN010000099.1:0-26117 GCA_035552855.1 Trebonia sp. | reverse complement strand
GCTGGCCCTGGTGACCGGCATCCCCGAGCAGAACCTGCGGGTGATCGCGCCGGACGTGGGCGGCGGCTTCGGGTCGAAGCTCCAGGTCACCGCCGAGGAGGTGCTGGCGCTGCTGCTAGCCCGCAAGCTCGGCCGCCCCGTGAAGTGGACCGAGTCGCGGACCGAGGGCAACGTCGCCGTGCACCACGGCCGCGACCAGATCCAGCGGATCAGGATCGCGACGGAAGCCGACGGGACCATCCGCGGCCTGGACGTCGACCTGCTCGCCGACATGGGCGCGTACCTGATGCTGGTCACGCCGGGCATCCCGCTGCTCGGCGCGTTCATGTTCAACGCGATCTACAAGATGGCCGCGTACCGGTTCAACTGCACCGGCGTGTTCACGACTAAGACGCCCACCGACGCGTACCGCGGCGCGGGGCGCCCCGAGGCTACGTACGCCATCGAGCACATCATGGACGACCTCGCCGCCCACCTCGGCGTCGACCCGCTGGACGTCCGCGAGCGCAACTGGATCAAGCACGAGGAGTTCCCGTACACGACGATCTCCGGCCTGACCTACGACAGCGGCAACTACGAGGCCGCGACGGCCCTCGCCAAGGACCTGTTCCACTACGAAGAGCTGAAAAAGGAGGCCGCGCAGCGAGCGGACGCGGCGGCCAAGATGCGCCTGGGCATCGGCGTCTCGACGTTCACGGAGATGTGCGGGCTCGCCCCGTCCCGCGTCCTCGGCTCGCTGGCCTACGGCGCGGGCGGCTGGGAGAGCGCGTCGATCCGGATGCTGCCGACGGGCAAGGTAGAGGTGGTCACCGGGTCGTCCGCCCACGGGCAAGGACACGAGACCGCGTGGTCGCAGATCGTCGCGGACCAGCTTGGCGTGCCGTTCGAGGACGTGCGCGTGCTGCACGGCGACACCCAGGTCGCGCCCAAGGGCATGGACACCTACGGCTCCCGCTCGCTCACCGTCGGCGGCACGGCGGTCGTGCTGGCCTGCGGCAAAGTGCGGGAGAAGGCACGGATCATCGCGGCCGGGCTGCTCGAGGCGGCGCCGTCGGACCTGGAGTGGGACTCCGGCCGCTGGTCGGTCCGCGGCGACCCTGACCAGGGCAAGTCGATCGCGGAGATCGCGCTCGCCACGTTCGCGGCGCACAGCCTGCCCGACGGCGTCGAGCCGTCGCTGGACTCCGACGCGACCTATGACCCGGACAACTTCTCGTTCCCGCACGGCACCCACCTGTGCGCGGTCGAGGTGGACACGGAGACGGGCAAGGTGAAGATCCGGTCGTACGTCGCGGTGGATGACATCGGGCACGTGGTCAACCCGCTGATCGTCGACGGTCAGGTGCACGGCGGGCTCGCGCAAGGCATCGCGCAGGCGCTGTACGAAGAAGCGGTGTACGACTCCTCAGGGAACCTGATCACGGCGTCGCTGGCGGACTACCTGATACCGTCGGCGGTCGACCTGCCGACGTTCACCACAGCGCGGACGGAGACGCCCTCCACCGGAAACCCGCTGGGCGTCAAGGGCGTCGGCGAGGCTGGGACGATCGCCTCTACCCCGGCGGTCGTGAACGCGGTCGTCGACGCGCTGCGTCCGCTCGGAGTGCGGGACGTGCCGATGCCGTGCACGCCAGAGCGTATCTGGCGAGCCATCCAGGAAGCCCAGGGAGGCGCCAAGTGATCCCGGCGAAGTTCGACTACACGCGGCCCGCGTCGCTCGACGAGGCGCTGCGCGCGCTGGTGTCCGACGATGACACCAAGGTCATCGCGGGCGGCCAGTCGCTGCTGCCACTGCTGCGGCTGCGGTTCGCCTACCCGTCCACGCTCGTCGACGTCGGCGCGCTCGACGAACTGCGGGGCGTGCGCGACCTCGGCGGGTCCCTCGAGATCGGCGCGCTGACGACGCACTACGAACTGACCCGCGACCCGCTGATCAAGGCGCACGCGGGCCTGCTCGCGGAGGCGGCCGGCACGATCGCCGACCCGGCGGTGCGGCACCGCGGCACGATCGGCGGTGCGCTGTCGCACGCCGACCCGGCCGGCGACCTGCCCGCGGTGGTCACGGCGCTGGACGCGACGCTCGTCGCGCACGGCCTCGACGGGACGCGGGAGATCAAGCCCGCGGACTTCTTCAGCGACTACCTGACCACGACGCTGACGCCTGGCGAGATCCTCACCGCGATCCGGGTGCCCAAGCTCGACGGCTGGGGTTACCGCTACGAGAAGTTCATGCTCACCGCGCAGTCGTGGGCCATCGTCGGCGTCGCCGCGGTCGCCCGCCAGTCCGGCGGGCATGTCGCGGAGGCCCGGGTCGGGCTGACCAACATGGGCTCGGCCCCGGTGCGGGCACACGCCGCCGAAGCGGCGGCGACGGGCGCGTACGCGTCGGCCGAAGCGCTCGCGGAAGCCGGCGCACGCGCCGACGAGGACACGCACCCGCCGGACGACCTCCGGGCGGCCGCCGACTACCGGCGCCACCTGGCCAGGGTGCTGACCGGCCGGGCGCTCGCCGCCGCGGCGGGCGCCGCCTGACGCAAGATCCCGTGACCACGGCCCGGAGGGGCACAACCGTCGGCGCTGGCGCTAGGCATAGAATCCTGAACCAACAGCGAACCAGCCAGAAGGTAGTGTCGAATGGCCATAGAGCTTGACAACTCGTTCACCGTACCCGTCGCGCCCGAGCAGGCCTGGGACGTCCTGCTGGATGTAGAACGGATCGCGCCGTGCATGCCAGGAGCGAGCGTCACCTCGATCGCGGGCGACGAAGTCGCCGGCCAGGTCAAGGTCAAGCTGGGCCCGCTGTCCCTGAGCTACAAGGGCACGGCGAAGTTCACCGAGAAAGACCAGGACAACAAGTCGATCTCGATCGAGGCGTCCGGCAAGGAGACCCGGGGCGCCGGGACCGCCTCCGCGACCGTGCAGGCCGGCCTCAAGCCGGGCGACGCCGAGGGCAGCACGCTGGTCTCCATTCACACGTCGCTGAACGTGACGGGCCGCCCGGCGCAGTTCGGCCGCAGCCTGCTGCCGGAAGTGAGCGGGAAGCTGATCAGCCAGTTCGCGACGAACCTTGAGGCCCTGATCGCGCAGGACGGCGCGGGCGCCCCGGCGGACAACGCCGCGGCGGCGGAGACCGCCGAGACCGGCTCGCCGGCGCCGGCCGATGCCGCCGCGACCGGTGCGAGCCCGTCCGCCCCGGCGGCGAGCACGCCGACCGTGACGACCGCGGCCAAGCCTGTGCCGGCCGTGCAGCAGGAAGACTCGCTCAACCTGGTCAAGCTGGTCGGCGGTCCGATCCTCAGGCGCGTGCTCCCGATCGCGGCCGGCGCCGCGGCGCTGGCCCTGCTTGGCCGCCGCCTGCGCGGCGTCTTCCGCAAGTCCAAGTCCTAGCCGGGGGGCCGCGGCCGCCCGGCGCCGCCGCGGCCGCTAGTGGACCAGGACCTCGGTTACCGGGAGGGACGAGTCCGCCGGCAGGCCCAGCGGTGACGGCGGGAGGCCCGCCGCCACGATCGAGGAGCCCAGCGCCGCGACCATGGCGCCGTTGTCGGTGCAGAGGCCCGGCCGCGGGACGCGCAGCCGGATGCCCGCCGCTTCGCAGCGCTCGCCGGCGAGGGCGCGCAGCCGGGAATTCGCGGCCACACCACCGCCGATCACGAGGTCGCGGACCGAGTGCCGCCGGCAGGCCTCGACGGCCTTGCGCGTCAGCACGTCCGCGACGGCCTCCTGGAACGACGCGGCCACGTCGGCCACCGGCACGTCGTGACCTTCGTCGCGGCGGGCCTCGACCCAGCGGGCCACGGCGGTCTTGAGGCCGGCGAACGAGAAGTCGAGCGTGCCGTCGTGCAGCTTCGCGCGCGGAAACCTGATCGCCGCCGCGTCGCCGTCCCGCGCCGCCTTGTCGATCGGCGGGCCCCCGGGGAACGGCAGCCCGAGCACGCGTGCCACCTTGTCGTAGGCCTCGCCCGCCGCGTCGTCGATCGTGGCGCCCAGCGAGGTCACCGAGCCCGTGACGTCCGGCACCAGCAGCAGGGACGAGTGCCCGCCGGACACCAGCAGGGCCACGCACGGCGACGGCAGCGGGCCGTGCTCAAGCTGGTCCACCGCGACGTGCGCGGCGAGGTGATTCACTCCGTACAGCGGCTTGCCCAGCGCGTACGCGTAGGCCTTGGCCGCCGCGACACCGACCATCAGCGCGCCGGCGAGCCCTGGCCCGGCGGTCACCGCGACCGCGTCGATCGCCGACGGCCGGACGCCCGCGCGGGCGAACGCGGCGTCGAGGACGGGAACCATGGCCTCCAGGTGCGCCCTGCTCGCCACCTCTGGCACCACGCCGCCGAACCGCGCGTGCTGGTCCATGCTGGTCGCCACGCTGTCGGCGAGCAGTTCCCGGCCGCGCACGAGACCCGCGCCGGTCTCGTCGCACGACGTCTCGATGCCGAGCACCAACGGCCCACTCATCGCAACAGGTCCTTCCGCATCACGATCGCGTCCATGCCGGACGGCTGGTAGTAGCCCCGCCGGACGCCGATCTGGGTAAAGCCGCGCCGCCGGTACAGGCCCTGGGCGCGCGGGTTGTCCGCGCGCACCTCGAGGAATACCTCCGTGCACTCCCGGCGCCGCGCCTCGTCGGTCAGCGTGGCCAGCAGCAACGACCCGATCCCGCGGCCCCAGTGGTCCGGGCGCACGGCGATCGTGAGCACGTCGGCCTGCGTCCCGCCCGGCACGAACATCATCCCGGCATAGCCCGCGAGGGACCGCGTGTCATCCGCCGCCACCAGGTACATGCGCGCGGTCGGGGGCTGGACGATCTCCTCGGTGAACATCTCCGGCGACCAGGGATCGTCCGGGAACAGCGCCCGTTCCAGGTACAGCACGTCGGCGAGGTCGGCGGCGGTCATCGGCCGCAGGCTGGCCGCGGGCTTGGCGACGATCACGGCTGCGTCACCCGCTTGGGCGCCCCGGGCTCGCGCGCGTCCGGCCGGCGCAGGTACAGCGGGTCGGGCGGCAGCAGTTCGGCCGGGCCGCCGGCGGTCAGCGCGCCCGCCACCACGCGGCACAGCGTGGCCGCCGCCGGGTACGTCGGCCCGACACCGCTGGTGAAATACGTGGGATAGCGCAGCGGCCCCTCGCCAGCCGCGGGCCGGTTCCGGTCCGGGATGTCAGCGGGGGCGCTCACCGCGGGACCGGCCACCCGGGCGCCGCGGGCGTCGTACTCGGCCCAGTACAGCTCACGCCGCCGCGCGTCCGTCGCGACGAGGAAGCCGCCGCGGCACTCGACATCGGCGGCGATCACGTCGAGGGTGCACACGCCGTAGACGGGGATGCCGAGCGCGTCGCCGAGCACCCTGGCGGTCACCAGGCCTACCCGCAGCCCGGTGTACGGCCCCGGGCCGACGCCGGCCGCGATGCCGGTGAGGTCGTCGCGAGATGCGCCCGCGTCGGCGATTACCTTCGAGATCGCGGGCGCGAGCAGTTCCGCGTGGCGGTGCGCGTCGACCGTGACCAGCTGCGCGAGCGGTTGCCCGCCGTCATGCAGTGCCACGGTGACCGCCGGCGTCGCGGTGTCCAGTCCAAGGAGCAGCACGACCTCAAAGGGTAGCCGACGCTCAGGAGGTAATCTTCGCGGTTACCTGCTGCGCCACCGTCCGCGCCGCCGACAGGAGCGTGGACCGCGAGACGGGCCCGTAGTGCTTGCCGCCGTGAGTGCCCTGGCCGAGGCCATTCACCACGACCTGGATGATCACGTTGCGGTACCGGACGTAGACGGAGGCCACGTCGGTGACCCCGCCGTTCTCGTGGAACTCCTGGACGGCGGAGAAGGCGCTTGAGCCGAGATTCTGAAGGTCGGTGACCGTGGCCGTCGGCTGGCCGCTCTTGGCGCCCGGGTGCTGCTTGCTGGTCTCGTCCTCCGCATAGGCGTACTCGGCCGCGAACGTGGCGCTGCCGTTGCCGACCGCCACCAGCGCGTTCGGCGAATAGGCGGTGAGGTACACCTCGAGCACCCGGTACGTGGGCGGGTTGTCGAGCGTCCACGTGCACTCGCTCTGGGCACCGGAGTTCAGCGGCGGCTCGGCCACCTTCTGCTGGCCCGGGAAGAGATGGTTGACCGTCGCCGACGGCACGGCCGCGCAGGCATCCGGCACTTGCTGCAGTTCACCCGGCAGGAAGCTCGTGACGAGCGCGCCGATCCCGGTGTTCGCCGGGCCGCTGTTGCCGACGGTGAGGAAGTAGACGAGGACCGCGATGACGACCGCGGCGACACCGCTGCCGATCATGTAGAGCCGCTTGCGCTTGCGGTGATCCACCGAGGTTTCCTGGCCACGCCGGTGCCAGCGCTTGGAGAAGGCCGCCATCGGGTCGTTCTCGTCCGGGTCGTCCCAGCCCTCGGATCCCTGGGCCGGCGCCTCCTGGGCGGGCCGCGGGGGCCGCGAGGGCTGCTGCATCGTCTGCTGGCCCTGGCCCTGGCCCTGGGCCGGACCCCCGGCGTGCCTGCCACCGCGCGCCTCCCGCGGGCGGACCGGCGCCAGGTCAGGGAACTCCCGTTCGTCGCGCGGCGCCGCGTCATACCCCGCCCGCTCCGGCGCGTCGTTCACCGGGCGGGCACGGCGGCCACGCGGCCGGTCGGGAGATGACCCGTGCTGAGTCACGTCAGGCCTCCGGGGAATAGGCGCGGCGTCATGGGAATCGTGACCGAAACGGCCAAACAGTACAGCGGAACTATAGACGATCCGCGACTTCCGCGGGCGGCAACTGAACGTCCTGCCAGCGTGCTCCCGCACCGGAAATCCTGACCGTCCGCGGCGCGTCGCCATCGCCCGCGCCGGCCCCCCCGTCGCCGCCTCCGCCGGCGCCGGGATCAGCCCCGGCCGGGGCCGGGGTGATGACGATGTCCAGCCGGTCTTCGGAGAGCCCCTCGGCGAGGCCCTCGCCCCATTCCACGACCGTGACCGACGTGGCCAGGTCGGCGTCCAGGTCCAGATCGTCGAGTTCGAGCACGCTGCCGAGCCGGTACGCGTCCGCGTGCACCAGCGCTGGCCCGCGCACGCCAAACCCCGTGCCCGCGGCCGGCCGCAGCGGCGGGTGAACCCGCGCGATAACGAACGTCGGCGACGTGATCGGGCCGCGCACCCCGAGGCCGTCGGCGATGCCTTGCGTCAGCGTGGTCTTGCCCGCCCCGAGCGGGCCGCTGAGGATGACGAGATCCCCGGCCCGCAGCACGGTGGCCAGCCGCCGTCCGAGATCGCGCATGTCGCCGGCCGTCAGGACGGGGATGACGGCGGGGAGGCGGAAGGGCGCGTTCGGGATATTCATTTGTACGACCTTGGCACGCGGGGACCAATGCGGGTGACCACCTCATAGGAAATCGTCCCGAGCACCTCGCCCCACTCCTGAGCGGTGGGCTCGCCGTGCGTGCCCGGGCCGAACAGCGTCACTTCCTCCCCCGCCGCCACATCCTCGTCACCGAAGTCGATGACGAACTGGTCCATGCAGACCGTGCCCGCGATCGGCCAGCGGCGGCCGCGCGCGAACACCAGCCGCCGGTTCGCCGCGGCCCGCGGCACGCCGTCGGCGTAGCCGAGCGGCAGCAGGCCGAGCGTCGTCTCCCTGTCCGTCACGTAACGGTGGTTGTAGGACACCCCAGATCCGGCCGGAACCCGCTTGACCTGGATCAGGCGTGCCCGCAGGGTCATCGCGGGAGTCAGCCAGGACGGCGCCCCGCCGGGGAGCGTCGACAGGCCGAAGCAGCCGCCGCCGATCCGCACGAGGTCGAACCGGGCCCCCGGCACGCCGATCGCGCCGGCGGTATTGCACAGGTGGCGCACCTCGGGGGTTGCGCCGGCCTGTTCCGCCAGTGCGACCGCTTCCCGGAAGGCCGCCAGCTGCGCCAGCACGGACGGGTTGCCGGGATCGTCCGACGAGGCGAAATGCGACCACAGGCCGACCACGCGCAGGCGGCCGTCCGCCTGCGCGTCGAGCGCGGCGTCGACCAGCGCCGGCCAGTCCGCCCGGGTCGCGCCGCCCCGGCTGAGGCCGGTGTCCGCCTTCAGATGGACGCGGGCGGCCCGGCCCGCTTCCCCGGCGGCCGCGGCGAGCCGCCGCACGATCTCCACCGAGCCGGCGCTGAGATCGATGCCGTTGCTGATCGCCGCGGCGTGATCGTCGGTGCTGGCCGCCAGCAGGCACAAAACCGGCACGTCGATGCCCGCGTCCCGCAGTTCGAGCGCCTCTCGCACGTGCACCACGCCGAGCCAGGTCGCGCCGCCCGCGATCGCGGCCCGCGCGGGCTCCACCGCCCCGTGCCCGTAGCCGCCCGCCTTCACCACCGCCATCACCGCGGCGGGCGCCATGCGCGCGGTGAACGCCGCGACGTTCCCCTCGATCGCGGACAGGTCGACGAACGCCGCTGCGTGGCTTTCCATGGTCACCAATCGTAAAGCGACCGGAAAGCCGCCGGGAGCGCCCTGACCACGTCAGAAGCGCCGATCGGCGCGGCCGCCGGGCCTTCGGAGGTTTCGCCCGCGGCGGCGAGCCGGGCGGCGAGGCCGTGCAGGTACGCGGCCGCGATCGCGGCCTCCGGCGGCAGCAGCCCCTGCGCGAGCAGCGACCCGGCCAGCCCGGACAGCACGTCGCCGGTGCCCGCGGTGGCCAGCCACGGCGTACCGGTGGTGTTGACCAGCACCGGGTCGAGGCCGTCGGGTGGCGCGATCACCGTGGTGGACCCCTTCAGCAGCACGCACGCGCCGAACCGGCGCGCGGCCGCGCGCGCGTGCTCGACGCGCCGGGCCGCCACGTCCGCCGGGTCCGCGCCGAGCAGCCGGCCGAGTTCGCCCGCGTGCGGGGTCAGCAGCGTCGGCGCGGGGCGCGGCAGCAGTCCCTCGTGCCCGGACAGGATCGTCAGCCCGTCGGCGTCCACGAGCGCCGGGAGGCTGCTGCGCAGGACCGCGGTCAGCCGCTCAGCGGCGACGTCGGAGGTACCCATGCCGGGGCCGGCTACCCATGCCTGTACTCGCCCTATTTTTTCGCGGAACCCTTCCCCTGAACGCGCCCCGCCGCTGTCGCCGGTACCGTGTCCGCGGTCGTCACCGTCGCGTCCGGCCGTGGTGCCGGGCGGCAGTTCGGTTATCACGACCTCGGGCCATTCGCGGCGCACGGCGACCGCGGAACCCGGCGCGGTCACCAGGCGGACCATGCCGGCCCCGCCGCGGACGGCGGCGCCGGCGGCGAGCACCGCGGCGCCGGTGAACCGGTCGCTGCCGGCCAGCAGGCCCAGCACACCGCGCCGGTACTTGTCGGACTCCGCTCCCGGCCACGGGAGCATGTCGGCGATGTCCTGGTGCTGCGGGGCGGACACGTCCGGCGGATCGAGGAGATGCGGCCGCAGGCCGATGTCGACGAGTTCGACCACGCCCGCGTGCCCGGCGCCGGGGTCGACGAGCAGCCCCGGCTTCATCGTGCCGAACGTCACCGTCACGTCCGCCGCCACCGCCGGCCCGTCCACGGTGCCGGTGTCGGCGTCGATCCCGCTCGGCAGGTCGACGGCGACGGTGATCGCGCTCGCGTTCGCCGCGAGCGCGGCGAGCGTCGCGAACGGCTCCCGCAGGCCGCCCTTTCCGCCGATGCCGAGCAGCCCGTCGAGGATGAGGTCCGCGTGGCCGATGGCCTGCCGGACCTCGTGCCCAGAGTCGTAGCGCGCGGGGATGTCGGGCATCGTTTCACCGGCCGCACGCGGCGGCGCGACGGGGATGACGCGGCCGCCGGCCGCGACGAGCGCGGCGGCGCCCTGCTCGTGGACGCGTCCCCCGGCCGCGATCGCGGTGACCCGGGCACCGCGCCCGGCGAGCGTGGCGCCGGCGTAGAGAGCGTCGCCGCCGTTGTCCCCGGTTCCGGCCAGCACCACGACCCGCGCGCCGTACACGGCGCCCCGGCTGGAGCGCAGCACGTCCATGCTGACGGACGCGAGCCCGGCGGCCGCCCGTCGCATCAGGGCACCGTCGGGAACGAGGGCCATCAGCGCGGCTTCCGCCGCCCGTACCCTGGCTACCTGGTAAGCGTCTCGCACGCTGCCTAGTCTGCCACCTGGACCGGTGGCGGGTGCTTCGGCGGCGGGGCTAGGCCAGCGCCTGGCCGATCGCCCCGGCGTCCGCGCCGTCCATCGCCAGGCGCACGGCGGCCGCGAGCTTGCTGGCCAGGGTCTCGGCCATGATGGCCTCCCTGGCCTCGACCATCACGCGGATCGCCGGCTCGGTGCCGCTCGGGCGGAGCAGGACGCGGCCGGCGTCGCCCAGGGCGTCCTGCACCGTCTTGACGGCGGGAGCGAGCCCCGGGCTGGCCATGCCGCGCTCTATGTCGCCGCGCACGTTGATGAGCACCTGCGGGTACCGGGTCATCGTCTTGGCGGCGGCCGACATCGACACGCCGCCGCGGTTGACCGCCGCGAGCAGGTGCAGGCCGGTGAGCACGCCATCGCCGGTGGTGGCGTGCCCCATCTGGATGATGTGGCCGGACTGCTCACCGCCGAGCACGTAGCCGCCCGCGCGCATGGCCGCGTAGACGTGCTTGTCGCCGACCGGCGTCTCGATGACGGTGATCCCCGCCTCCCGCATGGCGTCGTGGAAGCCGAGGTTGGACATGACCGTGACGACCACGGCGTCACCGACGAGCTTGCCGGCGGCCTTGAGCTCGGCGGCGAGCACGGCGAGGATCTGATCGCCGTCAAGCGGCGCGCCATCGGCGTCGACCGCGAGGCAGCGGTCCGCGTCACCGTCGAACGCCAGGCCACCGTCCGCGCCGTGCGCGACGACCGCCGCCTGGAGCACCTCGAGGTGCGTGGAGCCGCAGCCGGCGTTGATGTTCAGCCCGTCGGGCGCGGCGCCGATCGCGATGACCTCCGCGCCGGCCCGGCGCAGCGCGCGGGGTCCGATGCTGTAGGCGGCGCCGTGCGCGCAGTCCACGACAAGCCGCAGGCCGGCGAGCGGGGCACGCCCGTCCGCGGCCACCGGGAGCGTGCCCAGCAAGTGCTCGAGGTAGGTCTCGTGCTTGGAATAGGCGTCGGTGACCCGGCCGAATCCCGCGGCCGGTTCGGTGGCCGGCTCGTGCGCGCGCAGCCGGGCCTCGATCTCGTCTTCGGTATCGTCGGGCAGCTTCACGCCGCCACGTCCGAAGAACTTGATCCCGTTGTCCTGAGCGGGGTTGTGGCTCGCCGACAGCACGACTCCGAAGTCCGCGCCGAGCGCGCCCGTCAGGTATGCCACGCCAGGCGTGGGGATCACGCCCAGGCGCAGCACGTCCACGCCGGTGGTCGCCAACCCGGCGACCACCGCCGCCTCAAGGAAGTCGCCGGAAGCCCGCGAATCGCGTCCGATAACCGCCACCGGATGAGTCGCGGCGGTCGCCGTGCCCACCGTGCCGCTGGCGAGCGCAGGAACCGCCGCGATCGCGAGGTCCATCGCGAGCTGAGCCGTCAGATCATGGCCAGCGACTCCACGTACGCCGTCAGTACCGAAAAGTCGGCCCATATCGGTTCGCCTGGATGCCAGCCGACCGTTAGCGCTTGGAGTACTGCGGAGCCTTGCGGGCCTTCTTGAGGCCGTACTTCTTCCGTTCCTTCACCCGGGCGTCGCGGGTGAGGAAGCCGGCCTTCTTGAGCGGGGGCCGGTTCTCCGGGTCGACGAGCGTGAGCGCGCGGGCGACACCGAGGCGCAGCGCGCCCGCCTGGCCGCTGACGCCGCCGCCGTCGATCCGCACGAGCACGTCGAACTTGTCCTCGGCACCGAGCGTCACGAACGGCTCGTTGACGATCTGCTGGTGCACCTTGTTCGGGAAGTACGCGTCGAGGGTGCGGCCGTTGATCGTCCACTGGCCGGTGCCCGGCACGATGCGGACGCGGGCGACGGCTTCCTTGCGACGGCCCGTGCCGCTGGCGTGACCGGTGACAATCGGCCGGCGCGCATCGCGGGCGCCGGACGCCGCGTCGGGGGACTCGGAGGTGTACTCAGACGGGACGTTCTCGCCGTCGTACGTCTCCTCGGTGTGCTCATCGCTGGGGATTCCCGCGTCGTCGGCGGGCGCCTCAACGCCAGTGGGCTCGGCCACGTTGCTATTCCTCACGCTTCCTTGCGGCACCAGTGCTACTGGGCGATCTGGCGGATCTCGTAGGGCTGCGGCTGCTGCGCCTGGTGCGGGTGCATCGGACCCGCGTACACCTTGAGCTTGCCCAGCGTCTTACGGCCGAGCGAGTTCTTCGGCAGCATGCCCCGGACGGCCTTCTCGACCGCGCGCTCCGGGTGCTTGGCCATCAGGTCGGCGTAGCTCACCGAGCGCAGACCGCCCGGGTAGCCGGAGTGCCGGTAGGCCTTCTTCTGTTCCAGCTTCTGACCGCTGAGAGCGACCTTGTCGGCGTTGATGACGATGACGAAGTCCCCCGTGTCGACGTGCGGCGCGAAGATGGGCTTGTGCTTGCCCCGCAGCAGCATCGCCACATGGCTGGCCAGCCTGCCGAGCACGACGTCAGTGGCGTCAATTACATGCCACTGCCGCGTGATGTCGCTGTTCTTTGGGCTGAAAGTGCGCACAGTCGTAAGCCTTCGCATGTGGTTCGTGATCAGGAGACCCTGCCGCCGGGCCACGTCAGGCGGTGACCGGCCAGTCATGGCCGTCCGCCGACGGAGTCCGTCGCTCCACCCGCATCCGCGGCGCGTACGGCGAACAAGACGCTCGGCACTGCTCGTCGCGGATGACGCCCATGCAGCATACTCTGAAACAGCCCACAGTGCCAAAGCGCACCCGAGCCGCAGCGCACCGCTGCCAGGACATCCTGGGTCTCGCGTATTTAGTTAAGAGAGTACCGCATCTACCACGTCGCATGACGGTGACGATGTGAGATCAAATCGTTGCGGAATGCTGAAACTTCCGCGACATCCCGTGCCGGGCGGAAGCGGACGCTACGCTCGATCGCATGGGATACCGGGGTGAGGACGTCTCGCGCGGGCCAGCAGACCCACGGCGCCAGCCCTGGCTCCAGGGGCGGCACCAGGAGGATCGCGGTGCGGCCGGGAGTACCGGTGGCTATCCGGAGGCTGACGGTTATCCAGCGGACGGCGGTCATCCGGAGGCCGGGGGCTATTCGCAGCCCGCTGGTTATCCGCAGTCGGGCTACGGGCTCCCGCGGGACGGGTATCAGCAGAGCGGGTACCAGCAGGGCGAGCACCAGCAGGGCGGTTACGCGCAATCCGGCGGATATCCGCAGGCCGGCGGCTACTCGCAGGCGGGCAACTATCCGCAGGCAGGCGGCTATCAGGACCCGGACGGCTACGCCGGCCCCGGCTCTTACCCGCGGGAAGGCGGTTACGGCGCTTATCGCGGGCCGCAGGGACACGCCGGGCCAGACCAGCGGGGCGCGGGCAGTGCCGCCGGAACTGCCGCCGGATACGCGGACAACGACTGGTACGGCGGCCGCGGCGGTTCCGGGTTCGCCGACACCAGCACGGACATGCCCGCGTACACCGGCGCCCACGGTGCGCCGCCGGCGCCACCGCCGCCCGGTGCCGAGCCGCTAGACGGGCTCGTCTACACGGGACAGCAGGAAGTACTCGACGAGAGTCAGTACGAGCCCTATCCCGGTTACGAGAACGTGGACGAGCAGTCGCCGGGCAACTCCTACGGTGGCTCCGGCGGATATCCGGTCCAGCCGGGGTACGACGATTACGCCGAGCCGGGCAGTCCGGCGGAACCCGCCGCCGAGCCGGATTTCGGCACCACCACGATCATCGACGGATACCGCGGCGACTTCGACCGCCAGGATCCCTACCACGAGCGCTACGGCGACGAGCAGCCGGCGGACGACGGTGCCGCCGCCCCGGCCGGCGGCGACGGCGGGAAGGCCAGGAGGGCGCGCCCGGCGGCCAAGTCCGCGCGGTCCCGTGGCCGGCGCCGCATCCTGGTCTGCGCGGTGGCCGGCCTTTGCCTGATCGTGGCCGCCTTCGCGGTCTACACGTTCTTCATCAAGCCCAAGAACGCCGCGTCCGATTCGTCGCAGGCGACGGGGCCGCTGCCGAGCCCGGGATCGACGTCGGCCGCCACCGCCGCGTGCGTCAAGCAGTTCGGCCAGTACTGCCACATCGAGTTCCGCACGGACGACCCGGCACCGCTAACGATCGCTGAACTGTTCCCGCCGGCCTTCATGAACGAGACCGACCACACCTCGTTCCAGCGCGTCGGCACCCGGCTGGACAAGACCTGCTCGGACGCGGTGATCGGCCAGGATCTCGTTAGCGCGCTGCAGACCGGGAAGTGCACGCAGGCCGCGCGCGCCAGCTACGTGTCAGGATCGGGCAGCGACCAGATGATGGGCACGATCGGCGTGATCAACCTCATCACCACCAACCAGGCGCACTACGCCGGCAAGGTCGTCAACGGCAACGACTTCGTGGCGCCGTTGTCGACGTCCAAAGGCATCGCGAGCAAGCTCGGCCAGGGCACCGGGGTTGTCGAGTCCCAGTTTAAAGGCCATTACCTGATCCTCACCTGGGCCGAGTTCTCCACCCTGAAGGCGCCCGCCAACAAGACTCAGCAAAAGCAGCTCGAGCAGTTCGAGAGCGACCTGGTGGCCGACACCGCGAACGTGGATCTCAGCCAGCGCATGGTCACCGGCAAGGCCCCGGCGACGAGCTAGCAGCGACCAGCTAACACTGGCCGCCGAGCACCCGTACCTGCCGGGCTTGCGCCGCGCGCTCCGCGAGCAGGCTGTCCGCGGGGTAGCGCACCTCTTCAAGACACAGTCCGTGCGGCGGGGCCACCCGCACGCTCGGGTCCCTGACGCCCGCCGCGAGCACGGCGGCGGGCCACGACGGCGGCCGCGTGCCCTCCCCGACGGGGAGCAGCGCGCCGACCAGCGACCGGACCATGTTGTGGCAGAAGGCATCGGCGACCACCCGGCCGGCCACGACGCCGTCGTCGTCGCGCCGCCAGTCGAGCTGTCGCAGCGCGCGCACGGTCGTGGCGCCCGCACGGCGTTTGCAGAACGCGGCGAAGTCGTGCTCGCCGAGCAGCGTCGCGCTGGCCGCGTTCATCGCGGTGATGTCGAGCGCGTGGAAGTGCCACAGAGTGTCGTTCCTGCGCAGCGGGTCGGCGCGGCCGACGTCGTCGCACACCCGATAGGAGTAACGGCGCCAGAGCGCGGAAAACCGGGCGTCGAACCCGGCCGCCGCCAGCTCCACCGATCGCACCCGGACGTCGGGCGGCAAGGCGCTGGCGAGCCGCCGGGCGATGGTCCGCGCGGCATCCGCGGGCCCGGCCGCCGTGGCCGTGGCGGCCGGCCGCCGCCGCTGGCTGGCCGCGGCCAGCCAGGCACCGGCCGCCACGTCCACATGCGCGACCTGACCGCGCGCGTGCACCCCGGCATCCGTCCGGCCGGCAACGGTCAGCCGCGGGGCATCCGGCAACCGCAGCACGCGGCCGAGTGCCTCCGCGAGCACCCCGGCCACGGTCCGCCGCCCCGGCTGCTCGGCCCAGCCGGAAAAGCCGGTCCCGTCATAGGCAATCCCGATTCTCACCCTGACGGTGGCCTCCGGCTCGTCCGGATCCGGCTGCTCCGCGGCGCCCACGATCACCTCCCCGCCTCAGCTCGCGACAATGCCCGGAAAACAATGCCCGGGAAAACAATGCCCGAAAAAGATCACGGGCCAAAGAGCGGTCCGCAGGACCCTCTTTGACCCATGATGCAGGTGGTCAGGCGGTCAGGCCTCGGTGTCGGTGTCGGTGTCCGCCTCGGCCGCGGGCGCCTCGTCGGCCTCGGTCTCCGACGCCTCGGTCTCCGACGCCTCGGTCTCCGGGGCCTCGGTCTCCGACGCCTCGACCTCCGGGGCATCCGCCTCGGCGGCGGTTGCCTCGGTGGTCTCGGTGGTCTCGGTGGTCTCGGAGGTCTCGTCCGTCACCTCGTCGGTCGCGGTGGCGGCCGGAGCCGTCTCGGCCGCGCCGCGGCGGGTGCGGCGGCGCGGCCGGGCAGCGCCGACCTCTTCCCGCACCAGCTCGATGATCGCCATCGGAGCGGCGTCGCCCTTGCGGGGGCCGAGCTTGATGATGCGGGTGTAGCCACCGGGCCGTTCGGCGAAACTCGGGCCGATGTCGGTGAAGAGGGTGTGCACGACACTCTTGTCGCGCACCACGGTCAGCACCTGGCGGCGGGCGTGCATGTCACCGCGCTTCGCGAAGGTGATCAGCTTCTCCGCTACCGGGCGCAGTCTGCGCGCCCTTGCCTCCGTCGTGGTGATCTTCCCGTGCTCGAACAAGGACGTAGCCAGGTTCGCCAGGATCAGCTTCTGGTGAGCCGGGCTGCCGCCCAGTCGCGGGCCCTTGGTAGGCGTGGGCATCGATTTACCCTTTCTCTGCCGAAGTCAGTACCGCTTAGTACTGCTCGGTCTCCACATAGCTTTCGTCGTCTTCACCGGCGCCGAACGAGTCGACGGCGCTGCTCGGGTCGAACCCGGGCGGGGAGTCCTTGAGCGCGAGGCCCATGTCGATGAGCTTCTGCTTGACCTCCTCGATGGACTTCGCGCCGAAATTCCTTATATCGAGAAGATCCTGCTCGCTGCGCGCCACCAGTTCACCCACGGTGTGAATGCCCTCGCGCTTGAGGCAGTTGTAGGACCGGACGGTGAGGTTCAGGTCCTCGATCGGCAGCGCCAGGTCCGCCGCGAGCGCGGCGTCCGTCGGCGACGGGCCGATGTCGATGCCCTCGGCGTCGACGTTGAGCTCCCGGGCCAGGCCGAACAGCTCGGTCAGCGTCTTGCCTGCGCTGGCGACCGCGTCACGCGGGCGCATAGAGGACTTGGTCTCGACGTCCAGGATGAGCCGGTCGAAGTCGGTGCGCTGCTCCACACGGGTGGCTTCCACCTTGTAGGTCACGCGCATGACCGGCGAGTAGATGGAGTCGATCGGAATCCGGCCGATCTCCTGGCCAGGCTGCTTGTTCTGCGTGGCGGAGACATAGCCGCGGCCGCGCTCGACCGTCAGCTCCATCTCCAGCTTGCCCTTGCCGTTGAGCGTCGCGACGTGCAGCCCGGGGTTGTGCACCTCAACGCCGGCGGGCGGGGCGATGTCGGCCGCGGTGACCGCGCCCGGGCCCTGCTTGCGCAGGTACATCACCACGGGCTCGTCGTGCTCGGAGGAGACGACCAGCTGCTTGAGGTTGAGGATGATGTCGGTGACGTCTTCCTTGACCCCGGGAACCGTGGTGAACTCGTGCAGCACGCCCTCGATGCGGATCGACGTGACCGCCGCACCCGGAATGGACGAGAGCAGGGTCCTCCGCAGGGAGTTCCCGATCGTGTAGCCGAAGCCTGGCTCCAGCGGCTCGATCGTGAACCTGGACCGGTAGTCGCCGACCTGTTCCTCGGCGAGCGATGGACGCTGTGCGATGAGCATTGCGACTTCTTCCTTTCCGCCAGCCCGCTATATGACTGGTGAACCGGCGGGGGGCGGGACTTCCGCCCCCCGTGTCAGCACTACTTACTTCGAGTAGTACTCGACGATGAGCTGCTCCTGGACCTGGGTGTCGATCTGTGCCCGGGCCGGAAGCTGGTGGACGAGGATGCGCATCGGCTCGGAGCTGACCTCGAGCCACGCGGGGGTCGGGCGATCGCCGGCCTCGGCGCGGGCGACGATGAACGGGGTCATCTCGAGCGACTTCCGCGCGATCTCGATGACGTCGTTCTCGGTCACCCGGAAGGACGGGATGTCGACTCGGTGGCCGTTGACCAGAATGTGGCCGTGCCCGACCAGCTGGCGGGCCATGTCACGGCTCTTGGCGAAGCCGGCGCGGTACACCACGTTGTCCAGGCGGCTCTCCAGGATCTGGAGCAGCGTCTCGCCGGTTACGCCTTTGCGGCGTACGGCCTCCTCGTAGTAACCCGCGAACTGCTTCTCCAGCACGCCGTAGATGCGGCGGGTCTTCTGCTTCTCGCGGATCTGCAGCAGGTGCTCGCTGTCCTTCTGCCGGTTGCGCCCGTGCTCGCCCGGCGGGTAGGGCCGGATCTCGATCGGGCACTTGGGGGACTCGCACTTCGAGCCCTTGAGGAACAGCTTTACCTTCTCGCGGCGGCACAGCTTGCAGTCCGCCCCAGTGTAACGAGCCACGTCTCTCCTACTATTCAGACTCGGCGCCGCTTGGGCGGACGGCAACCATTGTGCGGGACCGGGGTCACGTCCTGGATGGACCCCACTTCAAGGCCAGTCGCCTGGAGCGAGCGGATCGCCGTCTCGCGGCCAGAACCCGGGCCCTTGACGAAGACGTCAACCTTGCGCATGCCGTGCTCCATGGCGCGGCGCGCCGCGGCCTCGGCGGCCTGCTGGGCGGCGTACGGGGTGGACTTACGCGAGCCCTTGAACCCGACCTGTCCTGAGGACGCCCACGCGATCACGGCACCCTGCGGGTCAGTGATCGAGACGATCGTGTTGTTGAACGTGGACCGGATGTGGGCGTGCCCGTGGGCTACGTTCTTCCGCTCCTTGCGGCGCACCTTCTTGGCGGCGCCTTGCTGGCTGCGGCTCCTTGGCGGCATCTGCTTCCTGACTCCTGAGGTGGTCATCCGTGACGGTCATGGCCCCCGGCTTCGCCGGGGAATCGAACCCGTCCGGTTACTTCTTCCCGGTCTTCTTCCGGCCGGCGACGGTCTTCTTCCTGCCCTTGCGGGTACGCGCGTTCGTCTGCGTCCGCTGGCCGTGCACCGGCAGCCCCCTGCGGTGCCGGATGCCCTGGTAGCAGCCGATCTCGATCTTGCGGCGGATGTCGGCCGCGACCTCACGGCGAAGGTCACCTTCGACCTGGTAGTTCGCGTCGATCCAGTCGCGCAGCTTCAGCAGGTCGTCCTCGCTGAGGTCATAGACGCGGGTGTCGCCGCTGATGCCGGTGTTCCGAAGCGTCTCAAGCGCCCGGGTGCGGCCGATCCCGAAGACGTAGGTGAGGGCGACCTCAAGGCGCTTGTCGCGCGGTAGGTCGACGCCAGATAGACGTGCCATGTGCGGGCAGTTCTCCTTCGTGTGGTGGAGGTCTTGCGCGTCACATCCCGTCCCTGCCCAGGACCGGGCCCCGGCCTCCATCCGGGGGCTACGGCGAATGCCGTCGCGGCGCGCGTATTACGTTGTATTCGTTACAGCTTACGTGCGGTCAGGTACTGCGACTCAGCCCTGGCGCTGCTTGTGCCGGGGGTCGGAGCAGATGACCATGACGCGGCCGTGGCGACGGATGACCCGGCACTTGCTGCAGATCTTCTTGACGCTCGGCTTGACCTTCACGGCGAACTCTCCTCGTGGCCCGATGACGCGGGCCGTGCTAGCTCCTGGCATCCTGACGCCAGGACGCTCTTACTTGTACCGGTAGACGATGCGACCGCGGCTCAGGTCATACGGGCTGAGCTCCACGACCACCCGGTCATCGGGCAGGATCCGGATGTAGTGCATCCGCATCTTCCCGCTGATGTGGGCGAGAACCTTGTGCCCGTTGTCCAGCTCCACCCGGAAGAAGGCGTTCGGCAACGTCTCGACCACAGTGCCCTCGATCTCGATGGCGCCGTCTTTCTTGGGCATATCCTCCGCGCTTCGTCTGCGTAGTCTTGATTGGTATCGTGGCCGTTCGCAGCTGCCCCCGGCGAGAACGCCTGCGGGCTGGGCATGACTGCGTGCCCCGTGACACGATGTTCCCCGTGACACGACGCCATACGGAAAGGCCAGCCGATGGGCCGGTGCAGAGTCTACTAGGTAAGGCGCCCTAGTGCGAACCAGGCGGCATAACGCCACTAGGCCGCACCCTATTCCCCGGGCGGCCGGGACACGCGCAGCACGCAACTCGTCCGGCGGCACGGGCGCGGCCGCCCCGGCCAGCCATGTTCCCGCAGCGCCGCGGCGGCCAGCGCGGCGCTCGCGCACGCGCCCGCGGTGACGGCCACCGGGTCGAACCGGAACGTGCGGGCGTCGCGGACCGGCCGGTCCCGCCGCGTGGCGATGCCCGCGAACTCCACGGCGACGCCGTAGGACTCCGGCGCGGGCAGACCGTGCGCGCGCACCACGTCCCGGTTGTAGCGGGACTCGGTCCGCGCAGTGGATCCCGCTACCGCGTCGTCGAGCGCGTCGATAAGCCAGGCGCGGCGAGGGAACCTGGTCCGGGTCGCGAGCGCCTGCCGGAGCGCGCGAGCAGGCACGTGCCAGTCGGTCAGGGCCCGCGCCATCCATGCGTACGCGTCGTCAAATGCGCGCGTCGTGGCGGCAACGTCGAGAATGGTGTCCTCGACCGGCGTCCGCGGCAGCCGGGCGGGTGCCGCCACCGACCGCGCCCGGTCGCTGCGGTGCACGACGACACCCGGCATCGGTGTCCCCTGCGCGGGCCGGCGGCGGCGCGGCACCGTCACATGTATCGCCGGGTCTTCGCCGCCCGTCAGCCCCGCCACCTCGAGCGCCGTCTGGTGGCTCAGTACCGCGCCCTCGCCGGCCCAGAGCAGCGCCGCCCACAGCCGGGCCGCACGTGGCACCTGGCCGGTGAACGTCGCGTACACACCGCGGTGTACGCGCTGCCACTTGCCGGTACTCAGCCGATACGAGATCTGCCGGTCCGTGAGGCCGTGCTCGCGGGCCTGGGCGTGCGTCAGCATGCCCGCTTGCGCCGAAACAAGAACCGCCCAGCCAGATTGTGACTCACCGAACACATTCACATACTTAGAGTGACCAATGTGAGGGCGATCTAAGCATGGTGCCCGGAAATAAGCGGCCGGAGCTAGCGAGGACGACGGCGCGACAGGGCCACCGCCCACGGCACGCAGACCACCAGGAACCACGGCAGCCAGGCGGCACCCCCGTCGAGCGCCGCCACGGCGATCCAGGCAACGAACAGCAGCGCGCTGATCGCGGCCCAGGCGATCCATGCGTTCAGGCCGCCCGGGCTCAAGGGCCCGCCACCATGACGGTGCGAGCGGCGCTTCGCGCCCCGCGGCGCGGGCGCGATGCCCGCCGCCGGCAGCCGGTAAAGATCGATCGCGGGCAGGTCGGCGAGCAGCGCGTCCAGCTCGCCCTGCGTCTTCGCCGCGTAGGCCGCCTCTAGCCGCTCGTGGAATTCCTCGGCCGTCAGCCTGCCGACGGCGTGGTGCTCACGCAGCAGCGTGGCCGCGCGTTCGCGGTCGGCGTCGGAGGCGCGCAGGCGGGGATCACCGGGCATCGTGCACCCGCGGTGGCTCGGCCTGTTTGCTCTCGGTCAGCACCAGTGGCCCGTCCGGCGTGACCGCGACCGTGTGCTCGAAGTGCGCGGCGCGAGAGCCGTCAGCGGTGACCACCGTCCAGCCATCGGCCAGCTCGGCGTTGAAGCGCGAGCCACGCGTGATCATCGGCTCGATGCACAACACCATCCCTGGCTGCAGGGGCGGGCCCTGACCCGGCGGGCCGAAGTTCGGGACCGGCGGGTCCATGTGCATCGCCGTCCCGATTCCGTGACCGGTGTACTCCTCGACCACGCCGTACTGGCCCGAGGCACGCACGGACCGCTCAACCGCGTGCGAGATGTCGCTGAGCCGGTGACCGGGCCTCATGACCCCGATTCCCGCCCAGAGCGCGGCCTCGCACGAGTCGAGGAGCGCCTGATCCGCGGCGTCGATCGCACCGACGCCCATGGAGAAGGCGGCGTCGCCATGCCAGCCGTCGACGATCGCGCCGCAGTCGATCGAGATGATGTCGCCGTCTTGCAGAACCGTGTGCTCGCTCGGGATCCCGTGCACGACCACCTCGTTGACGGAGGTGCAGATCGTCGCCGGATAGCCGAAGTACCCGAGAAAGGAGGAAACCGCGCCCGCGGCGCGAATCTCCTTGGCCGCCACCTCGTCCAGTTCCGCCGTGGCGATTCCAGGGCGCACCGCCTCGCGCAGTACCGCGAGCGTATGCGCGACCACCTGGCCGGCGCGGCGCATGTGGGCGAGCTCCGCCGGACTCTTGACTTCAATCACCGGACCGCGCCGCAACCGCATGTACTAAAGGGTATCTCCGCGCGGGAAGTCACCGCATGTACGGCTGGAGCGCGTCGAGCGCACGGGTGGTGACCTCTTCCACTGGTCCCGCCGCGTCGATGCCGACCAGTATGCCCTCGTCGGCATAGAAAGCGATCAACGGCGCCGTCTGGGTCTTGTAGACCTCGAGGCGGTGCCTGATGACTTCTTCCTTGTCGTCGTCACGCTGGAAGAGCTCGCCGCCGCAGTCATCGCAGACGCCTTCGTGCGTCGGGGCGTCGTAGATGACGTGCCAGACGCGCTCGCAGCGGCGGCAAGTACGACGGCCGGACAGGCGGCGCACGACCTCTTCCTCGTCGACGACCAGCTCGAGGACGACGATGAGCCTGGTGTCCAGCTCGGCCAGGATCTTCTTGAGCGTCTCGGCCTGGGGAACGTTGCGCGGGAAGCCGTCGAGCAGGAAACCCGGCTGCGCGTCGTCCTCCGCCAGCCGGTCGCGCACCATGGCCACGGTGATCTCGTCGGGGACGAGGTCGCCGCGGTCCATGTACTCCTTGGCCTTGGCGCCGAGCTCGGTGTTGTGCGCGACGTTGTGGCGGAAGATGTCACCTGTCGAAACGCGCGGAATCGTCAGATGGGAGGCGATGAACTGGGCCTGGGTTCCCTTGCCCGCACCGGGGGGCCCGACGAGAACGATGCGCACTATCGCAGGAAGCCTTCGTAATTGCGCTGCTGCAGCTGGCTCTCGATCTGCTTGACCGTGTCCAGGCCAACGCCGACCATGATCATCAGGCTCACACCGCTGAACGGGAACTCCTGGCCCACGCCGATCTCGGCCAGTGCTATCAGCGGGAACAGCGAGATTAGGCCGAGGTAGAGGGAGCCGGGGGCGGTCAGGCGGCTCAGCACATAGCCGAGGTACTCGGCGGTGGGCCGGCCGGGCCTGATGCCCGGGATGAAGCCGCCGTACTTCTTCATGTTGTCGGAGACCTCGGTCGGGTTGAACGTGATCGACACGTAGAAGTACGTGAACCCCACGATCAGCGCGAAGAACAAGAGGAAGTACAGCCAGCCGCTTGACAGGCTGTTGGTCGTCTCAAGGTGCCCCTGCACCCAGGAGACCCACGCCTGCGGGTGGCTCGTGTTCCCGAACAGGGAAACCACCAGCTGCGGAATGTACAGCAGGCTGGAGGCGAAGATGACCGGGATAACGCCCGCCTGGTTCACCTTCAGCGGAATGTAGGTGGACGTGCCGCCGTACATCCGGCGCCCGACCATCCGCTTCGCGTACTGCACCGGGATGCGGCGCTGGGCCTGCTCCATGAAGACGACGAACGCCACGATCACGACGATCACGAGGACCGACAGCAGCGCGATGAACGCCTTCTTCGTTTGGTAGATGGTCAGCAGCTCACCGGGGATAACGGCGATGACCTGGGTGAAGATCAGCACGGACATGCCGTTGCCGACGCCGCGGTCGGTGATGAGCTCGCCCAGCCACATGATCACCGAGGTGCCCGCCACCATGACGATCACCATGGTCGCGATCCGGAACACGGACGCGTTGGAGATGATCGGGTTGAGCGTCGACGTGCACTGGCTGGAGTTGAAGAGGGTGCCGCTGCGCGCCAGCTCGATGTAGCCAGTGGACTGCAGGATCGCGAGGCCGATCGTCAGGTACCTGGTGTACTGGGTGATCTTGGCCTGCCCGGCCTGGCCCTCTTCCTTCAGCGTCTCCAGCCGCGGGATCACGACCGTGAGCAGCTGCAGGATGATACTCGCGGTGATATACGGCATGATGCCGAGCGCGAACACCGACATGTACTTCAGCGCGTTACCGCTGAGCAGGTCGACGATCTGGTAGACGCCAGCAGCAGAACTATGCGCGGCGAGGCCAGCGCAGAGCGATACGTTTTTCTCGTTGATGCCCGGAGCCGGCAGCGATGCGCCGAACCGGAACAGGATGAGAATGCCCAGCGTGAACAGCAGCTTTTTGCGCAGGTCGGGCGTCCTGAACGCCCGGATGAACGCGGTCAGCATGCGGCGTGATCCCTCTTCATCAGTCGTACCTGCGAATTGCGGCGGCTATTGCGCGGCTTCCGTATCCTACCCGCACGTTCTGCCCAGGAGCTAGCCAGGCCGCGCACTCCACGCAATTGCGCAGCGCCGCGGCCTGAGCTAACAAACATTAACCGAGCAGGGTGACCGTGCCGCCGGCGGCTTCGATCTTCTGCTTCGCGGATTCGGACACCGCGTGCGCGCTCACGCGCAGGGCGACGTTGACGTCCCCGGCGCCCAGCACCTTCACCAGCTCGCCCTTGCGGACGGCGCCGTTGGCGGTGAGATTCTCCGGCGTGACGTCGCCGCCGCCCGGGTACAGGTCGGCCAGCCGGCCGACGTTCACCACCTGGTAGGCGGTCTTGAACTGAGCGTTGGAGAAGCCCTTGAGCTTCGGCACGCGCCGGTGCAGCGGCATCTGGCCGCCTTCGAACCCGAGCGGCACCTGGTAGCGGGCCTTGGTGCCCTTGGTACCGCGGCCCGCGGTCTTGCCCTTGGACGCCTCGCCTCGGCCGACCCGCGTCTTCGCCTTGTGCGAGCCGGGCGCGGGCTGCAGGTCATGCAGCTTCAGCATTGGTTAGTCCACTTCCTCTACCGTGACCAGGTGGCGCACCGTCTGGATCATGCCACGGAACTCCGGGCGATCCGGCTTGACCACCGACTGGCCGATCCTCTTCAGGCCCAGCGACCGCAGGCTGTCGCGCTGCGACTTGTTCCCGCCGATCTTCGACTTGACCTGGGTGACCTTGAGCTGTGCCATCGCGATCTCCTTGCCTACGCGCTGGCCGCGGCCGCGGCCCGCGCCTCGAGCATGGCCCTGGGCGCTACGTCCTCGATCGGCAGGCCGCGCTTGGCCGCGATCTCCTCCGGACGGTTCAGCTCCTTGAGGGCCTTCACGGTCGCGTGCACCACGTTGATCGGGTTGGACGAGCCTTGCGACTTCGACAGGACGTCGCCGATGCCGGCGCACTCGAGCACGGCGCGCACCGGGCCGCCGGCGATCACGCCGGTACCGGGGCTAGCCGGCTTGAGCAGCACCACCCCGGCCGCCGCCTCACCGCGCACAGTGTGCGGGATCGTCGTGGCGATACGCGGCACGCGGAAGAAGTGCTTCTTGGCTTCCTCGACACCCTTGGCGATCGCGGCCGGCACTTCCTTGGCCTTGCCGTAGCCGACACCGACCATGCCGTTGCCGTCGCCCACCACGACAAGCGCGGTGAAGCTGAACCTACGGCCGCCCTTGACCACCTTGGCCACCCGGTTGATGGTGACCACGCGCTCCAGGTACTGCGCCTGCCTCTCGGCCTGGCCGCCGCGCCGGTCGTCGCGGCGCTCACGCCGCTCGCCGCCGCCACCGCCGCGCCGTGGAGCTCCTGGCATTAGCTGTCCCTCCTCATAATGTTCCTCACAGCGTCAGCCCAGCTTCACGGACGCTGTCGGCGAGCGCGGCCACGCGGCCGTGGTACTTATAGCCGCCCCGGTCGAAGACGACGGCGGTGATGCCCGCCGTCTTCGCCCGGTCAGCGAGCAGCGCGCCGACCAGCTTGGCCTTGGCGGTCTTGTCGCCTTCGGCAGCACGGATCGTCGGGTCCATGGTGGATGCCGACGCCAGCGTGTGACCCGTCGTGTCGTCCACGATCTGGACCAACAGGTGCCGGCTAGACCGGGTCACCACGAGCCGCGGACGGGCCGTGGTGCCGGTGATCTTCTTGCGAACCCGCAGGTGGCGCCGGACGCGCGCGCGGGTCTTCTGCGCCGTGCGCGGGCCGACCTTACCGGTGGCGTACTCACGCGACGAGCGCCTGGCCTGGGTACGAGCCATGACTACTTACCAGCCTTCCCGACCTTGCGCCGGATCACTTCGCCCTGGTACCGCACGCCCTTGGCCTTGTACGGGTCGGGCTTGCGAAGCTTGCGGATCCGGGCCGCGGTTTCACCCACGAGCTGCTTGTCGATGCCCTCGACCACGAACCGGGTGGGGGACTCGACCCGGAAGGTGATGCCCTCCGGCGGCTTGACCGGCACCGGGTGGCTGAAGCCGAGGGCGAACTCCAGGTCCTGGCCCTTGGCCTGCACGCGGTAACC
>DASZKN010000098.1:0-1999 GCA_035552855.1 Trebonia sp. | reverse complement strand
GTCGGCCGCGGGCGGGTACGCCCGCTGCGGGGCCGCGATCACCTGGCAGCCCGCCGCCGCGGCGGCGCGCAGCCCGTTCGACGAGTCCTCGATCGCGGCGCACGCCTTCGGCGCGACGCCCAGCCGCGCGGCCGCGGTCAGGTACACGTCCGGCGCGGGCTTGCCGCGATCGACTTCCTCGGTCGACACGGTCGCGGCGAACCGGTCGCGCAGCGCCGCGGCATCGAGCACGGCGTCGATGAGCAACCGCGGCGACGAGCTCGCCAGGCCGAGCGTCCAGCGCTCCGCCATCCGGGTCACTGCCTCGACCGCTCCGGGCAGCAGCGGCAGGTGGCGCCGGTACCGCGCCGCCATCTCCGCGACGACCGCGCGGGCGACTTCGGCGGGGGAGAGCCGCACGCCGAGGTCCTCGCTCAGGTAGCGGGACCACTCGCCGGTGCTCATGCCCATCAGCCGGTCCTGGGTGTCGGCGTCCCAGTGCCCGCCGTGTTCGGCGACCACCCTCCGCCGCACCTGTTCCCAGACCGGCTCGGAGTCGACGAGCACGCCGTCCAGGTCGAATACGACCGCGGCGATCACGCGTCCGCCAGGCGGCGCTGCTCCGGACCGGGCTGGTCCAGGCCGGGCTGGTCCGGACTGAGCTGACTTGGACCGGGCCGCCGCCCGCGGGCCGCCCGCGCCGCCCTGGCCGCCCAGCGGCCGTCGTGGTACTCGACGCTGATCGGGTGCTCGAACGCGTCCGAGACGTGCTCGGTCGTGACGGTCTCCGCCGCGGGTCCCGCCGCGACGACCCGGCCGTGGCTGAGCAGCAGCGCGTGCGTGGTGGTCGTGGGCAGTTCCTCCAGGTGGTGGGTCACCAGGACGGACCCGATCCCCGCGTGTGCCTGGTCGAGCAGGTCCAGCGTTTCCAGCAACTGCTCGCGGGCCGCCACGTCGAGGCCGGACGAGGGCTCGTCGAGCAGCAGCAGCCGGGGCCTGGCGACCAGCGCGCGGGCGATCAGCGCGCGGCCGCGCTCGCCCTGCGACAGCGTGGGCCACCGCGCGCCGGCCTTCCCGGGCAGGCCGAGCGTCTCGATGAGCTCGTCCACCCGTTCCAGGCCGGCCGCGTCCGGCCGCCAGCGCAGCGGGATCTCGATCGTGCCGGCGAGGCCGGTGATGATCACGTCGCGGACCGTCAGCGGCGACCGCAGCGGATGCCGCGGGTTGACGTGCCCGATCAAGCGGCGCAGCGCCTGCAGCTCGACGTGCCCCATCTGCTCGCCGAGCACGCAGACCGTGCCGGACGTGGGGAACGCCACCGCGCCGCAGAACGACAGCACCGTGCTCTTGCCGGCGCCGTTCGGGCCGAGCAGTGCCCAGTGCTCGCCCGCGCGGACCGTGAACGAGACGCCGTGCAGGATCTGCTTTCCGTCGCGGCGGAACGTCACGTCCTTCAGCTCCAGCACGGGCGCCGGGACGGCGCTGGCCGTGGGGACGGCGGCGTGGTCGGGGGGCGGGAGGGGCATGCGGGTGCTCTTCTCCTTGCGACGAGGTGACGAGGTGACGAGGTGACGAGGTGACGAGGCGGGCTAATGGACAAGCCACAGACAGCAGCAGCGCGAGCTGCCGGGACTGGGCGACGAGCGTGCCGGCGCTGTCCCAGATCTCGAAGTCTTCTTCGTGGTACCCGCCGGCCACGTAGCGGGTGACCGCGCGGCAGGACAGCCAGCCAGGCGCGGGCCGGGCCCGCAGGTGCACGGTGAGCTGGATGGTCGTGGACAGCCCGGCCACCTCGAGCACGACGGGCGCGGCGGCGTCCACGAACAGCGGCAGCGAGACCATGTCGGCCGCGCGGCCGTCGCGGAACCGCATGTAGAACTCCGCGGCCGGGTTGCCGGTCGGCACGCCGCGGAACCAGCCTGGCTCCTCCATGGCCCGGTACTCCATCCGGTCCGCCATGGAGACGCCGGGCACCGCCCCGGCCGCCAGGCCGAAGCACTGGTCGGGCGGCGGCAGCGAC
>DASZKN010000097.1:0-1838 GCA_035552855.1 Trebonia sp. | reverse complement strand
TGCGGGCGGCCGGGATCGTGCGCCCCGTTACGGCGGATGAAAGTCATGGCCCGGGTCCGCAGCCGCCAGCCGTCACGGGTCCGCACGTAGGTGTCGTTGTAGTAGCCGATCCGCATGCCGTGGGTCGCGTGGTCGATGAAGCACAGAGGCTGGGTGCCGGCGGCGGTGTCGCCGGACAGGTCGATGACGGCGGTGCCGGTGAGGAACAGGCCGTTGGGGGCGGCCGCGACCAGTGCGGGGAACTCCGCGAGCGGATAGGTGTCGCCGAAGGCGCTGTACGTGCCGTCTCGGGTGAAGACCGCGAGCAGCCCGTCGATGTCGCCCTGAGTGATGGTCACCGCGTAGCGGGCGAGCAATTGGTGGATCTCCACCAGGTCGTCAGTGGACAAAGACCTTCCCGCCCTTCATCACGAACCGCACCTCCTGCGTGACGGTGATGTCCTGCAACGGGTCGCCCGGCACCGCGATGATGTCGGCGAGCCGCCCCTCGGCGAGCCGCCCCCGGTCGGTGACGTCGATGAGCTCGGCAGCGGTGACGGTCGCCGCCCGCAATACCGCCAGCGGGCTGATCCCCCGGCTGACGAGCGCGGCCAGTTCGCCCGCGTTCCGGCCGTGCGGGATCGCCGGCGCGTCGGTGCCGACCGCGATCCGCACCCCGGCTTCGTAGGCGGCCAGCACCGACTTGCGGGCCCGCGGGAACATCTTGGCCGCCTTGGCCTGGAGCTCCGGCGCGGCTCCGGAGACGTCCATGCTGTCGGCCAGGAACGTGGTCGGCACGAGAAAGGTCCCGCGTTCGGCCATCAGCGCGATCGCCGCGTCGTCGATGAGGAAGCCGTGCTCGATGCAGTCGATGCCCGCCTCGACGGCGGCCCGGACCGCGTCCGCGCCGTGCGTGTGCGCCGCGACCCGCAGGCCGCGCCGGTGCGCCTCGTCCACGATGACGCGCAGCTCCTCGTCGGAGTAGTGCTGCGCGCCGGGCGGGCCGGTGTGCGACATGACACCGCCCGAGACGCACACCTTGATCAGCTTCGCGCCGTGCTTGATCTGGTACCGGACGGCATGGCGCACCTGGTCGACGCCGTCGGCGATTCCCTCTTCCACCGTCATCGGCAGCACGCCGGGTGCGAACGCCGCGAACATCGTCGGGTCGAGATGCCCGCCCGTCGGGGTGATGGCGTGGCCGGCCGGCACGACCCGGGGGCCGTCGATCCAGCCCGCGTCGATCGCCTTGGCCAGCGCGACGTCCAGCAGGTAGCCCCCCGTCTTCACGAACAGCCCCAGGTTGCGGACGGTCGTGAAACCGGCTCGCAGCGTGCGGCGGGCGTTGCCGACCGCGCGCAGCATCCGCAGCGGCGGGTCATCCTGCACGGGCGAGTACGCGGCGGTCTCGCCGCGCCCGCCCATCAGCAGGTTGACCTCCATGTCCATCAGGCCGGGCAGGAGGATCAGGTCGCCGAGATCGAGGATCTCGCCGGTCAGCGGGCCGCCGACCCCGGCGATCAGGTCTCCCTCGATCCGCAGGATCCCCGGCCGGACGAGCTCCCCGGCGTCAATGTCGAGCAGCCCGGCGGCCTTGAGCGTGAGCACGGTCAGGCGATTCCATCCCTCTGCTGTCTGCTGTCTGCTGTCTGCTGTCTGCTGTCTGCTGTCTGCTGTGTGAGAATATTATTCTCTAATATGAGTAGCAGATTTTCACAGGTGAGCCGCCGCGTCAACGCATCAGCGGCGGAGCTTGGCGAAGTCCCAGCCCACGATCTTCGCCGGGGTCATCCGGAGCCAGCCATGCCGGCCGTCGTACCGGAAGGCGCCGCCGCCCATGTACTTGTCCGCGAAGAGCT
>DASZKN010000096.1:0-6710 GCA_035552855.1 Trebonia sp. | reverse complement strand
CGGATCCGGCGATCGTGCCGGCGCCGCCCTGGTGCGTGGCCGTGCTGCCTGAGCCGCCGCTGCCGCCCTGGGGAGCGGCGCCCGCGCCGGACGTTCCCTGGCCGCCCCGGGCAGGGCCGGGCAGCGTCCCGGCGACCGCCGCGGCGGCGGCCACGGCGGTCGCCGCGTTCAGCGCCCCGTGGCCCGCGCCACGCAGGAGCGCCTGCGCGACCTGAGCCGCGGTCAGCCGCGGATAGCGCGAGCGGATGAGCGCGGCCGCGCCGGCCGTCAGCGCGGCCGACATGTCGGAACTGGACAAGGCGTCATAGCCGCGGCCCGGCGCGGCCTCCCTGAGATTCGCGCCAGGGGCGGTCAGCGCCACGTAGGAACGCGTGCTGGTGTACGGCGTGAGCCGGCCGTCGCGCCCGGTGGCGCCGGCGGCGATCACGCCGGGATAGGCGGCCGGGTAGGTCACGCTGCCGGTCGACGCGCCGTTGTCCCCGGCGGGCGCCACGAGCAGCACGTTATGCGCGAGCGCGAACGTGACCGCGGCTCGTTCCGCCGGGCTGCCGCCGCCCGCGGCCGGATCTCCGGTGGCGGACGGGCCGAGGGCGCCCGGATCCAGCGGCAGCGCGATCACCTGGACGCCGCGGCTCACCGCGTACCGGATGCCGGCCGCGATCGCGTCAGGGAGCCGGTTCGTGATCGCGGCGCGGGCGTTCAGCGGGTCGTTGTACTCGAGCGTGACCCGCAGCGACAAGATCTTCGCGCGCGGCGCGACGCCGGTGATGCCCGCCGTCCCGCCACGCCCGTGGCCGTGCCCGGCGATCAGGCTGGCCACGGCGGTTCCCTCGTAACCCCAGAACGGGCCGCCGCTGCCACGGCCGGACCGGCTGAGGTCGGGGCCCGCTGTCACGTCGCCGGCCAGGTCCGGCTGCGTGGCGTCGACCCCGGTCGACAAGACCGCGACGGTGACGCCGCCGCCGCGGCCAGCGGCGGCCTGCCAGGCGCGCGAGACTCCCAGCGCGGTGAGCCACCATTCGCTGGCCCGTGCCGGGGCACCGCCGGGCGCACTGCCGGGCGCACCGCCGGGCTCGTCGGCGCTGGCCGCCGTGATCGTGGCCGCCGCGGCGCTGGCCTGGGCGGCGACGGATATCACGGGCAGCGTGAAAGCAGTTGCGACGGTGAGTGCGGTCACCAGCCGCGGCGTGCCGCGAAGCAATCCGATGGACAAAATCTCGCCATCCCCTTCACGCCGGGGCGAGTGGCGGGTAACCCGGGATTTGCTCCCTTATGGTGCCATGTTCGCGTGAAGCTTGAGAAGCCTGATGAGTTTATTCATGGCCTTGTGACAACATTCGACCTTCGCTAACGGAAATTGTCACCAGCGTGCCCGCGCGCAGTCCCAGCCGGGCGGCGGCATTGCCGCCGTTGACGGCGATCGCCGTCAACCCGGAGCTGTCCGTCAGCGCCACGACATCGCCCGGCCCGACCTCGCCGAACGCGCGCCGGAACGGCGCGCTGACCTCGTGGTCGTCCCAGCGCATTGTTATTGTCACGCCGGGCACGAGACCGGCCAGCTCCGCCAGCGCCCTGGTCACCGACAACTGCACGTTCCCGAACCGGTCCACCGTGAGCACTTCCCCTTCGGCGGTCGTCCCGGCGACCCGGCTCACCGGCGCGGGGAGCGTGACGAGGTCGGCGACGTCGAGCGGAGTGCCCGCGTAGCCGAACGGGGTGCCGGCGGCGAGGTGCGCCGCGACCGGCACGAAGATGTCCCGCCCGTGGAACGTCGCGGTCACGTCCCCAAGCCACAGTTCCCTGTTGGTCAGGCGGAGGGCCCGGACCGGGCCGCCAACCGCCTCGGCCGCCCACGGCAGCAGCCCGTTGTCCGGCCCGACGAAGACCGATCCGTTGCGCGCCGCCACCGCGACCCCGCGCCGGGCGGTCCCGACTCCGGGATCGACGACCGCGACATGGACGGCCAGCGGCATATAGGGGACAGTCTGGGCGAGCACCGCCGCGCCGCGCCTGATATCGCCGGGCGGCACGAGGTGTGTAATGTCGATGATGCGAATATTTGGCGCGATCTGGGAACTGACTCCATGGCAGGCCGCCACGAAACCGTCCTCGAGCCCGTAATCGGTCAGGAACGTGAGACAGTGAAACGAGGCCATGGAGCGTGAGCGTAATCGCCCGCGGCGACGGGAAAGGAGCAGCCGATGCCCGCGTTGTCCGAGCGGGACATGCGTGTCCTGGCCTTCGAGCGAGGCACCTGGCGCTCGGCCGGTGCCAAGGAGCAGGCCATCGCCGACACGCTCGGCATGCCCGCCACGCGGTACTACCAGCTGCTGAACGAGCTCATCGACAGCCCGGAGGCGCTCAAGTTCGACCCGGTGCTCGTCAAGCGGCTGCGCGCGCAGCGGGCGCGGCGGCGGCGCATGCGATCGCCGCGGACGGGCACTAGGTAGGCGTGACCGACCTTTCACTGCCGCGCGCCGGGACCGCCGGCGGGCAGGCCGGACTCGACGCCATCCGCGCGGACCCCGGCCACGCGCTTATCGCCTCTGACTTCGACGGCACGCTGGCGGCCATCGTGCCCGACCCGGCCGCCGCCCGCGGCTATCCGGGAGCCGCCGCCGCGCTTTCCCGGCTGGCCGCCGCCGTCGGCACGGTCGCGATCATCACCGGCCGGCCGGCCGCGGACGCGGTCGCGTACGGGGGATTCGGCGGCATCGACGGGTTGATCGTCCTTGGCCACTACGGCGCTGAGCGCTGGGAACGGGGCGAGGTGACCGCGGCGCCGGTGCCGGACGGCGTGGCCGCCGTGCGGGCCGCGCTGCCGGACGTGCTCGCGGCCGCGCACGCGCCCGCGGGCACCCGGATCGAGGACAAGGGCACCGCGCTCGCCGTGCACACCAGGCAGGCGGCGGATCCCGAGGGCACGCTGCGAGGCCTGCGCGAGCCGCTCGCCGCGCTCGCGGCCGAGGCGGGGCTGGCACTGGAGCCAGGACGGTTCGTGCTGGAAATGCGGCCGCCCGGAGTGGACAAGGGCGCCGTGCTCAGATCACTGGCGCGCGAGCGCGCCGCGCGGGCCGTGCTCTTCTGCGGCGACGATCTCGGCGACCTCGCCGCGTTCGCGGCGATCCGCGACCTGCGCGCGACGGGCGTGCCCGGGTGCGCGGTGGGCAGCCTCAGCCCGGAGTCCCCGCAAGTGGCGGCGGCCGCCGATCTCGTTGTGGACGGCCCGCCCGGCGTGGTCGCGCTGCTGGCGGGGCTGGCGGCCGCCGTCACCAACCCGGTGAGCTTAGGAGACTACGATCACTTTTTCGGCCTCTCGCCGGCTATGACGGCTGCCGCGGGCGGTCAGGCCGAGCCCGGCCCCTCGTACCCCGCGGCGGCGAACGCTTCCACCGTCGGCTTGATCGCCGCTGGCACGCTTACCGCCGGGGCGACCGCGTCCAGCGTCTTGAGCCCGTCGCCGGAGTTTATGATCACGGTTTCCGCGTCCGGGTCAAGCTGGCCGGAGGCGAGGAGCTTGCGGAGCACACCGACCGTGACGCCGCCCGCCGTCTCCCCGAAGACGCCCTGGGCACGGGCCAGCAGCGTCATCGAATCGACGATCTCCGGGTCGGAGACGTCGGCGATCGCGCCGCCAGTCCGGCGCACGACGTCGAGCACGTACGGTCCGTCGGCGGGGTTGCCGATCGCGAGCGACTTCGCGACCGTGGACGGCTTCTGCGGCCGCACCACGTCCCAGCCGTTCGCGAACGCCTCCGACACGGGGGAGCACCCCGACGCCTGCGCGCCGAAGACCTTCCACGGCTTGTCGTCAACGAGGCCGAGCGCGGCCAGCTCGCTGAACCCCTTGTCGATCTTCACGAGCTGCGCGCCGGACGCGATCGGCACCACGATCTGGTCCGGCAGCCGCCAGCCGAGCTGCTCGGCGATCTCGAAGCCGAGCGTCTTGGAGCCCTCGGCGTAGTACGGCCGGACGTTCACGTTCACGAACGCCCAGTCGTCGTGCTCGCCGGCCAGTTCGGACGCCAGCCGGTTCACGTCATCGTAGGTGCCATCGACGGTGACGAATGTGCCGCCGTACACGGCGGTGGTCAGGATCTTCTGCTCCTCGAGGTTCGACGGGACCATGACCACCGAGCGGATGCCCGCCCGGGCGGCGGCGGCTGCCACCGCGTTGGCCAGGTTGCCGGTCGACGGGCAGGCGAGCACCTTGAAGCCCATCTCGGTCGCCGCGGCCAGGGCCACGGCGACGACGCGGTCCTTGAATGAGTGGGTCGGGTTGCCGCTGTCGTCTTTGATCCAGAGCTTGCGCATGCCCAGCTCGGCGGCGAGCCCGTCGGCCTGGATCAGCTTCGTGTAGCCGGGCTGTGTGGTCCGCCGGCTCGCGATGTCGGCGGGAACGGGGAGCAGCGGCGCGTAGCGCCAGATGTTGTTCGGGCCGGCCTCGATCTCCGCCCGGGTCAGCCGCGGGAGGTCGTAGCGGACCTCCAGCGGCCCGAAACAGTCGGCACACGCGTAGTGCGGGCCAAGCGAAGTGGTCTTGCCGCATTCCCGGCAGGACAGGCCGATCGCGTTCCCGAGGCGGAGAGCGCCTGACGTGCGCGCAGCATCGGTCTGAGTCATTTGGGCGAGGCCTCTCTCTCCCATCTTTCCCAGTGGTCACCTTGACCACGGGCCGGACTTGGCACCAGTCGCGCGCTCGCCTCGCCAGACTGAGGGTGCGGTCATCGCGATGGTTGCCGGGGCTTCACAGGGCCGATCCCTCCACCCCTCTGGATGAGGTATTCAGTTGTGGGCGCCGGGGGACGAACCCGGCATCAGAAACACTGTAACCGATGCGCTCCCCGGGCTCGAACCCCGGTTAGTGTTGGTTTCAACTAGTCTTAGGGTGATATGAGTAACGACCCGAGTCACCTGATACTCGTCGCTTCGAATCGCGGACCCGTGTCATACGGGTTCGCCGAGGATGGTTCGCTCACCGCTAACCGCGGCGGTGGCGGCATGGTCTCCGGGATGACGTCGGGCCTCGCGGCCTACGCCGAGAACGGCGGAGCGCTGTGGGTCTGCGCGGCGTTGAGTGAGGCGGACCGCGAAGCCGCCCGGCAGGGCGCGCGCGCGACGGGCGGCCCCGGCGAGGCAGAGGTGCGGATGCTGGACATCCCGCCGGACACGTTCGCGGCGGCGTACAACGGCATCGCGAATACCGTGCTGTGGTTTGTCCACCACCTGCTGTTCGACACGCCCAACCAGCCGCGTTTCGACGCCGGCTTCCGGCGTGACTGGGCCGGGTACGTCGCCTATAACGAGGCGTTCGCCGCCGCCCTCGCCGAAGAGGCGGCGGCCGGCACCCGGGTGCTCGTGCAGGACTACCACCTGGCGCTTGTCCCGCGCATGCTCCGCGAACGCCGTCCGCAAGCGCGTATCGCGCACTTCCAGCACACGCCGTGGGCGCCGCCGGACTACTACCGCATGCTCCCCGGTGACATCGCCGTCACGCTGCTCGAGGGAATGCTCGGTGCCGACCACGCCGGCTTCCTGGCGGCGCGCTGGGCGGCGGCGTTCCTCGACTGCTGTGAGGCGGTTCTCGGGGCGGCCGTCACCCGTGATCCCGCTGGCGGCGGCACGGTCGTGCACCGCGGGCACGTCACCGACGTAGGCGTGCATCCACTCGGCGTGGACGGTGAATCGCTGCGCGCGCGGGCCGCCGAAGACGACGTGCGTGCGCACGTGGCGGCGCTAACGGAGACCGGAGCCGGCCGTCAGTTGATCGTCAGGGTCGACAGGACCGAACTCTCGAAGAACATCGGGCGGGGCCTGGCCGCCTACGCCGAGATGCTCGCCACCCACCCGGAGTGGCACGGTCGCGTGACCCACCTGGCCTTCGCCTACCCGTCGCGGGCCAGCCTCGCCGAATACCGCGCCTACACCGAGGACGTGCGCAAGCTGGCCGCGGAGGTCAACGACGAGTTCGCCACGCCGGACTGGCAGCCGCTGGTGCTAGAGGTCAAGGACGACTACGCGCGCTCGCTGGCAGCCTGTGAGGTCGCCGACGTGCTGCTGGTCAACCCGATCAGGGACGGCATGAACCTGGTGGCCGAGGAAGGGCCGACTCTGTCCGCCAGCGGCTGCGCGGTCGTTCTGTCCAGGGAAGCGGGTGCCGCGTCCCTCATCGGCGAGCACGCGCTGCTCGTCAACCCGTTCGACGTGAGCGCGACGGCCGAGGCGCTGCACGCCGGGCTGAGCATGACCGGGGAGGAGCGGCAGCACCGGTCGGCGGCGATCGCCGCGGCGGCGGCCGCCCGCGCGCCCCGTACCTGGCTCGCGGAGCAACTGGAGGCCCTCGGCTGAGGCGGCTCAACGCACGCGCGTCTATGACCTGCGAATCTACCCGCCAGTAGGGGTATGTGGTGGCTGGTCGCGATCGGCCGGTGTTTGCACTCTCCCCCTTAGAGTGCTAAACATGGCGTTGGCACTCTCCATGCGAGAGTGACAGCCAAGACGGCGGGATCGGGCGATGAGGCTTGCCCGGGGGCAGGAAAGGCCTGCTGCCAGGCGTGCCGTCCGTCGCGGGCATCGGCCGGTCCGCATGTACGCCACGGAGGACTGGAACCAATGGCAGCGAAGCTTATCGCGTTTGACGAGGAAGCCCGGCGCGGCCTCGAGCGCGGCATGAACCAGCTTGCCGACGCCGTGAAGGTAACCCTCGGCCC
>DASZKN010000095.1:0-2561 GCA_035552855.1 Trebonia sp. | reverse complement strand
GCCTCGCGGCCGTCCTCCCCGGTCCACACGGCGAGCCACCGCTTGCCCTTGCCGTGCCGCCCGGTGTGCTTCTTGACCGGCCGCCCGTCCGGGCCCTTAACCGTGGCCGTCCACAGGTCCTTGACGCGTGCCATGTGCTTGTCCTCTCAGCCGACCCGGCCCTGCGAGCCGGGCGGCAGGTGACCGGCCTTGCGGGCCAGGTAGATCCAGCGGTGAACGGTGCGCACCGGCAGCGTCGACTCGTCTGCGATGGCCGCGGCCGGTGATCTCGCGCCGCGGCGGATGGCGTCGGCGTACGCGTCCGCGACGTGGCGCAGGAACGCGTCGTCAATGCGATCGGGGCGCTCCAGGCGGACCGTGCGCGGCGGATCCGCTGGCCGCCGCGGCGGCTGCTGGCGCAGCCTGCGGTTCGCGCCCTGGTCGCGCATCGACTCGGCGACCCAGTGGGCCGCGCGGCGGCCGAACGTCGTCGCGTAGTTGCTCGCCAGCGTGCCCAGGTCCGGGCCCGGCAGTGCGGCGCGTGCCGCCAGGTGGTCGCGATAGGACAACGCCAGTGCGCTGACCGCCGCGAGGGGCAGCTCGCGCAGGTCGCGCGCGCGGATTTCCTCGCCCTCGTCGCATTCCAGGTACATCTCGCGTATCTGCCAGCGGTCGCCTGCCTGCTCGAACCGCAGGTAGAGCACACCGGGCAGCCCGTCCCGCGCAACACGGACCCATCCGCCATTGCCGTACCCGATCGACGTCCTGACTTCGCTGCTCTCCACGCGAGTAAGTCAACAGTAAGAACGAGTAAGTGTCAATGTGGACTCGTGAGAAACAGTCGGCTAGCTTGCTCCGTGAGCAGGTATCGAAACTTGCTCGCGTTCGAGGAGGCATGCACACATGAAGGCTGACCCGCTGGCCACCCCTGAAGAGGTCGCCGAGTTCCTGCAGAAGCCGGTCAAGACCGTCGCCGAGTGGAGGAGCAAGGGCCGCGGGCCGCGGTACTTCAAGCTCGACAACGGCCACATCCGCTATGACTGGGGCGACGTGCGCGCATGGCTGGCCGACCAGGCCGTTACCCCCGGCCAGGTGGTGGCGTGACGTGGCGCCTAATGCAGAACGCCGCCCCCGGCGAAGAGGCGGCGCTCAGGAAATCGCGTTTGCTGACGGCGACAATCCCACTGTAGGGCACGCCGCGCTGCTCGAGCTGAGCGACGAGCGCGACCAGTGGATGAAGCGGCTTCTCGACGCCGAGCGCGCCGCGTACGGGCGCGGCCTGGCCGAGGGTTACAAGATGGGCTACGAGTTCGGCGCCCGGATTCGCGAGGGAGAGTGGCCGGCCGTCATCAGGCCGCTGCAGGCGCCGACGATCAACGAGCTTGAGGCGAAGCGGTGGGGACCTGGCGGCCGTGAGCACTTTGCCGACCCGCGGTCTGCCGACCGGCCGCAGCTGCGGCTCATCCGCGGCGGCGGTGCCGCGTGAGCTATGCATGGTGGGAAGACGAGCCTGCCCGCGCGCCGGGCGTCGCGCTGGACGGCAACCCCGTCGCCGAGCGCCTGGCGCACCTGCGGGCCGCGCTGCTCGACAGTGCCGCGCTCGACGCCATCCAGCCGCCCGAGCCGGTCATCGACGGGTTCCTCTACCGTGACTCGCTCGCGTGGCTGCACGGCAAGCCGGGCAACGGCAAGTCGTTCGTGGCGCTCGACTGGGCCGCGTGCACGGCGGCCGGGCTGCCATGGCAGGAGCACGAGGTGATCCCCGGGCCGGTGCTGTACCTCGCTGCCGAGGGCACCAGCGGCCTGCGGCAGCGCGTCCGCGCGTGGGAGGACTACGCGAAGTGCACGATGGGCGCGCTGTTCCTGCCGCTCGCCGTGCAGATCCTCGTGCCCGGTGAGCGCGAGGCCCTGGCCGCTCTCGCCGCCGGGATGCGCCCGGCGCTGGTCGTGCTCGACACCCAGGCGCGCGTGACGGCCGGGTTCGACGAGAACAGCGCCAAGGACATGGGACTGTACGTTGCCGCCGCCGACCGCATCCGCGCGGCGTCCGGGGCGTGCGTGCTCACCGTCCACCACGAGGCGCGCAACGGCGACAACATGCGCGGGTCGACGGCGCTCGAAGGCGCGGCCACGTCCATCATGCGGACGGCCAAGGACGGCAGCCTAATCACTTTGTCGACGGCCAAGCAGAAAGACGCACCCGCCGCCGATGACGTGCGGCTCCGCCTCGTTCCGCGGCTCGGCAGCGCCGTAATAATGTCCCACGAGATGATTGGGACTTTCGGTCTGATGACCGATTCGGAGACCACCGTCATGAGCACCCTGTGGGAATTTTTCGCGGGACGTTCGGCCACGACGAGTGAGGTCATCGAGACATCCAAGCTCGGCCGGACCACGGTCTACCGGGCGCTGTCTTCGCTGGTCAGCAAGGGAAAGGTAGTCAATACGGGTTCAGAGGTGCGGCCACGCTACGTGGTCGCCGGAACTGAAATTCCCAACGTCCCACAACGTCCCGTCCCGCTCGCTCCCGAAAGTCCCACGTCCCACCACCCCTTTAGGGGTGGGACGGATGGGACGTTGGA
>DASZKN010000094.1:0-2821 GCA_035552855.1 Trebonia sp. | reverse complement strand
GTCACGTAGATGGTGTTCACGTCGTTCTTCAGGTGACCGCCGCCGGGGCCGTTGGTGGCGATGGCCTGGGCCCGGGCCAGCGGGATGTACACGTTCGGCGGGCTGGAGCCCTCTGCCTGGTTGACGAGGCCGACGACGGTGAACGTCACGCCGCCGATCTTCATCGTCTTGCCGACCTTGAGGCCGTTCGCGGTGGCGTAGCTCTCGTCAACGAGGGCCACGTCCTTGTCGGCGTCCGACGCGGTAAAGCTCCGGCCGGAGCTGAGCGTGGCATTGCTCAGAGGGCCGAGCTTCAGGTCGGACAGGTCGGCGCCGAACACGGTGAACGAGGTGGGCGGCGATGGGTTCTGCGAGATCGTGATCTGGTTGTCGGTCAGCGACAGGCCACCGACGGCCGCGGACACGCCGCGCAGGTCGGCAACCTTCGCCACGTCCGTCGCGCTGATCGGCGTGTAGGAGCCGCCGATGAGATTGTCGATGGTGTAGCCGTTCTTGAGCGAGTGGCACTTGCCGTTGACGCACATCTGGGCGCCGTTCGGGCCCATCTCGATGGTGGTCCGGTTGCCGCCCGCGTTGTTGCCGCCGGCAATGGACGGCGGCTTGGGCGCCGCCCCTGTCACGGTGACGTCGGTGCCGACGCCGTACAGGCCCTTGAGGACGCCGGCCTGGGCGTTCTTGACCCCCGCGGACGCGGCGGTCACCGTGAGCACGAGCCCCACCCCGACGGCGAGGCCTAGCGCGATGAAGATCGCCTGCCGCATGCGGCGGCGCAACTCCCGCGCGAGATAAGTGAAGTAGAACATGCCGTCGTTTTTAGGGCGACGGCGGTTGCAGGCCGGTGACACATCATGTCACCGGCGCGCAACCGGGACGGCGGAAGGCTTGCCTCGCGGAGGTGAGGCACTCATGCCAGAAGAGCACGACGAGTTCGACGACATCGACGAGCCCGACGACTTCGACGACTTCGACGATGACCATGACGACGATGACGGGCCCGGTCACCCCTGGCCTGCGCCCGGGTACCCGCCGGGCGCCCCGGGGGAGCCGCCGCGCGGCTGGTACGGCGGCGCTCGGCGTGGCTGGCTGCTCGCGCTGACGCGGTCGTGGCGGCGGCCTTCGGCTTCGGCGTCGTGGTAGTCGCGCTGCACGAGGCCGCGGGCCCGGCGAGCGCGAGCGCGGCCCCAAGCTCGAGCGCTACCGCATCGCCAAGCACGGGACCAAACGGTGCGGGCAACGGCACGCAGCCCGCTCCGCAGGGCGGCGGCCTCCAGTCGCTGCCGCCCGGTGCGATGGAGCGGCTGGAGATCGGCGGCCGGGTTATGGCCGTGAGCGCCACCTCGATCACGCTGAACGGCGGCGGCCAGGAAATCACCGCGACGGTGACCCGCGCGACCAAGGTCACCGGCAAGGTCAGCAGTATCCGCGGCGTCAAGGTCGGCGACTTCGTCTCCGCGTCGATCAGCGGAGCGAACGGGAAGCTGACCGCCGACTCCATTCAGGATCCTGCCAGCCTCCCTTCAGCCCCCGGTCAGTGATCGCGTGTTCCAATGACCGCGGGAGGTAAAGGCTCGTGCGGGTGCTTGTGATCGAGGACGACGGCGAGCTCGCCGAGGCGGTCGCCGCCGGCCTCCGGCTGGAAGGCATGGCCGTCGACACGGCGCTCGACGGCGGGGCGGGACTCGACCGTGCCCTCGTCAACGACTACGACGTCATCGTGCTCGACCGGGACCTCCCCGTGCTGCACGGTGACGACGTCTGCGGCCGGCTTATCGCGGCCGTCAGGGCCCGCATTCTGATGCTGACCGCCGCGGGCACGATCGAGGACCGCGTCGCCGGGCTCGGCCGCGGCGCCGATGACTACCTGCCCAAGCCGTTCGCCTTCGCCGAGCTCGTCGCCAGGCTCCGCGCGCTCGCCCGGCGCAGCCATCCCGCGGTGCCCCCGGTGCTGACCGCGAAGGGGATCACGCTCGACCCGGCGCGGCGCGTCGCCACCCGGTCGGGCGCGACCCTCGACCTCGCCGCGAAGGAACTCGCCGTCCTCGAGCTGCTGATGGCCGCCGGCGGACGGGTGGTATCCGCCGAGGAGCTGCTCGAGCGGGCGTGGGACGAGATGGCCGACCCGTTCACCACCGCGGTCAAGGTGACGGTCAGCCGGCTGCGCCGCAAGCTCGGCGAGCCCCCGGTGATCGAGACGGTCGAGCGGGCGGGGTACCGGATATGACCAGAGGGAGTGTCAGGCTCAGGCTCACGGTGCTGTTCGCCAGCCTGTTCCTCGTCGCGGGGGCCGGGCTGCTCGGCATCACCTACGGGCTGCTGAGCCACGCCAACAACCAGATCATCTCCGTCCGCCTCGCCTCGGGTTCCCCGCTCGGGTCCGCGCCCGGCCAGGTACCCGGCAACTCGGGGTCGACCAGCTCCGGGTCGACCAGCTCCGGGTCGGACGGCTCGTCTGGCGGCCTTGCCCTGATCAGCCCGGGCGCGGCCGGGTCCATGCCTCCCGACCCGCAGCAGTTCCAGGCGCAGGCCGTGCAGGAAGCGGACACCACGCGGGCGCGGGAGGACGACGCGCTGCTGCTCTACTTCGGCATCGCGCTCGGCATCATGGCGGTAGTCGCCGCGGCGGTCGGCTGGTTTGTAGCGGGCCGCGCGCTGCGCCCGCTGCGCCGGATCACCGAGTCCGCGCGGCGGATCTCCGCCACGAACCTGCACGAGCGGCTTGCGCTCGAGGGCCCGGACGACGACCTGCGGGAGCTGGCGGACATGATCGACGGCCTGTTCGCGAGGCTCGACTTGTCGCTGCACGCGCAGCGGCAGTTCGTCG
>DASZKN010000093.1:0-15361 GCA_035552855.1 Trebonia sp. | reverse complement strand
CGCCAGTGGTCATGTCCAGCTCGCGGAGCCGGTGGCCGAAGCAGAGGCGGACGCCGGGGGAGCGGTCGGCCACGTCGAGCAGGACCCGGTTGAGCTCGGCGCGGCTGATCGAGTTGATCGCGTGCGTGCCGTCGGCGCTGTACGGGCGGAAGCTCTGCTGCCCGGCGCGGCTGTGCACCATCCGCCCGTGCATGGGCAGCGCGCGCGCCAGCGCCTGCTCGCGCAGCCCCACCTCGCCGAGCGCGGCGAGGCCGCGGGCCGAGATGGCCAAGTTGATGGAGCGCCCGCGCTCGGGGCCGGCGATCCGGGGATCGTCCCGCCGCTCGAACAGCGTGACCGGGATGCCCTGCCGGGACAGCAGCGTCGCGAGCAGGCAGCCGGCCAGGCCGGCGCCGACGATCGCGACCCGCTCAGTCACCGAGCACCGCCGTGAGCGCGGCCGCCGCCCGCCAGCAGTCGGAGAAGGTGTTGTACATAGGGGCCGGCGCCAGCCGGATCACGTCGGGCGGCCGCGCGTCGGCGTGCACGCCGAATTCCTTCCGCAGCCGCGCCGAGAGCGCGCCCACGTCGCGGCCCTCGGCCCGCACCGAGAGCTGGGCGCCACGCCGCTCCGGGTCCCGGGGGGTGATCACCGACACGCCCCGCCGCCGCTCGCGCACCTCGTCGAGCCGCTCTTCCAGGTAGCCGGTGAGCCGGGTGCTCTTGGCCCGGAGCGCGGGCAGCCCGGTCTCGTCGAACATCTCCAGCGACACCAGGACGGGCGCCATCGCGAGGATCGGCGGGTTGGACACCTGCCAGGAGTCGGCCGTGTCCACCGGGGTCACGGTGGGGGCCATCGAGAACCGGGCGCCGACGTCGGTCGACCACCAGCCGGCGAGCTTGGGCAGCGCGCGATCGGCGAGGTGCCGCTCGTGCACGAACACCCCGGACAGCGATCCCGGCCCGGCGTTGAGGTACTTGTAGGAGCACCAGGCCGCCCAGTCCGCGCCCGCGTCGTGCAGCCGGAGCGGGACGTTGCCCGCCGCGTGCGCGAGATCCCAGCCGACGACCGCGCCCGCCTCGTGGCCGGCCTTCGTGATCGCCTCGATGTCGAATAGCTCGCCGGTGTAGTAGTTCACCGCGCCGAGCAGGACCAGGGCGACGCGGTCGCCGTGCGCGCGCAGGTAGTCCACGACGTCGCCGGTGCGCAGCACCGCCTCGCCCGGCCGGGGCCGCAGCCGGATCACCGCTTCGTCGGGGTCGTACCCGTGGAACGCGGCCTGGCTGCGCACCGCGTAGCTGTCCGACGGGAACGCGCTGTTCTCGATGACGATCGCGTGCCGCCCCGGCGCCGGCCGGTAGAAGCTCACCATCATCAGGTGGAGGTTGACGGTCAGCGAGTTCATCACGACCACCTCCTCCGGCTTCGCGCCCACCAGCCGTGCGGCGGGCCCGCGGAGGAGTTCGTGATAGGAGAGCCAGGGGCGCTGCCCCTCCAGGTGCGCCTCGGCGCCGAGCCGCGCCCAGTCGTCGAGTTCGGCGCCCAGCCGGGCGCGCAGCGCCTTCGGCTGGAGGCCGAGGGAGTTGCCCGCGAAGTAGGCGGCCGCACCGGAATCGTGCGGCGGGACGTGGAACTCCGCCCGCCGCGTCGGCAGCGGGTCGGCGGCGTCGCGGCTGGCCGCCTCCGCCTCCCCGCTCATCCGGCGTTATCCAAGCCGAGGAACGCCCGCCCGTTAAGCGAAAGAATTTGGCGCTTGGCCGCGCCGTCGAGGAAACCCGCCTTGCGGACCACCTCCCCGGCGGGGCGCTCGCCGAGCGGGTACGGATAGTCGCTGCCCACCACGACCCGGTCCGTGCCCACGGTGTCGGCCAGCAGCCGCAGCGCCCGCTCGTCGAAGACCACCGAGTCGACGTAGAACCGGCCGAGGTACCGGCTCGGCGGGTACTGGGACGTGCCGATGACGTCGTGCCGCTTGTGCCAGGCGTTCTCCATCCGGCCCAGCCAGAACGCGAACGACCCGCCCCCGTGCGCGAAGCAGATCCGCAGGCTGTCCGGCACCTGGTCGAAGACGCCGCCCAGGATCATGGCCAGCAGCGACAGGTGGGTCTCGGCCGGCATGCCCACGAGCCACTGGGCCATCCAGCGGTTCAGCCGCGGCGAGCCCGGCATGTCCCACGGGTGCACGAAGACGGGCGCGCCCAGCGAGCCGGCGTGCTGCAGGAACGTCACCACGCCGGCGGCGTCCAGGTCGTCGTCGCCCACGTGGTTGCCGATCTCGACGCCGACGTGGCCGGCGGCCATGCACCGGTCGAGTTCCGCGCACGCGGCGTCCGGGTCCTGCAACGGCACCTGGCACATCGGCAGCAGCCGGCCGGGCGCCGGGGCGCAGATCTCCAGGGCCAGGTCGTTCATGACGCGAGCGATGCGCACCGCCTGCGCGGCGTCGGTCGCGTAGCTGAAGAACACGGGGGTAGGCGACACGACCTGCGCGCCGACGCCGTCCGCGGCCATGTCGGCGAGCCGCGTCGGCGCGTCCCAGGAGTTCGACTGGATGCGCCGGAACTCGCGGCCGCCGAGCATGATCACCGCGTCGGTCTCGGACTCGATCCGCAGGCTCGGGGTCCCGGGGCCGAGGTCCGGCCAGCCCTTCGGGACGTAGTGGGTGTGGACGTCGATGGCGTGGTCAGTGCTGTCCATGGCGGTCAGCCCCTGCCCGGGTGCAGCGTCCCGCACCGCGGGCACACGCGGGCCCGCTCGTCGTCGTAGAAGGCCGCGAAGACCGGCGGCAGGTCGGTCACGATGTCGCGGACCTGAAGTTCGGCCTCGTGCACGAGGGCCGCGCAGTCCGGGCAGTACCACTGGAACTTCTCCAGCGTGCCATCCTCGCGGACCCGCTCGATCACCAGGCCGACCGAGCCTTCCTCCGGGCGCTGCGGGGAGTGCGGCGTGTTGCCGGGCAGCAGCCAGGTGTCGCCTTCGCGGATGTCGACCCGTCGCACCGCGCCGTCGAGCACCACGTTCACGTGCATGTCGCCCTTGAGCTGGTAGAACCACTCCTCGTAGGGGTCCACGTGGAAGTCGGTCCTGGCGTTGGGGCCGCCGACGATCATCACGATGAAGTCGTCGCCGACCGCCAGCGTCTTGTTCCCGACCGGTGGCTTCAGCAAGTGCTTGTTGTCCTCGATCCACCGCGCGAAGTTGACGGGCTCGGTCATCGTCATGGGCGCCCTCCCTGGGGTACGTAGGCGACTGCCTGGATCTCGATCAGGATGTGCGGGTGGGGAAGCTGGTGGACGGCCACGGTCGTCCGGGCGGGGCCGGTCTCGTCGAAGAACTCGCCGTAGACCTCGTTGAACCCGCCGAAGTCGTTGATGCTGACCAGGTACGCCGTCACCTGGACGACGTCCGCGAGACCGGCGCCGGCCGCGGCGAGGATGTCGCGGATGTGCTCGATGACGGCCCGGGTCTGCGCCCGGATGTCCAGGCTCGTGGTGCCCATCGCGTCCGCCGTGGCGCCGGCGAACGTGTTGTCCGGGCGGCGTGCCGAGGTGCCCGAGACGTACACGTGGTCACCGGCCCGCCTGAAGTGCGGGTACTTGCCGCGGGGCGCCGCCTTCCCGGCCACGACCTGCGCGTCACCGGCATGACCAGCTCCTTCGATTCCGGTCATGTTCCCCAAATGCCCATTTCCGGTGGCGGCCATGCATGCCTTGATCATCTTCGCGGGACATTGACAGTCACCTGCGCCGGCGGCTACGACACCCTGCTGCTGACCCTGCTGCTGACCCTGCTGCTGACCCGGCTGCTGGCGGGCATTGGCATGGGCGGCCTGTTCGGCCTCGGGTACTCGATGTTCACCGAGTGCTGGGAGGTGCGGGGCCGCGGCACGGTCGGGGAGCAGTGGCGCGCCTACCAGGCGCGGATGCGCGCGGGTGACCTTCCGCCGGAGCAGCGGCGGGGCGCGGTGCCGCTGTTCGGCCTGTTCCGGCGGCGGATGGCCTGGGGCACCGCGCTGTTCGTGGTGGTCGCCACCTGCATGTTCCTGACCACGAACTCGATGATCGTGTACCTGTCCACGTTCCTGATTAAGGTGGAGCACCTGTCGCTCGGCCGGTCGAGCCTGATCGTGCTGTGCGGCTACGTGGTGACCGCGTCGAGCTATGTGATCACCGGGAGCTTCTCGGACCGGGTGTCGTGGCGCTGGGCGTTCGTGGCGGCGTGCGCGTTCGGCACGGTCGGGTTCGCCTGGTTCCTCGCCCTGGTGGCGGCCCACGCCGATCACATCCCGGCGGCGTACTGGACGGCACCGGCGTTCTGGGCGCTGATGATGTGCGCCGGGGCGGCCAGCGGCTTCGGGGTGCTCGGCGTGTGGCTGTCGGAGTTCCTGCCGACGCGGCTGCGGTCGACCGGCTCGAACTTCGCCTACTACGGCGGCCGGGGCCTCGGCGCCGGTGTCTGCCCGCTGTTCGCGCTGGACATCGCGGGATCGGTGCCGATGGCGCTGACCCTGGGCATCGCGGGCCCGGTGCTCGGCGGAGTCGCCGCCCTCGTCGCCCAGGACTGCTCAGGCCGGGAGATCAGCGCGGTCGAGTAGGGCCGCGCTGGTGCCGCCAATCCGGGCCGCGGCGCTTACCGGGGGAGGGACTTGCCCTTCGTCTCCGGGAGGAAGAAGCAGCACGCGATGCCCACCAGGTAGACGCAGCCGAACGCCGTCGCGGCGGTGCCGTAGCCGCCGAGGTGGGTGATGATCGCGCCCGCGGCCAGCGGGCCGAGGCAGGCGATGAAGCGGGCGGCGTTGAAGACGAAGCTGACGCCGGTGGCGCGGAGGTGCGTCGGGTAGAGCTCGGGCAGCCAGACGGGCATCCAGGTGTACTGGCCGAGGGTGAACATGCCGTTGAGGACGATGATTGGCACCAGCAGCGCCATGTTCTTCGGGCCGAGGAAGAGCAGCGGGGTCAGCGCCAGCGACAGCGCGAAGTACACGCAGGTGGTCCACCGGCGGCCGATGCGGTCGGCGATGAAGCCGAGGCCGATGTAGCCGACGATCGCGCCCGCGTTATAGATCATCCCCGCGTCGGACGACCAGGCGGCCGCGGAGCGGCCCTGCTGGCCGGCCACCTGGCTCACGTAATCGGGCACCCAGGTGGAAATCCCCCACCAGGCCACCGTGGTCACCAGGGACATGACCGAGGCGATCAGCGTGACCTTCCGCAGCCGGGGATCCCGCAGCACCTCCAGGAGCGTCAGATCCCGCACGCTGATGGACCGGCGCCGTCGGCCGTCCCGCTGCTGGGCGGCCACCCATTCGCCGGACTCGGGCACCCGCCGCCACAGGAAGACGGCGACCAGCGCGGGCAGGACGCCGAGCACGAACATCCAGCGCCACGCGTCCGTGCCGGTGACCGAGAGGAAGTGCCAGGCGAGCGAGGCAATGAAGAATCCGATGCCGAGGCCGCTCTGCATGATCCCGGCGGCCTTCGCCCGCGTGCGGTCGGACCAGGTCTCGGCCACGAGGGACGTGCCGGTGCCCCATTCCGAGCCGAGTGCCAGGCCGGTGATGAACCGGAAGATCGCGAAGGACAGCCACGACCAGGAGAGTGCCGTCAGGCCGGTACAGACGGCGTAGAGGGCGATCGACCACAGCAGCATCCGGCGGCGGCCGGCGTAGTCGGCGATCACGCCGCCGATGAGCCCGCCGATGGCCCAGCCGAACAGCGTGATCGCGATCGTGGCACCGGCGTAGAGCGGGATGTCGTGCCGGCTGCCCGCGGGCAGCAGGTCTTTCAGCACGAAGGCCACGGTCAGGATCAGCGAGTAGGTCTCGAAGCCGTCGAAGAACCAGCCCAGGTTGGCCGACGCGAGCGACTTCAGTTGTTCCCGGCCGATTCGCGCGTCCCGGCGGGAGCCGCCGGGCGGCCGGCCGGCCGTTCGCGGGGCCGCGCCGGAATTGACCCCAGTTGTCCGCGGGCTATCTGTCAACGCCGACCCCTGTCTCGCGAGAAGACACCGTGTCCTGTCAACAGGACACTAACGAGGCGTTTCGGGGACGTCAATAGGTAATGACCTTTTTGTGACGCGGGCCCACCGGGCCTGGAGCTGCGAAGACGGGCGCGCTCGGCGCTGGCGGTCAGCGCGGGAGCGTGGCCGGGAAGGGGTAGCCGTCGGGCAGGGTGCCGCCCGTGCGGAGCGTGATCGTCTCCGCGCACCGGCGGATCGCGTTCCCCGCGGCGGCCACGTTCGCGTGGTCCAGTTCGCTGGAAAAGGCCAGCGAGCACACCGCGTACCGGACCGCGCCGCGGGAGTCGAAGACCGACGCGGCGACCCCGCTCTGCGCCATGTCGAACTGCTGGATGCTCTCCGCGTAACCGACCGAGCGGACCTTCGCGAACGTCTTGTGCAGCCCTTCCCGGTCCGTGATGGTCTTGGCGGTGAACGCGATGACCTGCTCGGCGTCCAGGATCTGGTCGGCCTCCGCCGGCGCCATCCACGCCAGCGAGGCGTGCATGAGCGCCGGCGCGGAGAACGCGAACGTGTCTCCCACGCTCACGGTGATCCGCACGCCGCTGCTCCGCTCGGCGACGGCCAGGACGTGGTGCCCCGCGCCCGGCTGCCGGGTGGTGAGGAACACGACGAACCTGAGCTCGGCGCTGAGCGCCTCGATCTCCTCCTGCGCAACGTCGAGCCGCACGTTGTCCGGCACGCCGGTGATCGTCAACAGCCGCGGTCCGAGCGTCCAGCCCGGGCGGCCCTCCCGGCCAGCCACCCATCCCGCCTGCTGCAGGGTGCCGACGATGTTGTAGCAGGTGCTGCGGTTCAGACGCAGCTCGCTGACCAGGGTCCCCGGCGTCACCATGTCCGGCCAGGCCTGGGCCAGTCGCTCGAGGATGCGAACCGCCGCCGACACGGCGGGCACGTCGGTCGACAGTGCCCTCACCTCCGCAGACCTGGACTGTCCCCTGGGGATGATGCTACCGTCTCGCCTGGCCGCTATCCGCCGAGATGGGCCTCGATCCTGGCCCAGGCCGATGGCTGCTCGATCAGGCTCATGTGCCGGGCGCCCGCGAGCACCATCAGCTCCGCGCCGGGTATCCCCGCGGCGATCGCCCGCGCCATCGCGGGCGGCGTGGCGTAGTCCTCGGAGCCCACCATGACCAGCGCCGGGACCGTGATCTGCCCGAGCTGGCCGGTGGCGTCCAGGCCGCCGAGCGCGCGGCACGCGGCGGCGTGCGCCGCGCTGTTCGTGCGCAGGAAGATCTCGCAGGCCCGGGCCACGGTCTCCGGATGCGCCGCGCGGAAAGCCGGCCCGAACCACCGGTCCCGCTGGAATTCCAGCTGCCGCGCACGCGGTTTGCCCTCCGCCAGCCGCGCGCGCTCGGCCCACTGCTCGACGCGGTCCGGGCCGTAGCAGGCGCTGCCGTCGGCGATGACGAGCCGGCTGACCAGGTCCGGGCGCCGCGCGGCGAGCGCGAGGGCCGTGCTGCCGCCCATCGAGAGCCCGATCACCCCGACGGGACCGGATGCCGTGGCCTCGATGACAGCGGCCGTGTCGTCGGCCATGTCGGCCACCGTGAACGGCTCACCGTCCCACGACGAGTCCCCGTGGCCGCGGGCGTCCAGCCCCGCGAGACCTAGCCGGGCGGCCGCCCCGTCGCCGGCGCCGTCCCAGATGGCGCCGGAGAGGGCCAGCGGGTGGAGCGCGACCACGCCGGGCGCTCCGTCGCCGCTGACGTGCACGCCGAACTTGCCCCGGGGCGTCTCGACGATCATGCGCTGGTTTCCTGCCCGCCGCCGGCGGCCACGGCCGCCGTCCTCCGGTTCGCGGCCGCCTGGATCGCGGCCCGGATCTCCACGTAAGTGCCGCACCGGCAGATGTTGCCCTCCAGGTGGTCGCTGATGTCCTCCGGCCCGGGCCGCGGGTTCTCCGACAGCAGTTCGGTGGCCATCATCACGAACCCTGGGATGCAGTACCCGCACTGCAGCGCGCCCGCCTCGACGAACGAGCAGACGACGGGGTCGTCCGCCGGCAGTCCCTCCGCCGTGGTGATGTCAGCGCCGGCGGCGCGGACCGCCAGGGTCAGGCAGGTGCTCGTGCTCTTCCCGTCGACCAGCACGGTGCACGCGCCGCACGCGCCGACGCCGCAGCCCTCCCGGACGCTCGTGTAGCCGAGCCGCCGCCGCAGGACGTCGAGCAGGAGCTCGTCATCCGGCACGGTCACCTGCTGGGTGATCCCGTTGACCGTGAACTCGATGGTCGCCGTCATACGGCCGTCCCTCCGTGCGTGCCGTTCGCACTGTCCCGCAGTGCCGTGAGTACCCGCTCGGGGGTGGGCGGCAGGGTGGTGATGCGCGCTCCCGTCGCGTCGCGGACGGCGTTCGCCACCGCCGGGGCGAACGGGATCAGCGCCGTTTCCCCGACGCCCTTGGCGCCGAACGGCCCCGTCCGGTGCGGGCTCTCGACGACGATGGGCGTGATCTTGTCCGGCACGTCCTTGATGGACGGCAGCTGGTAGTCGAGCATGGTGCCGTTCAGCATCTGGCCCTCGTCGAAGACGATGTAGTCGAACAGGGCCTGGCCGGTGCCCATGATCGCCGAACCGATGAGCTGCTGCTCGACCATCGTCGGGTTGATGGCGCGGCCCACGTCCGCGGCGAGCGCCACATGCCGGATGCGGATGCGTCCTGTCCTGGTGTCGACGCCGAGCTCGACCGCGACCGCGCCGGCGAACCAGTGCTCGGTGACCTTCGGCGACTGACCGGTCTCGTGGTCGTAGGGCACCCACTGGGTGTTGTAGTTCGCCTCCGTGGTCAGCGTGGTGCCGAGCGCGCCGAAGTAGCCGTGGATCAGCTCGGGCAGCGGGATCGACCGCTGCTCCGAGCCGGACATCACCCCGTCGGCGGTCAGCTTGCAGTCCGTCGCCGAGACGCCGAGCCGCTCGGCGCCGAGGAAGATCAGCCGGTCTCGCATGCGCTCGGCGGCCAGCCGCACCGCGTTGCCGGTGTGATAGGTGGAGCGGCTGCCCGCCGTGATCGTGTCGTACGGCGTGACGTCGGTGTCCGCGGCGACCACGCGCACCTGACCCGGTCCCAGGCACAGCACCTCGGCGGCGATCTGCGCCATGATCGTGTCGCTGCCCTGGCCCATGTCGACGGTGGAGATGAGCAGGGTCGCGGTGGCGTCCTGATTGAGCTGGAGCACGGCGTTGGAGATGGTCGGCGTCAGCACCGCCTTCATCCCGACCGCGACGCCGCGGCCCCAGCGCCAGGAACCGTCCTCGCGCCGCAGCGGCGCGTCCCAGCCGATCGCCGCGGTGGCGGCGTCGAGGCAGCCGGTGAAGTCCGCGCTGTGCATGACCGTGCCCATGGCCGCGGTGTCGCCCTCGCGCAGCAGGTGGCGGCGCCGGTACGCGGCCGGGTCCTCGCCGCGGGCGCGGGCCAGCTCGTCTACCAGGGTCTCGTGGCTGAAGGTCACCTGCGGCACGCCGAACCCGCGGTAGGGGCCGGCGGACGGCTTGTTCGTGTACACGCAGCGGGAGCGGACCCGGGCGGCCGCCATCCGGTACGGCCCGCAGGCGACCATGCCGGACTTGGCGGTGATCCGCGGCCCGATGTCGGCGTAGGCGCCGGTGTCGTACCGCACGTCGGCAGCCGCGGCGACGATATTGCCGTCGGCGTCGGCGGACATGTGCCCTGTCACGGCGACGCCGTGCCTGGTGGTGACCAGGAACGCTTCCTCCCGGGTCGCCTCCATCCGCACGGGCATGCGCAGCAGCCAGGCGAGGGCCGCGACCAGCGGCTCGAACCGGTCGTACATCTTCGACCCGAAGCTTCCGCCGAGCGGCCGGGTGCGCACCCGGACCTGATTCAGCCGCAGGTCGAGCAGCTCGGCGACGGCCTGCCGGACGTAGGACGGCGTCTGGGTGGTCGACAGCACCTCCAGCCGGTCCCCGGCGGGCCAGGCGGTGGTGCACGGCAGCTCGATCGGGACGTGGTGCGTCGGCGGCGACCAGAACTCGCCGCGGACGGTGGTCGTCGCGTCCCCGGTGGCGGCGTCGACGTCGCCCTTGCGCAGGTTGTACTCGTAGCAGACGTTCGTCGCGGTCCGGCCCGAGAGGTGCGCGAGGTCGCCGAAGACGGCCGACGGGCGCAGCTCGGAGTGGACGAAGGGGCCGCCGGCGGCGGCGTCGTCTACGCGGTGGACGGGCTCCAGGTCCTCGTAGTCCACGTAGACCTCGTCGGCGGCGGCGCGGGCGGTCGCCAGGTCCCAGGCGAGCACGGCGGCGACCGGCTCGCCCGCGTAGCGGACCTTGTCGTAGGCGAGCGCCGGCTGGTCGCCGAACGCGGGGCCGCTCAGCAGCCGGTCGCCGAGCGCCCGGTACAGGTCGGCGCCGGTCACCACGGCGGCGACCCCAGGCACCGCGCGCGCGGCCTCGGTCTCCACCGCGACGATGCGCGCGTGCGGCCTGCTCGCCCGGTGCACCCCGACGTAGCAGACCCGGCCCACCGGCTCGTCCGCGGTGTAACGGAACGTGCCGCGGACCTTCGCCTCCGCGTCGGTCCGAATCCACCGCTGCCCGACCGCGCCGGTCGCGGGTACGTCAGTCACGCGTTTCTCCTTCCGCACGCGATTTCCAGGCGCCGCGCACGGCGTCTTCGACGGCCACCCGGCCGAGCGCCCGCTTGTACTCCACGCCGCCGCGCACGTCCGGGATCGGGTCCATCAGGGTTTCGGCGAGGTCAAGGGCGGCCTCCACCACCTCTTCTTCCGTGCGCCCGGTCACGTCGGCCGCGGCGAGGCGGGGGACCGGGGCAAGGGCGCCGATCGCGAGCCGGAGCGTGTGCCCGCCGCCGGCCGGCGTCAGCAGCGCGGCGGCCGAGGCACACGGCCAGTCGTTGGCCGACAGGCTCGACAGCTTCGCGTAGCTGGCGGTGGCGCCCGTTGGCATCGCGGGAATCTCGATCGCCGTCACCAGTTCGCCCGGCCGCAGGTCGGTCTGCTGGAAGTCGACGAAGAACCCGGCCGCCGGGATCATCCGGGCGCCCGCGGCCGACGTCGCCTCGATGGTCCCGCCGAGCACCAGCAGCGCGACCGGCGGGTCCAGCCGGTAGTCGCCGTGGGCGACGTTCCCGCCGATGCTGGCGGTGTTGCGCACGCGGGGGTTGGCCACCTTCCCGTAGGCGGTGGCGGCGAGCGGCGCGACCTCCCGCACGAGCGCGGTGGTCTCCATCCGGCGGACGGTGACCATCGGACCGGCGCGCAGCCCGGCCGCGGTGCGGGTGATGTCGCGCAGTCCGGGGATCAGCGACAGGTCGACGAACGACTCGGCGAACAGGATGCCCTGCTTGCGCAGGATCTGGATCGCGGTGCCCCCGCCGAATGCCATGGCCGACGGGTCGGCGGCGAGCAGCGCGCACGCTTCTTCCACCGTCTCCGGACGGTGCAGCACCGGGCTCACCGCAGCTTCCTCGCCAGGTGCTCGAGGATGTCGGCGAGGATGTTCCGCCAGAAGCGCGGCTCGCCCGCCCGGTTGGATGCGGGCGCCGCCGGCGCGCTGGCCGGCCGCTCGGCCACCGCGACGGCGGTGCCGGTGCCGTTAGCCGCCGCGGAGCCGTTAGCGGCCGCGGCCGACCGCGCAGCGGGAGCCGGAGCCACCGGAGCCACCGGGGCGGCCGGGGTCCGGCCGAGCACGGCATCCGCGAACGCGGCCGAGAACTGGCGCTCCACCTCGACGCTGCGCCGCCGGATGATCGGCTCGCCGAGCCGCCCGAGCTTGCCCCACAGGGCGATGTCCATGTCGTAAGTGACCTGACACGTGTCGCCTTCCGGCGCTACCTGGAGGGTCGCGTTGACTTTAAGCGAGCTGCCGAGCTTGCGGTCCTCGCCGGTGAGCACGGCACGGACCAGGCGGGGCGGCTCGATCTCGGTGATCTCGGCCGCGAAGCTGGCGCTGAACCGCACGTGGGCGATCTCGTTGACAAGGAGGCCGCGGTAGTGGTTGTCGTCAAGCCGTTCGAGCTCCGCGCATCCCGGTATGCAGGCCCGCATGGTATCCGGGTCCAGGAAGCGTTCGAATACCCGCGTAGGCTCGGCCGGGAGCGTCAGCGTGGAGCCAATTTTCATAGTGACCACCTGGGGAGACGTCATGTCCTATAGATAGGACATTACGTCGCCCTGTGCGCAAGTGTCAACGCGGCGCGTCGATCAGCGCTCACCGGGCGGGCCGGGACCGTCACCGGAAAACGACGGCCGCGACATCCCGGGGACCGGGAGCTAGAAGTCGCGCGCGGTCAGTCGAGCCGCGGACACGGCAGGCGGCGGCGGATCAGCCGGGCCGCCTTTCGCGTCGCCTTGTCGCCCTGCCCGGGCGGCTGGCTGTGGGCCAGCGCGCCGAGTACATAGCGGGCCGATTCGCTGACGCGTGCTTCCCATTCCGGGGCGGCCGGCTCGCCGGGCGGGGGAGTGGCTCCGTTAGCCGCCGCGGCGTCGGCCTGGGCGGCTTCCGCCGCCGCGCGGGCGGTGCCGGCCGCGGCGAGGGCGAGCCGCAGCGCCTGGTCGGCATCTCGCCAGCCCGCCAGCGCGCCCAGCGCGCGGCCCGTGCGCAGCGAAGCGTGCCGTCCGCGGGGCGCGGACCGGACGAGCATCCGCGCCCGCGCGCCTTCCGCCGCCGCCACGACGGCCGCGCGCTCGGCCGCGTCTAGGGCGTCGCGCTCGGCGGCCAGCAGGTCATCGAGCCCGGCGCCGCCGGCCCGGGTCCACGTCTCGGCCGTGCTCGCCGCGCGCTCGACGGGGGGATCGGGACGGTGCCGGCCCCGCTCGGCCTGTCTCGTCAGCGCCGCGAGGCAGGACACGATCGCACGGCGCTCCTCGGCCGTGCGGCACGCCCTGGCCGCCAGCCACAGCAGGAATTCGGGGGAGTCGCACGCGTCCCAGCAGGACTCCAGATCGGGAAAGGGCCGCGCCCAGTCGACGAACTGGGCGGGCGCCGCTAGCCCCGTCAGCCGAACCTGAAGTTCAGTGGCCATACCAAAATTATTTAGGTAAGGCTCGCCTAAGTCAAGATCGCTTCATCGAGAACAGGATGAACGCTGGGGGCTTACGACCATGTGGTGGTAGTCAGGGACGCCGGCCGGACGGGGACAATTTGCCCGCATCGTTGTCGGCCTGGCCGTTACATGATCATTTCTCCCGGCCAGGCGCTAGGCTCAGCGCTGTCACTGCCAAGGAAAGTAGGTAGTAACGGTGTCGGCGGATGCGGATGCGGATGCGGAAAGGGCGGCGGAATCGTTGGAACGCCTAGATACGACCGTGGCCCACATCGCGCGAGTCTACGACTACTGGCTCGGCGGTGTCCCCGGGACCGGGACGAGATCGCCGGGTTCTTCCGCGGTCTCGAACTGGTCGACCCCGGCGTCGTAAACATCTCCGACTGGCGCCCGCGTCCCGGCACCAGCAACGATCCCGCGATCCTGTGGGGCGCCGTCGCCCGTAAGTAATGGCTCACCGCCGGTCTGAGCCGCCGGCCTCATGCCGGAAGTCGGGCCGGACAGTCAGGTGTCGGCTGGCTCCCGTTCCGGGAGATCGCGGAGGCGGGGCAGCGGGCTGGCGAACAGGACGGCGGAGCTGGCCACCACGCCGATCAGCATGATCCACAGTGCGGCGCACGCCGAAGTGAGTGGCCAGCACCCCTCCCAGCAGGTCGCCGAGCGGAATCGCCCCGTGGCTGACGACCTGGTCTACGGCTACCTGTCGTAGCCGCAATGCTAGCGGCGCATGTCTACTATCAGCTTGTCGAGGTCGGCCACCACGTCTTGCTCTCGGTTGAACCCGCGTTCCCGGATGAGTTTCACCCCGCTGCGGGCAGCGTCCAGTTCGGCGGCGGATGCACCGGGGATGAGGGCCTCAAGATCGGTGAGATCCTGGTTTCGGCCCGCAAGCACCTTCAGCGCGATCAGGTGACCGGTAGCCGCGACCGGAACCAGCAGTCCCGGAGTACTTCTAGCCTGGTGGCGCGGGCCACGACTTCGTTCTCAATCCCGGAACTGGCGAACAGCAGGTCCACGACAACATCGGACCCGGCGCGTTCCAGTCGGACTCCCGACAGGCGTTCCACGTAGTTCTGCTCAAGGATTTCCGCAGGCTGGTACCCGCGCTCCCGCAGCCTGTGCACGACGTCCTCGGCCTCGGAGTCGGCTGCCACCGCGACCGCGAAGTCCAGGTCCTTGGTGAACCTGGGGACAGAGCGGACCGATATGGCAAGTCCCCCGATGAGCGCCCAGCGGACCTTCAGCGTGCCCAGGTCAGCGACTGCCTGGCGAAGCGCTGACTCAATGGGGGTAGCCATGTCCCTGCCCCCTCGACGACAGGCGCAGCTTGCCTCCAGCAGTGGGAGCGGTAAGCCAGTCGCGCACCAGGCTGTCGATCTCGCCGCGGCTGGCCTCCGGGTGCTCGCGGTGCATCCGCTGCCGGTACAACTGGACCCCGAATTCGTGCATGTCCAGCGCCGACCGCATCCGCTCAGCCTCGGGCGTCCATTCGAACGCGCCGCGCCGCGCCACTGCCCGGCGAGGCGCGGCGCGGCGCGGCGCGCGCCAACTCCGGAATCGGCCCTTCCCCTGCATGTCTTCAGGATACCGGAGTGAGGTTGTCTCGTCCCTAAGCGCGCGTGCGCGCCTGCGCGCTTAGGGGCAGGTTCACGCCGCAGACGAGACAAGCACCCGTGGCCCGCCTCGCCGTCTACCATGCGGCACCTGACCGGTACTGAGGGCATCCGCCAGTTCCTGGACATCGGCACCGGCCTGCCCACGGCGAACAACACCCACGAGGTAGCCCAAGCCGCCGCGCCGGACAGCCGGATCGTCTACGCCGACAACGACCCGCTGGTTCTCGCGCACGCCCGCGCGTTGCTGACCAGCACTCCGGCGGGCGCCACCGCCTACCTGGACGCGGACCTGCGGGACACGGATAAGATCCTCCGTCAGGCCGCCGCGATCCTCGGCTTCAGCCAGCCGGTCCCATCATGCTGATCGCGATCCTGCACTACATCTAAGGACCCCGACCAGGCGAGGCAGATCGTGGCCAGGTTGCTGGACGCGGTGCCGCCGGGCAGTTTCCTGGTGATCACCCACGCCGGGACCGACCTGTTCCCCGATGAGATCGGCCCGTTCGAGGAGGTGTTCAACCAGCACCTGTCCGTGCTCTCCAACACCAGCCGCTGGATCCCCTCCGCGCGCAGGTGATCCATCAGCCCGATCACGTCCTGATAGCGGGCCTCCACCCGCCATATCTTCTGCAGCCTGCGCCCGGGCCGGCTGCCCGGCACCCGGGTGCACACCATCCCGAACCCCTTGGCCACGTCGATCGCCGCCGCGCGCTCGATCACCTCG
>DASZKN010000092.1:0-6789 GCA_035552855.1 Trebonia sp. | reverse complement strand
CGCTGATCTACACGCGGGCCGAGATCGAGGCGCTCATCGGCGGCGCGCAGGACGGAGACTTCGACGCGCTCCTCGCCTGACGCGCCGGCATCGCCGGATCCGGTGGGCCCGGAATCTCCGGGCCCCGAACCGCCGGGCCCGGAAGCCGCCGCGTCTGACGGCGCGAGCCTGTGGCCGCTGGTGACCAGCGCGCGCGAGCGCCGGCTGCTGCGCTGGGAGATCATCTCGGTCTTCGCGGTGTCGCTCGGCGCCAGCGGCGTCTACGCGTTCGTCTCGCTGATCGGCTCGCTGACCGCGCGCACGTCGCTGCACTCGCAGCAGACGGTGCTCAACGGGTCGCAGGCGCCGGGGCGGCCGCTGCTGGACTTGTTCCTGCAGCTAGTGTCCATCGCTTCCGGCGCGGCCCCCGTGCTGCTCGCGTGCTACCTGCTGGCGCGGTCGGGTGAGGGCGCACGCGCGATTGGTGTCGACCGCACGCAGCCGGTTCGTGACCTGCTGCGCGGAGCGGCGCTCGCCGCCCTGATCGGCTTCGGCGGGCTGGGGCTGTACCTGCTCGCGTACAAGGCGGGCTTCAACGTCAACGTCGTCGCGGAGAGCCTGCCGCACGTGTGGTGGCGGATCCCGGTGCTGCTGCTGTCCGCGCTGCAGAACGGCGCGCTCGAGGAAGTGCTGGTCACCGGCTACCTGGTGTCGCGCTTGCGGCGTCTCGGCGTGCGGCCGCGGTACGCGGTCGCGATCAGCGCCGTGCTCCGCGGCTCCTACCACCTGTACCAGGGGTTCGGCGGCTTCCTGGGGAACGCGGTCATGGGCGTGATCTTCGCGACGCTCTTCCTGCGCTGGAAGCGCGCGACCCCGATGATCATCGCGCACACGCTAATCGACGCGGTGGCGTTCGTGGGCTACGCGCTGCTCGCCGGCCACGTCTCCTGGCTGCCCTGACGCTGCCCTGACGCTGTCCTGACCCTGCCCTGATGCCTCCGAGCTCAGCCGCAGGCAGTTACGGAAAGCCTGGTAAGGCCACTATTCTGCCGCCATGCCGGATTTCGAGAACTCTCCCGCGGTCGTGCCCGACATTCCAGGAACGGACATCAATCCGGCGTCGTCATCGGTGGCCGATCTGCGGCAGGCGATGTCCGCCGGCGGGCTTACCTCGTCGGCGCTGACCAAGCACTACCTGGACCGCATCGCGGAACTGAACCCGGTCCTGCACGCCGTCATCGCGGTCAGCCCGGACGCGCTGGCGCAGGCGGCGGCCAGCGACGCGGCCTGGGCGGCGGGGCGGCCGCGGGGGCTCCTCGAAGGCATCCCGGTCCTGGTCAAGGACAACGTCCAGGTGGCGGGCGGGCCGACCACGGCCGGATCGTCGGCGCTGCTGGCGGCGCGCTCGCCGGACGCCTTCATCGTCACGCGGCTCCGCGCGGCCGGCGCGGTCATCCTCGGGAAGGCGAACCTGTCGGAATGGGCTAACTTCCGGTCGACGCGGAGCAGCAGCGGCTGGTCCACGGTCGGCGGCCAGGCCGCCAACCCGTACGCGCTGGACCGCAGCCCGTCCGGGTCGAGCTCGGGGTCGGCGGCCGGGGTATCCGCCGGGCTGGCGCCGCTCGCCATCGGCACCGAGACGGACGGCTCGATCGTGTCGCCGTCGAGCACCTGCGGGGTGGTCGGCATCAAGCCGACGGCCGGCCTGGTCAGCCGCACGGGGATCGTCCCCCTGTCGCCGGTGCAGGACACCGCTGGTCCGATGGCCGTCTCCGTGGCCGACGCCGCGGCACTCCTGTCGGTGCTGGCAGGTGCCGACCCGCGTGATCCAGCCCCTGATTTTCCCGGACGGTCCGCTGGTGACTCCGATTACACCGCCTTCCTCGATCCCGGTGCGCTCGACGGCGCGCGGATCGGCGTGTGGCGGTCCGTCTCCGACGGGACGGGCGCTCCCACGGCCGCGGTGCTGGCAGCGGCGGTGGAGCAGTTCCGCAAGCTCGGCGCGAACGTGGTCGACCCGGTCGAGCTGCCGGGGGCGGAACAGGTGACCGCGCCGGAGTTCAAGGCGCTGCACTTCGAGTTCAAGCACGGGATCAACGGGTACCTCCGGCACCTGGCCGCGAACGGCTCGCCGTCCGGGCTGCCCGGCTCGCTCGCCGAGCTGATCGAGTTCAACCGGCGGCACGGCCGTGAGGTGCTGGCCCGCTTCGGCCAGGAGATCTTCGAGGCGGCGGAGGCGACGAGCGGCGACCTGTCCGACCCCGCCTATGTCGAGCTGCGCACGGCCGCCTCGCGGCTGGCGGTAGCCGCGCTCGAGACGCCGACGGTGGAGCACAAGCTGGACGCGATCGTCTCGCTGACCGCCAACCCGGCGTGCCTGACGGACTACGTGCTGGGGGACCACAGCGTGTTCGGCACCTCGCGCCCGGCCGCGGTGTCGGGCTGGCCGTCCCTGAGCGTGCCGTTCGGCCAGGTCGCCGGCCTTCCGGTCGGCGTGACGTTCACGGGTCCGCGGTGGAGCGAGCCGAGGCTGATCGCGCTCGCGTACGCCTTCGAGCAGGCGACCCAGGGCCGCCGGATGCCGGGGCTGGCGCCCAGCGTCGCCGCGGCGGGCCGCGGCTGAGCGAGATCGTCCTACCAGGGTCCTCTTAACGTTGGGCGATAATTGCGGTTATGGATGCATGGCGTGCTCCGGAGGTCCCTGTGCTGCCCGGCCGGGGTGTGGAGCCAAGGTTGCGTAATACGACGACGGGTGAGCTGACCGTCGCCGCCGCCGGGAAGCGGGCGTCGCTGTACGCCTGCGGGATCACTCCCTACGACGCGACCCACATGGGCCACGCGGCGACCTATACGGCGTGGGACCTGCTGGTCAGGGCCTGGCTGGACACCGGGCACGACGTCATTTACTCGCAGAACGTCACCGACGTGGACGATCCGCTGCTCGAGCGGGCCAACCGGGACGGCGAGGACTGGCGGGAGCTGGCCGACCGCGAGATCGAGCGCTATCGCCGGGACATGGAGGCGCTGCGGATGGTGCCCCCCGCGCACCTCGTCGGCGCGGTGGAAGCGCTGCCGGTCATCGAGCGGTTCACCGAGCGCCTGGCCGCCCGCGGCTCGCTGTACGACCTGGACGGCGACGTCTACTTCGCGCGCTCGGCGGACGCCGCGTTCGGCGCGCTGTCGGGGCCGGGCACGAGCAGCGGCCTGTCCGTGGCCGAGATGACGGCCCTGTCGGCCGAACGCGGCGGCGACCCCGGCCGGCCCGGCAAGAAGGACCCGCTCGACCCGATGGTCTGGCTGGCCGCGCGGCCCGGCGAGCCGTACTGGGAGTCGCGCTTCGGCCCCGGCCGCCCTGGCTGGCACGTGGAGTGCGCCGCGATCGCGACCGAGTACCTCGGCACCACGTTCGACGTGCAGGCCGGCGGCAGCGACCTGGTGTTCCCGCACCACGAGATGAGCGCCTCGCACACGCGGGTGGCGTTCGCGGATGACGGGGAAGAGGCGTTCGCCCGCGTGTACGCGCACTCCGGCATGGTCGCCTACCGGGGCACGAAGATGTCCAAGTCGCTGGGCAACCTCGTCTTCGTGAACCGCTTGCGAGCGTCCGGCGTCGATCCGATGGCGATCCGCCTGGCGCTGCTGGCGCACCACTACCGGGCCGACTGGGAATGGACCGGCGAGGTGCTGGCGGACGCCGCGGAACGGCTGGACCGCTGGCGCGCGGCCGTCCGCGTCGCGCCTGACGCCGCGTCGGTGCCGGCCGCGGCGCCGGTGCTCCAGGAGGTGCGCGAGCGACTGGCCGCGGACCTCGACGCCCCCGGCGCGCTCGCCGCGATCGACGCCTGGGCGGACGTGGTGCTCGCCGCGGCGGCGCCGGGTGCCGCTCGCTCGCTTGACGCCGCCGACGAGGCCACGCTCATCCGTGACACCGCGGACGCCCTCCTCGGCGTCGCCCTCTGACGGGTTTTAGTACTTATTCGATGATTTTCCTTCACCACGAAAAAAGTCTTCGCGATAATGGGTCGCGGGTGAATAAACAAGCGATCGCCGCGCGCATGGTACGGTCTGCGCCGCGCCCCGTCAACCAGCAATTCTCCATTCTGGGGATACTTTACAAGTTATCCACAGGATGAAATTAACCCGCCCTTCCCGCCCTCCTCCGCGCACGCTTGAGTCATGAATCAAAGCATTCCCTCCGGGGACATCGCCCCACGGAATACCGGCTCAAGAGACCGTGCCGGCTCCGCGAAACGTGCCAGCTCGAAAAGCCCGGACGCCGCGATCCGGGTGACCTCGCCCGTCTCGCTACTCACGCTCGTGCCCAGCCTGCTGGGCTTCCAGCCCGGCAACAGCATGGTGATCATCGGCATAGAGCCACCGCGCGCCCGGGTCAGGCTGACGCTCCGCTATGACCTTCCCGATCCGCCGCGCGAGCATTTCGGCCCGGAGATCGTCGAGCACGCGCTGGCGGTGCTCGGCGCCCAGGGGATCACGACCGCGGTCGCGGTCGGCTACGGCCCCGGCTCGCTCGTGACCCCGGTGGCCGACGCGATCCGCGCCGCCACGGCCCGGACCGGGCTGCGCGTGACCGAGTTGCTGCGGGCCGAGGGTGATCGCTACTGGTCGTACCTCTGCTCGGACCCGGTGTGCTGCCCGCCGGAGGGGACTGTCTTCGACGCCGCCAGCCATGCCGCCTCGCTCGCCCCGCCGGGCGACTGGCCGCCCGTGCTCGCCTCGCGGGCGGAACTCGCCGCCACGGTCGCCGCCGCCGAGGGCGAACAGGCGGAGCTTATGCAGGCGGCGACCTGCCGCGCGGAAGAGCGCGCGGCCCGGCTGGTCGCGCGGGTGGCGCGGTCGGGACGGACCCGCTCGGGCCGGCGGCTGATCGCCTCGGCGGGCCTGGAGGCGGTGGCGCAGACAGTCCGCCGCTACCGGCGCGGCGACCAGCTGGGCGCGGGGAGCGCCGTCGCCTGGCTCACGGTCGCGCTGCGCGACGTCCGTGTCCGTGACGACGCGTGGGCCAGGATGGACCCGCGCTACTGCCAGGACCACGTCCGGCTGTGGACCGACGTCACCCGCCTCGCCCGCCCTGGTTACGCGGCCGCGCCCGCGTCGCTGCTCGCGTTTGTCGCCTGGCAGTCCGGCAACGGCGCCCTCGCCAACGTGGCGCTGGACCGGGCGCTGACCGACAACCCGCGCTATTCGATGGCGCAGCTGCTGCGCCAGGTGATCGATTCGGGCGCGCCACCCTCGATGGCCCGGCTGCCGATGAGCCCCGAAGAAGTCGCGGCCAGCTACGCCGGGCTGGACGATGACGCCGGCCAAGAGCCCGGCGACGCCCCGGAATGTCCGGAAGTCTCCGCAATCACCGCGGAAGAACCGCCGCCGAGCCATGCCGGGCCGCATGATGGGTAATGACAGACCAGGTACCGGAGATCCGCGGAGGCGGCGCACGCTCATATCGGCGCATACAGATACACTGCCTGAGCCGTTCGTCCAGTTCGGAGCTAGGAGGAGCACGTGACCGGCATCTCGAGCATGCCGCCCGCGAAGCTGGCGGCGCATGAGGCGGCGGTGGCCCGGCTACGCGACGCCTATGCCGCCGTGCCCCCGGGCGTCAGGGTGCGGCTCGCCAAGCCCACGTCCAACCTGTTCCGCTTCCGGGACGCGGGCGCCAAGGGCAGCGGCGAGAGCGTCCGCCGCCTGGACGTCTCCGCCTTCAGCCGGGTGATCCACGTGGACCCGGCGAGCAAGACCGCGGTCGTCGGCGGCATGACGACCTACGAGGATCTGTGCGACGCCACCTTGCCGCACGGCCTCATGCCGTTCGTCGTCCCGCAGCTCAAGACGATCACGCTGGGCGGCGCGGTCACCGGGCTCGGCATCGAGTCCACCTCGCTGCGCAACGGGATGCCGCACGAGTCCGTGACCGAGATGCAGGTCCTCACCGGCGACGGCCGCGTCGTCATCGCGACCGCCGACAATGAGCACAGCGACCTGTTCGACGGCTTCCCGAACTCCTACGGCACGCTCGGCTACAGCCTCGCGCTCACGATCGAGCTCGAGCAGGTGCACCCCTACGTGCACCTGCGGCACTTCGCGTTCAACGACCCGAAGAGCTGCCTGGACGCGATCGCCGAGATCGGCCGGGCCGGGAGCTACCAGGGACACAAGGCGGACTTCGTCGACGGCACCGTGTTCAGCAACAAGGAGCTGTACCTGACCGTCGGCGCCTACAGCGACAAGGCGCCCTGGCTCAGCGACTACACGGGGCAGCAGATCTTCTACCAGTCGCTGCGCCGCAGCCGCGAGGACTTCCTGAGGATCAAGGATTACATCTGGCGCTGGGACACGGACTGGTTCTGGTGCTCGCGCCCCTTCGGCGTGCAGCACAAGTTCGTCCGGAGGTTCTGGCCCCGGCGGTACCGGCGCAGCGACGTCTACCGCAAGCTGGTCGCCTTCGACCGCAAGTACGGCCTCACCGACGTGCTCTACGACCGGGCCGGGCGCCCGGCCCGCGAGCCGGTCATCCAGGACGTGGAGATATCGGTCGACCGGGGCCAGGAGTTTCTTGACTTCTTCGAGCGCGAGGTCAAGATGAGCCCGGTCTGGCTGTGCCCGCTGCGCCTGCGCGGCGACAAGTCCTGGCCGCTCTACCCGCTGCAGCCGGGCGAGGTCTACGTGAACTTCGGCTTCTGGGGGACAGTGCCGCTGCCGCCCGGCCAGCCGGACGGCTACTTCAACCGCATGATCGAGACGGAGGTCAGCGCGCTTGGCGGCCACAAGTCGCTGTACTCCACGTCGTTCTAC
>DASZKN010000091.1:0-3373 GCA_035552855.1 Trebonia sp. | reverse complement strand
CTCGGCGCGCACCGCGGCGGGGGACAGCACCTCGACCAGGCCGCCGAAGCCGGCCAGTTGGTGCGCCGCCGCCGTGGCATGCTCGAAGGTCAGCGTGACCTCACGGAACCCGTGCTCGTCGGGCGGCCCGGCCGCCGCCATGACCTCGCTCGCCTTATCGCCGAACACCTCAGGGAACACCGCCAGCGCCCGCCGCGCCGCGCGCACCCGGACCGCGATCGACGGCCGGCTAGCCTCGAACCCGGCCGACCACTCCGCCCAGAATCCGGCCAGATCGAAACCCGGCGGCCGCGCATAAGGCGAGTCGAGCACGCGCGCCGACGTGATCCGCCCGACGCGGAACACCGTGGGCCGCCGCGCCGCCCCGGCTCCCGCCGCACCGGTCCCTGCCGCACCGGTCCCTGCCACACCGGTCCCTGCCACACCAGCGTCCCTGACAGCATGCGCCACCAGGTACCAGAGACCCGCCTTGTTCACCAGGCCCAGGGGATCGAGCGTCCGTGGTCGCGCGTCGTCCCGGTACCAGATCTGGACCCGGCGTTCCCGCCTGAGCGCCTCGGCCAGCGTGTGCAGGTGCGGTACCTCCTCTTTCGCGCCGAACCAGCGGGGCATGTCCAGATGCACCAGCGCCGGAGCGGCCTGGCCGGACGTGACGCTGATCTTCCGGTGCGCGGAGGCGAGGGGAGCGGCGAGGCCGAGTTCGGCGAGCGCGGCCGGAACGCCCGGCAGCAACAGGGCCGCGGCCTCGTCGGGCGTCAGGCCGCGCAGCGGAAAGGCGTAACCGTCGAGGAGCCAGCATCCGCCGTTAGGGCCAGCTTCGGTGAGTACCGGCACCCCTGAGGAGCTGAGGGCATCGAGGTCGCGGTACACGGTGCGGACGGAGACCCGCAGTTCGGCGGCGAGCGCGGTGGCGGACAGGCGGCCGCGGGACTGCAGCAACAGCACCAGCGAGACGAGACGGTCGGCGCGCATGCAGGTCAGCCTAGGCCCGGCTGCGGGCTACCACTGACAAAGGATGTCAGTGATAGCCCGTTACGGTCGCTGACCATGATCACATGGACGGAGTTCGAGAAGCGGTCGCCCGCGCTGGCAGCGGCCGGGCGTCAGCAGTTCTACGTGCACGGGCTCGGCCTGGGGTTCCTCGCGACCGTGCGGGCGGACGGCGGGCCGCGCGTGCATCCGGTCTGCCCGTTCGTCAGCCCGGCCGGCCTGCACGTGCTCGTCATCAACGGGCCCAAGCTCGCCGACCTGCGACGCGACGGACGCTACGCCCTGCACAGCGAGACGTGCCCGCCGCCTCATGAGGACGACGGGTTCGCCGCGAGCGGCCTGGCGGCGGAGGTGCCCGGCGGCGTGGCGTCCGCGGCGGGCGCGATCGTGCGCGAGCAGGCGCTCGCCGAACGCGACGGGGTGCTGTGGCCGGGGTTCGAGGAAGAGGCGTTGTTCGAGCTGACGATCGAGCGGTGCCTGCTCATGCGCACGCACGCCGCGGACGGCTTTCCGGCCGGCCCGACGATCTGGCGCGCGACGGACGACCAGAAACCCCGTTAGGCCGGTTCCATCCCGAACCGGGACATCAGCTCGTGCTCGGTGGCCGGGTCCGGCGGGGTGTCGCCGGACCACAGCCGCTGCAGTTCCTCGAAGTACGCGTCCATCGCGGGCGCGTGCAGCACGAGCAGCCGGGCCGTCTCCGTCCCCGCGTTGCCGAACGTGTGCCCCGCCCCCCGCGGCACCAGCAGGAAATCGCCGGGATGGCCGCGGGACTGCGTGCCGTCGAGGATGAACGCCACCGAACCGTCGAGGACGAAGAACGCCTCGGAGCAGTTCACGTGCCGGTGCGCCGGCGGGCGGCGGCCGCCGGGCGGCAGCGTCCGCTCCATGAGGGAGAAGTCCCCGCCGGTCGAGGCGGCCACCGCCTTGAACGCCATCACGCTGCCCCGCGCGGTGAGCACGTGCCCCGCGCCGGGGGGAACCGGGCCGGGAGTCACGACCACGCCTTGTGCAGCCCGAACACGCGCCTTTCGCGCCCGATCGCGGTCTCCAGGATCCGCGCCCGCCACGGGGTCGAGGTCGCGTCCTTGTACCTGTCTTCGTCGAAGACGTGCTGGCCGTCGAGTTCGTGCAGGGACAGGTACGCCGGCCCGGTGCCGGCTGCGAGCCGGTACCGGCGGACGCGGCGCCAGCCGGGGACCGCGAGCAGCATCGGGTAGTGCTCCTGGGCATACCAGGCGTCGACGTCGTCCTCGGTCCCGGCGGGGACGGACATCGACACGGCCATCACGACCGGCGCGGCGTCACCGCCGCCGCCCGCCGTGCCGCCGCCCGCCGTGCCGCCGCGGCGGGCGGACCCCGGTCCCCGGCCGGCCGCGTAGTGTTCCTCGACCAGCCCGTAGACGCGCCGCTCGAGACCGGCCAGCCGCGACATGATCGACTTCTCCCGGACGCTCGCGGTGTCCGCGAGCGCCTTGTACTCCGGAGACTCGAGCGTGCCGGGGACTATCTCGTAGGTGGCGAGCCACGGCGGCGTCAGGCCGTCGAGCGCGCGGTAGCGCGCCACCGAGGTGAACCCCGGCACAGCGAGCCGGGCGGGGACATGCTCGTTGTCGTACCAGTCGGTGAATTCGGTCTCCGGGACGGGTCCCGGATCGGTGTACACGAACAGCAGACCGTCAGCCATGCCCCGATCGTAAACGGGTCAGTCGGCCGGTGCCGCTACCGGGCTGTCGGCCGGTGCCGCCCATCGGGTTGATGCCGGCCAGGTCCTCCCGCTGAGGCGGGGAGCCGGCTGGGGTTGCTACTTGTCGCTCGACGCGGACCAGATGTTGATGCCCGCGTCGACCGCGTGCTGGTCGATCGCGCTCAGGTCGTCCGCGCTGAACTCGGTCTTGTCGGCCGCGGCCAGGTTCTCCTCGAGCTGGTCGACGTTACGGGCGCCGATCAGCGCCGACGTCACCCGCGGGTCGCGCAGCACCCACGAGATCGCCATCTGCGCGAGCGACTGGCCGCGAGCCGCGGCGAGTTCGTTCAGCGCGCGCACGTGGGTCAGCGTCCGCTCGCTGATCTGGTCCCGCGATAGCGAGCCGTCCCGGCTGGCCCGTGATCCCTCGGGGATGCCGCTTAGGTACTTCGTCGATAGCAGGCCCTGCGCGAGCGGCGAGAACGCGATACAGCCGACGCCTTCCTTCTCCAGGACGTCGAGCAGCCCGCCCTCGATCCACCGGTTCAGCAGCGAGTACGAGGGCTGGTGGATCAGCAACGGCGTCCCGAGAGAGCGGAGGATGTTAACAGCCTCCAGGGTGCGTTCCGGGGAATAGGAAGAGATGCCGACGTAGAGCGCCTTACCCGCGCGGACCGCGGCGTCGAGGGCCCCCAT
>DASZKN010000090.1:0-10106 GCA_035552855.1 Trebonia sp. | reverse complement strand
CCGCCGACCCGGGCGCGGCCCTGGAGTGCCCCGGTCTGGTCGTGCCCGGCGTCGGCGCGTTCGCGGCGTGCATGGCCGGGCTGCGCGCGGTCGGCGGGGACAAGATCATCGCCCGGCGGGTCGAGCTGGGACGCCCGGTGCTCGGCATCTGCGTCGGGATGCAGGTGCTGTTCGCGGCGGGCGTCGAGCACGGCGTGCGCGCGGACGGGTGCGGGATCTGGCCGGGCGTCGTCGAGCGGCTCGACGCGCCGGTGCTGCCGCACATGGGTTGGAACACGGTGACGGCGGCGCCCGGGTCGGCGCTGTTCGCGGGGCTCGACGCCGGGACCCGGTTCTACTTCGTCCACTCATACGCGCTGCGGCGGGCCGCGGCCGGCCCGCTCGCCGCGGCCGGGGCGCGGATCACGGTGGCCGGGCACGGCGAGCCGTTCGCCGCCGCGGTCGAGCAGGGCGTGGTGTCCGCGACCCAGTTTCACCCGGAGAAGTCGGGCGCCGCCGGCGCGGTCGTGCTGTCTAACTGGCTGGAGACGCTGTGAGCACATTGACGTTGCTGCCCGCCGTTGACGTGGCGGGCGGGCAGGCGGTGCGCCTGGTGCAGGGCGCCGCGGGAAGCGAGACCTCGTACGGCGACCCCCTCGCCGCCGCGCTGGCGTGGCAGGAAGCCGGGGCGTCGTGGCTGCACCTGGTGGACCTGGACGCGGCGTTCGGGCGCGGGTCGAACGCCGAACTGCTGGCCGCGGTGGCCGGCAAGCTCGACATCGCCGTCGAGATGTCCGGCGGGATCAGGGACGACGCGTCGCTGGAACGCGCGCTGGCGACCGGCTGCGCGCGGGTGAACATCGGCACCGCGGCGCTCGAGCAGCCGGACTGGGTGGCGTCGGTCATCGGGAAGCACGGCGAGGCGATCGCGGTCGGGCTCGACGTCCGCGGCACCACGCTGGCGGCGCGCGGCTGGACGTCGGAGGGCGGCGACCTCTACGAGACGCTGGCCCGGCTGGACGCCGCCGGCTGTGCCCGCTACGTGGTCACCGACGTGCTGAAGGACGGCACGCTGCGCGGGCCGAACCTGGGGCTGCTGCGCGCCGTCTGCGCCCGGACCGCCGCCCCGGTCGTGGCCAGCGGGGGAGTGTCGTCCCTGGATGACCTGCGAGCGCTGGCGACGCTGGTGCCGGACGGAGTGGAAGGGGCCATCGTGGGCAAGGCCCTGTACGCGGGGGCGTTCACGCTGCGCGAGGCGCTCGCGGCGGTGTCGGCATGAGCCCGGCGCGGCGGCGGACGCGATCGGGCGGTCCGTACGAGGACATCGTCGGGTTCAGCCGGGCGGTGGCGGCCGGTGACCTGATCTACGTGAGCGGCTGCACGTCGATGGCCGACGGCGAGGTCGTCTACGAGGGCGACATGACCCGGCAGACCGAGCAGGCGCTGCTGAACGTGAGCAAGGCGCTCGATGCGTTCGACGCCAGCCTCGCCGACGTCGTCAGGACCCGGATCTACGTGACCGACATCTCCCGCTGGCGGGAGGCGGGGGAGGCGCACCGGATCGCGTTCGGCGAGGTGCGGCCCGCGACGTCGATGGTGCAGGTCGCGGCGCTCATCGACCCGCGGATGCTCGTCGAGGTGGAGGCGGTGGCGCACCGCGAGGCCGGCGTCGGGGACGCGGGCCGGTGACGGTCGCGGTGCGGGTCATCCCCTGCCTGGACGTCGACGGCGGCCGGGTCGTCAAGGGCGTGAACTTCCGCGGCCTGCGGGACGCCGGCGACCCGGTGGAACTCGCCGCCCGGTATGACGCCGAGGGCGCCGACGAGCTGACGTTCCTCGACATCACCGCGTCCAGCGGCGGCCGGGCGACCATGTACGACGTGGTGGCGCGGACGGCCGAGCAGGTGTTCATCCCGCTGACGGTCGGCGGCGGCGTGCGGTCGTGCGCGGACGTGGACGCGCTGCTGCGGGCGGGGGCCGACAAGGTGTCGCTGAACACGGCGGCGATCGCCCGGCCGGAACTGCTGGCGGAGGCGGCGCGGCAGTTCGGCTCGCAGTGCGTGGTGCTGTCGGTGGACGCGCGCCGGGTGCCCGGCGGCGCGCCGACGGCGAGCGGATTCGAGGTGACCACGCACGGCGGCCGGACCGGGACCGGCATCGACGCCGTGGACTGGGCGCGGCGGGCGGTCGAGCTCGGAGCTGGGGAGATCCTGCTGAACTCGATGGACGCCGACGGCACGCGGGAAGGCTTCGACCTGGAGCTGATCCGGCTGGTCCGGGCGGTCGTGACCGTGCCGGTGATCGCGAGCGGCGGCGCCGGCGCGCCCGCGCACTTCCCGCCCGCGATCGCCGCCGGCGCGGACGCGGTGCTGGCGGCGAGCGTGTTCCACTTCGGCACGCTCCGCGTCGCCGCCGTCAAGGACACGCTGCGCGCGGCGGGCTACCCGGTCCGCTAACCGCCCGCCGCCGAGCCCGCTCGCGTCACCGACTCAGTTCGCCCGCGCCGGCCGGGGGTGTCTGCGCGCCGGCCGGGGTGTCAGCGCGGCGACCGGAGTGCCCGTCGCCCGGCCGGCGGACCGCGGCGCGCGGCTCTTCGCGGTGCCGATGCCCGCGGCGGCCATCGCCGCGCCGACGATTCCGGCGTCGTTGTGCAGGCTCGCCGTCACGATCCGGGCGCGGACGCCGGTCAGCAGCGGCACCCACTTGTCCGACTCCTTGCTGATTCCGCCGCCCACGATGATCAGATCGGGCGACAGCAGTGCCTCCATCCGCCGCATGTACTCGTCGACGCGGTGGGACCATTCCTTCCACCCCCAGCCGTGCGCTTCCTTCCCGCGCTCGGAGGCCCGCGTCTCCGCGTCCTTGCCGCGGATCTCGATGTGGCCGAACTCGGTGTTCGGGACCAGCACGCCGCCGGTGAACAGCGCGCTGCCGACCCCGGTGCCGAACGTCAGCATGAGCACGGTCCCGTACTCGCCCTTGCCCGCCCCGAACGTCATCTCCGCGATGCCCGCGGCGTCCGCGTCGTTCAGCACGGTCACCTCGGCGCCGATCGCCTCCCCGAAGGCGGTCGCCGCGTCCGTGCCGACCCACGACTTGTCCACGTTGGCGGCCGTCCGCACGGTCCCCGCGGTGACCACGCCGGGGAACGTCGCCCCGGTCGGCCCCGTCCAGCCGAAAGAGGAAGCCAGTTCCTTCACAACCTCGGCGACCGCGCCGGGCGTGGACGGGCGCGGGGTGGCTATCTTTTTGCGCTCGGTGGCCAGCTGGCCTGTGGTGACGTCCACCGGCGCTCCCTTGATGCCAGTGCCGCCGATGTCGATCCCGAGTACCTGCATGACCTATGCCTTCCCCATACCTGCTTGCGCGATGCCGCGGCCGGCCGGCGCGGCGCGTTCCGAACCCGATTATTATCGAACTAGACCCAGCAGAAAGGGGGCGCCGGATGAACTGGCTGAAGGTCGGCGCCGTTGTGATCGGCGGGATCGTCGTTTTCTTCGTCGTCGACTCGCTTATCCATGTCTTCCTCGGTTTGCTCACGGCGATAGCGTTCGTCGCCATCGTGGCGGGCGGCGCCTACGTGGCCGTGAAGATCGCCGGAGCGCGCAAGCGCAGGCAGGTCAAGCGGAGCCGCGCGGCTGAGGGTGACCACCAGGTGCGCAGGCCGCGGGCCGCGCGGGAACAGGCGATCGCCGTCCCGCCCGTCACCGCGACCATCCCCGCGACTACCCCCGTGACCACGACCGCGAAAACGCCCGCGACCCCGGCGCCGCGGCACGACGTCGAGGACGACCTCGCGCGGCTCAAGCGCGAGATGGGCCGCTAGCGCCAGTGCCTGGCGCCAGGCCCTGGCGCCAGGCACGCAGCCTGGCGACCGCGTTCTCGGGACCGTCGAGGCGCACGCTGGCCGCGCTCGTCCGGCCGAGCGCCCACATGGTCAGCTCCGCGGGCGATCCGGTGACCGTGACGGCCGGCGTCGCGTTCTTCAGCGTGAGCCGGTAGCGGCCGTCGCCGTCGGTGCCGCCGTCCCTGGCCACCTCGATGCCGACCGGGGACCGGCGCAGCATTATTCTCGCTCGCTTCAGGTGGTTCCACAGGTAGTCGGTCAGGCCGCCGGGCAGTTCCCGTGGCGCCCAGCCCGGGCTGGCCCGGCGGACATCTTCGTGGTGGACGAAGTACTCCACGGTGTTCCCGGCTTCGTCCAGCCTGGGCAAGGCGAACGGGGACAGTCGCGGGGGACCGTTGCGGAAAGCCTGGATGAGTTCCGCGTAGCTAAGCCTGGCGCTGAGCCGCCGCTGGATCATGGCGGTATAGCCGGCGAGCGGCCCGCCGGCCACCCCGGCGGCCGCGTCGGGGCGGCTTTCCCGCAGCACGAGGTGCGCGGCGAGGTCACGGGTCTGCCAGCCGGCGCACAGCGTCGGCGCGTCGGGACCGGTCTCCTCGAGCAGCGCCGCCAGGGCGAGACGTTCTTCCCGCGAGTAGCTCACGAGGAGATCGTAGGCTGTAACCGGCCCCGGTGACATGGGGCGAGACGAACTTTGCCCGCCAGGGGGCCAGCCCTGGACCCGTGAAATGCCCTAAAGAGAGGGAAACGATGACAGACGCCGTGCGCCCCTCGCAGCTGGATCCCAAGATCGCGGCGCGGCTCAAGCGCGACGCGGGCGGGCTGATGGCCGCGATCGCCCAGCAGTACGACACCGGCGAGGTCCTGATGCTCGGGTGGATGGACGACGAGGCGCTGCACCGGACGCTGACGACGGGCCGCTGCACCTACTGGTCCCGCAGCCGCCAGGAGTACTGGGTCAAGGGTGAGAGCTCCGGCCACCAGCAGTGGGTCAAGTCGGTGGCGCTCGACTGCGACGCCGACGCGATCCTCGTGAAGGTCGACCAGGTGGGCGGCGCGTGCCACACCGGCGACCGCACCTGCTTCGACGCGGACGTGCTGGACGCGACGGTGGGCGAGCGGCCGTGAACGTCCGGCGTGAATACACGCTCGCCCTGCTGACCGGCGCGGTCGGCGCCGGGCTGATCTGGCTGGCCCTGCGCGAGCAGTGGGCGCAGGCCGTCTTCATCCAGCCCAAGCCGCTGCCGCGGCAGACCGTCGGCGTGACGGGTACCGACCTCGTGCCGCTCGCGGGCGGGCTGGCGATCGCGGCGCTGGCGTGCCTCGCCGCGATCATCGCCACCCGCGGGGTGTGGCGGCGGGGCGCCGGGGTGCTGCTCGCCGCGTTCGGCGCCGGGGCCGGGGCGGTGGCCACCGCGTCGGTCACCGCGGCGTCGGTCGTGAGCGTGGCGGCGGGCAACGTCGCCTCGCCGGAGTCGGCCGTCGTGTCCGGCACGGCCGGGTCGACGACGAGCGGCGGGTCGTCGCCCGGCGGGGCCTTCGTGGTCGCGGGCTCGGCCGGGCACGCCGTTATGAGCGGGGCCTCCTGGCGGTACGCAGTGATCGCGGGGGCGCTGCTCATCGTCGCGGCGGGCCTGCTGACGCTCATGCGGGGCGCGGACTGGCCAGTGATGTCGTCCCGGTACGAACTGCCGCGGCGGCGGTCCGCCGCGTCCGGCGGCGCCGGAACGGACGCGGCCCCCGGGCCGGACACGGCGCCCGCGGGCCCGCGCGACTCGGCGTCGATGTGGGAGACGCTCAGCGGCGGGGACGACCCGACCGCGGGGCCGGCCGCGGACGAGGCGGAAGCCGGCGCCGGCCGGGCGGGGAAGGCGCGCCCCCGCGACTGACGTGATGCCCGTCACGGGGAAGTATCGCTAATGCATTGCGGAGGCAAACTCCAGGGGGGCCGCCGAAGGCGCGGGCCGGTTGCGGCTAGCATCGGTGGCGCAACATTTCCGATTTGAGGGGACGACGTTCCGGGTGAGTGTTCTCGACGAGATCCTTGAGGGCGTGCGTGCCGATCTCGCGGAACGGCAGCGGCACGTCTCGCTCGAGCAGCTGAAGGAAAAGGCGCGGCAGGCGCCCTCCCCGATCGATGCCATGGCGGCGTTCAAGGCCGCCGGCGTCAGCGTGATCGCCGAGGTCAAGCGGGCCAGCCCGTCGCGCGGCGCCATGGCTCCGATCGACGACCCGGCCGCCCTCGCGGGCGACTACGAGGCCGGCGGCGCGAGCGCGATCAGCGTGCTGACCGAGCAGCGCCGGTTCGGCGGGTCGCTCGACGACCTCGCCGCCGTCCGGCGGGCCGTCCAGATCCCGCTGCTCCGCAAGGACTTCGTCGTCAGCTCCTACCAGCTGTGGGAGGCCCGCGCGTACGGCGCGGACCTGGTGCTGCTGATCGTCGCCGCGCTCGAGCAGAGCGCGCTCGTCTCGCTGGTCGAGCGCGCCGTGTCGATCGGCCTGCTGCCGCTGGTCGAAGTGCACGCTGACGAGGAGCTGGAACGGGCGATCGACGCGGGCGCCACGGTCATCGGGGTGAACGCGCGCAACCTCGGCACGCTCGAGGTGGACCGGTCGATCTTCACCCGGCTCGCGCCGCGGATCCCCGAGGGCGTGGTCAAGATCGCGGAGTCCGGCGTGCGCGGCCCGCACGACCTGCTCGCGTACGCCGCCGCCGGCGCGGACGCGGTCCTGGTCGGTGAGTCGCTGGTGACCGAGAAGGACCCGCGGGCGGCCGTCGCCGACCTGGTCACGGCCGGGTCGCACCCGGCCCTGCGCGGGGAGCGCGGCTAGCCCGATCCGGCTAGCGCGATAGGGTTGCGACGTGGACAGCGCACCAGCAGCAGAGCCCGATATCTCCCCGGTCCCGGATGTGGCGGGGCACTTCGGTTCCTTCGGCGGCCGCTTCGCGCCCGAGTCGCTCATGGCGGCGCTCGAGCAGCTCACCAAGGAATACGAGGCGGCCCGCGCGGACCGCGGCTTCACGGCCGAACTCGATGACCTGCTGAAGAACTATGCCGGGCGCCCCACGCTGGTGACCGAGGCCAAGCGGTTCGCCGCCGAGCACGCGGGCGGCGCCCGGATCCTGCTCAAGCGCGAGGACCTCGCCCACACCGGCTCCCACAAGATCAACAACGTGCTCGGCCAGGTGCTGCTCACCAAGCGGATGGGCAAGACCCGGGTGATCGCCGAGACCGGCGCCGGCCAGCACGGCGTCGCCACCGCGACCGCCTGCGCGCTGCTCGGCCTCGAGTGCGCCGTGTACATGGGCGAGGAGGACACGCGGCGGCAGGCGCTGAACGTGTCCCGCATGCGCATGCTCGGCGCGGAGGTCATCCCGGTCACGGCCGGGACCAGGACGCTCAAAGACGCGATGAACGAGGCGTTCCGCGACTGGGTCACGACCGTCGAGACCACCCACTACTGCATCGGCTCGGTCGGCGGGCCGCACCCGTTCCCGATGATGGTCCGCGACTTCCAGCGGATCATCGGCATCGAGGCTCGCCAGCAGGTGCTCGGCCTCACCGGTGAACTGCCCGACGCGGTCATCGCCTGCGTCGGCGGCGGCTCGAACGCGATCGGCGTCTTCCACGCGTTCATCCCCGACGCGGGCGTCCGGCTGATCGGCTGCGAGGCCGGCGGCGAGGGCGACGGCCGCCCGGACCACACGGCCGCCACGCTGAGCCTCGGATCACCGGGCGTGCTGCACGGCATGCGCACCTACCTGCTGCAGGACGACGAAGGCCAGACCCTCGACACGCACTCGATCTCGGCCGGCCTCGACTACCCGGGCGTCGGCCCCGAGCACGCGTGGCTCAAGGACATCGGCCGCGCCGAGTACCGGAGCGTCACCGACGCCGAGACGATGGCGGGCTTCTCCGCCCTCTGCAAGACCGAGGGCATCATCCCGGCCCTGGAGTCCTCGCACGCGATCGCGGGCGCGATGCAGGTCGGGCGCGAACTCGGCCCGGGCGCCCTGATCCTGGTGAACCTCTCCGGCCGCGGCGACAAGGACGTGGCCACCGCGTCCCAATGGTTCGGAGTGTGAGCACGATGAGCGCGGTAGCGACGGCGTTCGGCAAGGCGGCGGCCGAAGATCGCGCCGCGCTCGTCGGGTACCTCCCGGCCGGTTTCCCCGACAAGGAGACCGCGGTCAAGGCGGCCCTGGCCATGGCGGCGGCGGGCGCCGACGTCATCGAGGTCGGGCTGCCCTACTCTGACCCGCTGATGGACGGCCCGGTGATCGCCGGCTCGGTGTACCGGGCGCTCAAGAACGGCACCCGGATCAGCGACGTGCTCGACATGGTGCACGCCATCGCCGACGCGGGCACCGCCGCGCTGGTCATGACGTACTGGAACCCGGTCGACCGGTACGGCGTGGAGACGTTCGCCCGGGACCTGGCGAACGCCGGCGGGTCCGGGCTGATCACGCCGGACCTGACGCCGGAGGAAGCCGGCGACTGGCTGGAGGTCTCGCAGGCCCGCGGGCTCGACCGTGTCTTCCTCGTCGCGCCCAGTTCGACGACCGCGCGCATCGCCGAGATCACGGCCGTGTGCAGCGGCTTCGTCTACGCCGCGAGCCTGATGGGCATCACCGGCACGCGCGCGGCGGTCAGTTCGGGCGCCGCCGGGCTGGTCGCGCGCACCCGCGCGCACACCGGCCTGCCGGTGGCCGTCGGCCTCGGCGTGAGCAACCGCGACCAGGCACGCGAGGTCGCGGGCTTCGCCGACGGCGTCATCGTCGGCTCGGCGTTCGTCCGCCGCCTCGGCGACGCCCCGGACAGCGCGTCGGCGATCGCGGCGGCGCGCGACCTGGCGGCCGATCTGGCCGCGGGCGTCCGCGCGCGCTGACACCGCCCGGGAGGCGAGCGGTATGCCCCTCGCGTACATCCCGAGCCTGTCGCATGCCTCGTGGCGGCTCGGGCCGGTGCCGGCGCGCGGGCAGGCGCTGTTCATCGTCGCGGGCATCATCCTCGCCATCGTGCTGGCCGAACGCCGTTACCGCGCCGCCGGCGGCCGCCCCGGCGTGATCATGGACATCGCCGTGTGGGCGGTCCCGGCCGGCCTCATCCCGGCCGTGCTCGCCGGCCTGCTCGCGCCGCTCCCCGGGGGCGTCTGGCAGGGGATCAGGACCTGGGACGAGGCGCTCGGCTACCCGGGCGCCGCCGCGCTCGGCACGCTCGCGGCCTGGGCGGCCTGCCGCCACTGGCGCCGGCGCCGGCGCGGGCGCTACATCCGGCGCGACATCCGCCGCGACGTCCGGCTCCGGGAGGTGGCGGGCGCGGTCGCTCCGGCGATGGCGTTCGGCTACGCGGTCGCGGCCCTCGGCGGCTGGGCGGCGCAGGAGAACTACGGGCGGCCGTCCTCGCTGTGGTGGGCGGTGGCGATTTCACCGGCGCATCGCCTTCCGGGCTATGAGAATTTTGCCACATTCCAGCCGGTGTTCCTTTACCTGGCGCTATGGGAGATCACCGCGGGTATCGCCGTCATCTGGGCGTCACGGCGTCTTAACCTGTCCGGCGACCGGGCCTTCGCGTTGCAGGCAGCGGCCTACGCGGCGGGCGGTTTCGCCTTGTTTTGGCTGGGTATCGGTCATCTACCGGTCGTGCTTGGCCTGCGAGCCGGAGAACTAGGCGACGCGGTCGTGCTGGCCGGTGCCGTCGTCTACCTCGCTCGCACCAGGCGCAGGCGTACCGCTTCCGGCCAGACGTCGCACAAGTCGGCTCTGGAAAGGGATTCACCGGTCATGTAATGTCGACGTAACTTACGTGTAGCAGCAGGGCCAGCGTCGTCCCGACCGCAACATGGCATTACAGCGGACTTAGACGACAGGAGTATGGATGGTGCCTGCCGCAACCGACGGTTTGTACGACAGCCGGTTCGAACACGACGCCTGCGGCGTGGGATTCGTGGCGGATCTCTCGGCCCGGGGCGGCCACGATGTCGTGGCCAGCGCCCTGCGTGTCTTGTGCAATCTGGAGCACCGCGGCGCGGCGGGCGCCGACCCGGAGACGGGCGACGGCGCGGGCATCCTCACGCAGATACCGGACGAGTTCTTCCGGTCGGTCACGGAATTCGCGCTTCCCGAGACGGGAGCGTACGCGGCGGGGCTGGCCTTCCTCCCGGCCGACGAGTCGAAGCGGGCCGGGGCGACCGACCGCATCGCCGCCCTCGCCGAGGACGAGGGGCTCACCGTCCTCGGCTGGCGCGAGGTCCCGCTTGACGTGACCGCCTGCGGGGAGGG